>CAZYOV010000066.1:0-2634 GCA_964649215.1 uncultured Dehalococcoidia bacterium
AGGCCGATGACCTGAGCCACCATTCGTTCCTGGCCGATGGAGACGGGGACCCCAGGGAGGGCTTCGCCGCCTGCCTCCTCGACGCCATCGGGCCCGAGGGAACTATCATCGCCTACTCCAGCTACGAGCAGACCATCATCAAACAGCTCGCGGGCGATCTCCCTCAATATTCGGAGCGCCTGCTGGACCTGAACACCCGTTTCCTGGACCTCCTTGAGGTGCTCAGGGCGTACTACTACCACCCCGATTTCCACGGAAGCTACTCCATCAAGGCGGTCCTCCCGGCGCTAGTGCCAGATGCCGGCTACCAAGACCTCGGGATCCAGGACGGCAGTCAGGCGTCGCTAACGTTCACGCAAATAATCGCGCCCGAGACGGGGAAGGATGAGAGGGAGGGCCTTCGGGAAGCGCTGCTCGCCTACTGCCAGCGCGATACCGAGGCGATGGTGTGGATCTTCGACGCCCTCCGCTGATACGCCCAACTATTGAGACCAGCCACCACATCGTCCTCCCCACACGGTGTCACCTCACTCCAGACGTACTGCTTGCCAAACGGATGCCCTAATACACTATCGCTAAAGATCCATCAAGTTGATGGAAGCTAGCTAATACTGTATACTAGGTATAGATAAGGATAGGTTAACAACATGAGATTCGAAGCTAATAACAGAGGAAGGAAACCAGAGGCCATGAGAGTAGCTAGTAAGAGGAGCGACCGGAGCGACGGCATTATATCGTCGAAGTTGACGCCAGCGTTCGTAGCTGCTGTCTGTTGAAACGCCGTATAGTAGCGCCTGTTTGACACCCTTTCGATATGGCTAGAAATTACTACCGGCAAGAGAGGGGACGCCGTATACGCGAGGTGTTCACCACATACATCAGGCTGCAGAGCGTGACCGAGACGACCGAGATTCACGACGTCTCCAGGCAGACTGTCCACAACTGGATTAACCAGTGGTTGGCGAGGGGAAGCGGAGACCCCCGGCGAGACCTGCTGACGCTGCGGGCCGCCCTAGGAACCATTCGCAGGCGCGGGGGGTTGAGACCACGACCCGGTAGCGTACCACCCGAGGCGATAATGGCCTGGGCCCACGCCCTTCGTTTCGATGCCCGCCTCACCCTCATCCTGGAGAAGAAGCTGCAGTCGTTCAACATGGATGCAGTCTCGTGGGACAGCCGCAAGGAGAAGAAACTGTCGAAGGAATTAGAAGATGCCGCGAAGAAGCAAAGAAGAGATAGCGAGAAGAGCGCGGTCGGTCTTTGACGACTTCCACGACACCGAGCTCTCCACCCCCGAGATAGCCACGAAGCACGGAATCTCCGTCGCCCAGGTCCGCAAGGATGTGGCCTGGTGGTGGGTGCACCACGCGCGGTTTGAGTTGCCGAATGTCAGGGCGCCGAAGAGGAAGCGGAAGCAGTGCTACGACGAACTCTGGGACTGGGATGCGGGGGACTTCGCGGTCGTACTGAACCGCTTCGGCGCTCGCTGGGTCGAAGAGCAAATTGGATGCGGGCGCACGACGGTCTGGCGAGCCATTAAGGCCAAAGGACTGCGGCGCGGGGAAGATGGCAAATACGTAGTACAGCCTCCGAACCCGGACGACCCCGACTACCTCAAGATGCTCGCGGCCAGCCCGAGACGAGGGCCGGCGGCCGTGGTGGTGGGTGACGGACAGGAGATCTTCGGCGGCTGGCGGCCGAGACAGAAGGCCCTGTCCCTGTGGTGCCCGCATGAGTTCGAGAGGCTTGAGCTTCCAGACCCGCTGGGGCTGCGCGGGCCGGAGATTAAGTACAGATGCCGCCACTGTGGCGGGATAGAGCATCATGGGTAAGCGTGGGCCGCCTGAAGGCCGCAGCCAGCGAGACCGTCACGGGCTCAAGGAGCGCGCCTGGGAACTTGCCAACGGCGGCATGTCGACGGCAGCAATCGCGGAGCGGCTCGATGTCAGCGTTCGTACCGCCCAGCGCTGGCAGCGGCAGATAGTCCCAACCGGCAAGGAGAAGGTCATGGATGCAGTCCTCCTCGACATCGGCGACATCCGCGCCAAGGCGTACCTAGCGACGGCGGAGGCCGAGATAGACCCGACCAAGAGGAGCGAGAGAAACCACTGGTGGAACTTGTATCTACCGCTAATGCTCGTCGTTCTGCGGTCGGCCCTAGAGGATGCCAGCGGCCCCTCCGTCGCCCCGCAGTTTATCGTGAACAACCTTGACCAGTGGTACGCTGACCTTCGCTCCCTGCGCCAGTTGAAGCCGAAGCTGGCCCAGCCGGATCCGGAGGAAGAGCCTCCCTCCGGGACGGTGTGGTCAGGTAAGAACTGACTTGACTGGGTGTGCTACTGGCTCTCCTGCGCTATATTGGTATCATCCTGGAGGAGGAGGTACCGGTGGTCGACTTTGATCACACAGAGAGCGGGATCCCGTCAATGCGCCCGAAGGTCGGGCGGCGCGGGGAAGTGTCCTTGGAGATGACAGCAGCGGAGATCATTACCCTTGCTGTCAACGCGGCGCAAAACGGATGGCCGTTAGATGCCCCTGGGTGCGACTCAGACGCTATGCGCGTGGCGATGGAAGAGGTCTTCGAGCAAATGATTCAGGCTAACCAACGAGCAGTCTCGGAGCGCTAAGGCCTCT
>CAZYOV010000066.1:2644-12798 GCA_964649215.1 uncultured Dehalococcoidia bacterium
CTCGTGGGACTCTAGCTGGCCCCGCGCCCGCCGCCAGCTTCCACTAACTCCCGGTTCTGTGCAATAAGCGCATCAATCATCTCGGCCAGGCTTCTTGCGTTAATGCGCTTTCTGCGCGTACTCGCGGGCTGAGTTTGGGACTCGGCTATGGGGGAGTCGCGTCGGTGCCATCACCGGCTCCCTTTAGTCTCCGGTACTCCCCCGCAATCCACTGTAGCGCCGTCGATGTGACTCGACCCTCCCTGAACGATTGGCGGGCGAAGTCGGGATGCATGATGGGATGTGGACAGGTGTCCTTCTCGTCGGCACAGGGGCATCGACCCACTGGACTCTCATAACACGCGACGCAGACGCTCACTTGTGACTAGTCTCCCAGCCCTCCCCGGCACTTACACGGGTGCGATCCAAGAATTCCTCCAAGTCTTCGGGTCGAATTCGCCATAGGCGTCCGAGCTTGTGGCCGACCAGCTGCCGGTCGCGCAGCCACTGGTAGACGGTGCGCTCCGTCACCTGCAACCGCTCTCCCACTTGGGCTGGGGTCAGCAACTGGTCTTTCACACGCTCATCCCGCCTTCCTGCATCATACGACACTATCTTCTTGCTAACAACCCTTATTTCCTGTATCATGAATGCATGATAAGTGCCGTTATCGTGCATTCGGAAGGGGCATCGCCGCTTCCGACTACCAGCCAGCCCACGGCCCGCCAGGCCAGCACCGATGCTCAGTTGGTGGCGTTGTGGCTGCACGGCCGCAGTCCGCATACGCAGAGGGCCTATCGGAGCGACGTGAAGCGGTTCCTGGCCTTCGTGGACGAACCCTTGCGCCAGGTCACGCTCGCCGACGTTCAGGGATTTGCGGACTCCCTGCTGGGCCTCGCGCCGGCCAGCCGCGGTCGCACCCTGTCGGCAGTGAAGTCCCTCTTGGCCTTCGGCCACCGAATTGGCTACCTGGCTTTCGACGTTGGCCGGCCGTTGAGGCTGCCCCGCCAGAAGAATCGACTGGCCGAGCGCATCCTGTCTGAGTCCGACGTGCAACGCCTGCTCGCCGTTGAGCCCCATCGCCGAAACCGAGTTTTACTGCGCCTCCTCTACGCTGGGGGACTCAGAGTCGCCGAGCTATGCACGCTGACGTGGCGCGACGCTCAGGAGCGGGGCGATGCTGGACAGGTCGCCGTTTCCGGAAAGGGCGAGAAGACGCGGGTGGTGCTGCTATCCACCGCAACGTGGCAGGAGCTTACGGGCTTGCGCGACGGTGCCGACATCAATGCTCCCGTCTTCCGATCCCGCAAGGGCGGCCATCTGGATCCCTCCCAGGTCCTCCGTATAGTCCGAGCGGCGGCTCGGCGGGCCGGGATACGGGCGCGGGTCAGCCCCCACTGGCTCAGACACGCTCACGCCAGCCACGCCCTCGACCGAGGCTGCCCTATCCACCTTGTGCAAGCGACCCTGGGCCATGAATCGGTCGCCACGACTGGCCGTTACTTGCACGCCAGGCCGACCGACAGTTCGGCCCGCTACCTGGCCGTGTAAGTCTACAGGCCGGCGATTACTCGGTCCGCTGACACCGGGGCCGCCGCCGCCCGCACTTCTCTTTAATTCAGCCACGTTCGCCCTCAGGGATATGGATTCCTTGAATGTCGTCTCTCAATTGCTGATAATGGGGCAAGCATACTCAGGCCCTGAGGGAGGGTCCAGAGAGACGTTGCTCACCTAAATTCCCCAACGAGAGGGAGGTGACGCTCATGCCCACCCTAGAGAACTCGATTACTATCTCGGCCCCTATTGAGCATGTTTTCCATCTGGCGTGTGACATAGAGCATATCCCTGAGTGGTTCGTCGGCTCCTCGGAATTCGCCAATGTGAACCAGACGGACAACATGCTCGGCAGCACGTGGGACTGGAACTATCGGATACTGGGCTGGCGGTGCAAGGGCCAGGCCAGGCTCGTCGAGTGTGATCAGCCACATCGCAGTGCCACGGAGATAGAGGGCGACGTTGCGGCGCGCTTCGTCTGGAATTACAGGCCCGTGAACGGCGAGACGCTGGTTGAAAGTAGCGTCGACTACGCTGTTCCCATGGGCCTCATAGGACGGCTAGTCGACGCGTTGTGGGCTCGCAGGACGTTCGCCAGGAATCTGCAAAGCAGTCTGGAGAACCTCAAGCGGGCATGCGAGAAATAGGCAGTCGGAGGATGTAAAGTTCTCGGTTCGTGAGCTCTGCTGGATTTCTGGCCGGCACTCCCCCAGTGCCTTTCAGAGATCGCCAGCGCCAGGTACGCCGCCAGGAGGTCACCTCGCTGATCCTGGGAGGAAACGATGAAGTACGAATTCGACCTGGTCATCATCGGCGCCGGCTCCGCTGGCATCGTCGCCGGCGAGGCCGCTCCAAGGATGGGAGTGCGGACAGCGCTCATCGAGCGCGCGCGTATCGGAGGCGATTGCCTGTGGACCGGTTGTGTCCCCAGCAAAGCCATGCTGGCCAGCGCGAAAGCTGCCTACACTGTTAGCCACGCAGAGAGATATGGCCTTTCCCCCACCGATCTGCAGTTCGACACGGCGATAATCTGGCAGCGGATCCGCGAGACGCAGAAAGCGATCGCAGAGAGCGATGACAGTCCGGAGAGGTTCACCCAGGCGGGTGTCGAGCTTATCTTTGGCGACGCCGCGTTTGTTGATGAACACACGGTTCGCGTGGGCGACCGCGCGCTGACGACGAGGTACATCCTCATCTGCACGGGTTCTCGTCCAGCGATGCCCATCGATGGCCTGGCTGAGATCGGATTCCTGAGCAGCGAGAACCTCTTCGAGCTGGAGCGCCCGCCGACATCACTTCTGATCGTCGGGGCTGGGCCCACTGGGGTGGAGATGGCGCAGGGTTTGAGCCGCCTCGGAGTGAAAATCGTTCTGTTAGAGCAGCTCCCCGGCATTCTCGAGCGTGAGGAGCCCGCCCTGTGCGAGATCCTTATAGAGAGGCTTCGCGAAGAGGGAGTCGACGTGTGCCTGGACGTCTGCTGCTTCCGCGCGGCGCGCGGGGACGCTGGCAAGGTCCTGTACGGCCGCATTGGAGAGGTGGAGCGCTCCTGGTGCGCCGAGGATGTTTTCGTGGCGGCCGGACGTAAGCCAAACGTCGAGTCGCTGGGGCTCAACCAGGTGGGTGTAGACACGGGACCTCAGGGAATTACCGTCGACAGGAAGCTGCGCAGCAGCGTCAAGTCGATCTATGCCGCCGGCGACTGCGCTGGCCGCTTCCTCTTTACGCACAGCGCCGCGGCCGAGGCCGTAGTTGCGCTTCGCAACATGTTCTATCCCGGTTCCCAGCGCGCCCCCACCCTCGTCCCTTGGACCACCTTTACGGACCCCGAACTTGCGCATGTCGGCATGACCTCGACAGAGGCGCGTGAGAGGTTCGGAGAACGAGGGGCGCACGTTTTCGAATGGGACTTCGATCACTCGGACCGCGCCCGTACCGACAGCGCCACGGAGGGCAAGGCAGTCATCGTTACGGACGCGAGGTTCCGAATCGTAGGGGGGCACGTGCTGGCTCCCCACGCCGGCGAGATGATCGGCCAGCTTACGCTCGCTATAGATCGCAGAGCCCGGCTCACGCGCGAAATCGTGAACCTGCTCCAAGTGTATCCAACGTTCTCGACGAGCTATTCTCAGCTCGCCGCAGAGGCGGTCTACGATGAGCTTCAGAAGCCGTTATTCCGAGCGCTGAGGCGATTGAACGATCTCTTTGCCGCATAGGTTAAATCCCCACAGCCTGGGGACCATTGGTGTCGCCGATACGCTACTTATTGTGGAGGAGGTGACATCATCATGGCGAAGGAGCGACTGGTCGTGATTGGTGGGATGCGGCGAAGATGAGGACGGAATCCCAGGCGTGGTGCCGGCGAAGCTAACAATAGAAACTGGGCGGAACCAGGCGACGGATCGAAGTGCAGACCACGATCAGCGCGCCGGCGGTAAGCGAACCGGCTTTCTCCCGGCGGGCTGATTATCACTTGAGCGTTGCTGAAGAAGCGGCTGAGCCGGGCCTCCCTCTTCATGTACACTCGTGCCAGGCGGAGCAGACGGTTCGAGATAATGGAGGAATGAGCGAATCGAAGAACCCCAGCTCGAACGCCGCGGCTGGGCGCGTCAAAGGCCTCACTGCCTGGGCCACGGATCGCGAGCGGATGCTGCGGATCGCGGCGGAAGGAAACAATGCCCTTATGCGGCGATTGGGAAACAAGAGCGCCGTGAAGCTTCACTTCATGCGCTTGGCGGAAAGGCGCTGGAAGAAGCGTAAGGGTACACCCCGCGGGCCATAGCTGACCCAAGCTGCGCGCCATAATCGCCTGTTATGGAGCCCAACCAGATACGGGCCTGCGCGACGGTCGGTACAGTCAACTGACACTGGGGCAGATTAGTGTGCTGCCAGCCGCCATATCCCACCTAGCCGCTGAGACAAATGGAGATTGCCGTCACACCTCGCCCTCGCTGCCCGAGAGATATACTGTAAGCCTGCGGCAAGATTCCCCCGGACGATAGCGTCAACGTCTTTCCGATGACTGCCTAGGCAGGGGGGCCAACTATGATGGGACCAAACAAGGACCTGGCCGTCGAGAAGTACCGAGGCCTCGCCGACCGGTATGACGGGCTGGTGAACGCGGCAGAGGGTGTTCGGCGCGACGCTTTGGCTCTTCTAAAGCTTGAGCCGAGAGATGTCGTTGTGGATGTCGGCTGTGGCACTGGTTTGAGCTTCCCGCTGATCGAGAAACGGATCGGATCAGATGGTCAGATCGTCGGCATCGACTTGAGTCCTGAAATGCTTGCGCGGGCGCGTGACAGGGTCAACAATGCCGGCTGGGGAAACGTCACACTGATCCAGTCGGCGATAGAGGATGCTGCAATCCCTGTGGAGGCAGACGCCGTTTTCTTCAACTTCACTCACGACATCATGCGCTCGGTGGCCGCGATTGACAACGTCATCCAGCATGTGAAGCCTGGCGGGCGGGCCGTGACTGCAGGCGGGAAGTGGGCTCCCTGGTGGGCGTTTCCTGTGAACCTCTATATGCGGCGGGTGGCCCGTCAGTACGTAACGACCTTCGAAGGCTATGACAAGCCTTGGAGTCTACTGGCGCCCTATGTTCCTGATCTTCAGGTAAAGTCGGCTCTGTTCGGGGCGGCATACATAGCCTGGGGCACAGTCCGACTGCCCTAAGTTCGGCGCAAACGAGCATCCTACTCTTAGTCCAGTGGTGGGTGCAGGGGCTTGCCTGCTGCCAAGGAAATGGCAGCGACGCGTACCATGAGCCTGCTGAAGTTATCAGGCGTTAGAGACTGAGAACCGTCTGATAGGGCGTGGTCGGGATCGGGGTGGACCTCGATGATCAGGCCGTCCGCGCCGGCACCGACAGCGGCGATGGCCACGGGCTCGACAAGGTACCACTTGCCGGTGGCATGGCTGGGGTCGCCGATGATGGGCAGGTGGCTAAGGTGTTTCACCAGAGGGATGGCACTGATGTCGAACGTGAAGCGCGTGCCAGTTTCGTGGCTGACGATGCCGCGCTCGCAGAGGACGACGTCGCCGTTGCCGTGGGAGAGGATGTATTCCGCGGCTAGGAGCCACTGCTCGACAGTGGCCCACATCCCTCGCTTGAGCAGCACGGGCTTGGCTGCTCTGCCCACTTCGTCCAGGAGGGCGAAGTTCTGCATGTTGCGGCTTCCTATCTGTAGTACATCAGCGTACTTGATCACGAGGTCTACGTCCCGAGCATCCACTACCTCGGTGACGATAGGAAGCCCAGTCTGGTCGCGGGCGTTGGCTAGTATCTTGAGCCCCTTCTCGCCGTGGCCGCGGAAGTCGTAAGGGCTCGTCCGGGGCTTGAACGCGCCGCCCCGCAGCATGTGGGCGCCCGCAGCCTTCACCGCCCGTGCGGTCTCCATGATGTTCTCTTCCGTATCCACAGAACAGGGGCCGGCCATGATCACGAGGCGACCGCCGCCGATCTCCAGCGGCCCGACGTTAACGACGGTGTCTTCCCGTTTGACCTCCCGACCGGCCAGCTTGAATGGCTCGCTGATGCGCACGACAGAATCGACGCCGTCCAGTGCGGTGAATTCGTCTTGGAGGTCGGGATGGATTGCTCCGAGGACGCCGATGACGGTGCGCTCTTCACCGCGGGAAAGGTGATCCTTGAAGCCGAGCTCGCGGACCCGCTTCTGCACCGCGAGGATCTGACCCTCCGTGGCACCGGTCTTCATTACAACGATCATGGCGATCCAGGTTTGATCCTACAGTCCTGCGACATAAGCAAGGGTACTTCACGAAGCAGCCGAAATGCTACATCCGGCTCGCAGCTGTGCCAATCCGCCAACGTCCCGGCCTTCCGACCTTCACCGCGGCCGGCAAATGCGGGTGGGCAGCAGACGCATCCGGTAGACGCAGGGGACCTGACCATGCCAACACTAAGTTCCCATAGTGTCCTTCGCTTTGACTATTCCTGGCGGATAGACAACAATGGGGTGCGTTCCCCAGAGGTCGGCCACCATGTCCCAGCAGCTTCCAGAAGGCACCGTCACCGTCCTGTTCACAGACGTAGTTGGCTCCACCGACCTGACGACCAGTCGGGGCGACGAGGCCGCGCAGGAGATACTGCGTGCCCAGCGGGACCTCGTGCGCCAGCAGGTGGAGGAGCACGCCGGCCACGAGGTGAAGACGATGGGCGACGGCTTCATGGTTGCCTTCACCTCGGCGCGGCGGGCGGTGGCCTGCTCCGTCGGCATCCAGCGGGCGCTGGAGGAGCACAACCACGGCCAGCCTCCCGAAGAGCAGGTGCTGATCCGCATAGGTCTCAACACCGGCGAGGTGATCCAGGAAGAGGCCGACCTGTTCGGGGAGACCGTCAACGCCGCCGCCCGCATCGCTGCTAAGGCGAAGGGTGGCCAGGTCCTGGTCTCTGAAGCAGTCAGGGCTGTGCTTGGCCGCTCCCCTGATGCCGAGCTCGTCGACCGAGGCCGCTTCCGGCTGAAGGGCTTCCCCGAGCGCTGGCACCTGTTCGAGGTCGGCTGGCAGGAGGAGACGATAGCAGCACCCGCCCTCGTGGAGCGGACGCCGTTCGTGGGCCGCGAGAGCGAGCGGGCCGAGCTGCGGCGCCTCCTCGACCAGGCGGCCAAGGGTCAGGGCGCCCTGGCCATGATCGGGGGCGAGCCCGGCGTCGGCAAGACCCGCATGGCCGAGGAGCTGATGGCCGAGGCTCGCCAGCGGGGTATGACGGCGCTCATCGGCCACTGCTACGAGATGGAGGGGGCGCCTCCCTATATCCCCTACGTCGAGATCCTGGAGGCCGCCGCCCGCCTGTTCCCGCCGGAGGCGTTGCGCGATGTCCTGGGTGAATCGGCGCCGGAGGTGGCGAAGCTAATGCCGGAGCTGCGCCGCCTCTTCCCCGACATCCCGGCGCCGCCAAAGCTGCCCCCGGAGCAGGAGCGCCGATACCTGTTCAACGGCATGCGCGACTTCCTGACCCGTGTCGGCCTCACCCAGCCCTTGCTCCTCCTCCTGGACGACCTCCAGTGGGCGGACGACGCTACCCTGCTCTTAGTTCAGCACATCGCCCAGCAGCTCCAGGAGATGCCCGTCCTCATCGTCGGCACCTACCGCGATGTGGAGATGGATGTGGCTGGCCCCCTGGCCAGGACGCTGGAGGAGCTACTGCGTCAGCGGCTGGCCCACCGCATCACCCTCAGGCGGCTGCCCCAGGACGGCGTCTCCGCAATGTTGCGCGCCCTCAGCGGCCAGGAGGCGCCCAGACCCTTGGTCGGCGCCGTCTACAGCGAGACGGAGGGAAACCCGTTCTTCGTAGAGGAGGTGTTCCAACACCTCGCCGAAGAGGGGAAGCTGTTCGACGCCAAGGGCCGCTGGCGCTCCGACCTCAGAATCGATGAACTGGACGTGCCGGAGGGCGTCCGTCTGGTTATCGAGCGCCGGCTCGAGCGGGTAAGCGAGAATTGCCGCCGTGTGCTCACGAGCGCAGCCGTGATTGGCCGTGCCTTTAGCTTCGAGCTGCTTGAGGCGTTGGGCGACGCTTCGACAGGCTCAGCGCAGGCTGTGGACCCCGATGCCTTGCTGGACGCCGTCGACGAGGCGGAGCGGGCTAACCTTATCGCCTCCGCCGCCGACGACGCCGAGGCCCGCTTCACATTCGCCCACGAGCTGATCCGACAGACTCTACTTAGCGGCGTCTCCCTCCCCCACCGCCAGCGGCTGCATCTGCGGGTAGCCGAGGCGATGGAGCGGCTGTATGCCCGCGCCCTGGAGGAGCGCGCCGCCGACCTGGCCCATCACCTGTCACGGGCTGGCACCGCGGCCGACCCACAAAAGACGGCTCAATACCTGACGCTTGCCGGCGACCGGGCTCAGGCGATGGCGGCGTTCGAGGACGCCTTGCGCCTCTATGAGAGCGCCCTCTCCCTGCAGCCAGCCGATGGCAAGAGAGGGCGTGCTGACCTCCTGTTCAAACGAGGGCTGGCCCTGCGCAGCCTGGGCGACTGGGGATCGGTCCTAGGCTACTGGCGCGAGGCCGTCAACATTTACGAAACGTTAGGCGAGGCCGAAGCCCTGGGGCGCATTTGCGTGGAGATGAGTATGCAGCTGAACTGGAGCAGCCGCTTTCTTGAAGCCGCACAGACAGCTCAGCGCGGCGTCGCTGCTCTAGGAGACAAAGTTAATGCCGATCGCTGTCATCTGCTGGTCGCCTTGGGCCTCGCCCTTAGCCTGGTCGGCCAATACCAGGCCGCCCGTCTGCTGATCGAACAGGCGCTGGCCATGGCCCAGCAACTGGGCGACGAGCGCCTCTTGGGACGTGCCCTGGCTGCCAAATTCGGCCACGAGAATCTCTATCAGGAACGCCAGGAAGGCCTGACGATCGCCAGCCGTGCCGCTCAGCTGTTGCGCGCTAGCGGTGACCTCTGGTTTCTGGCTGACATGCTGGGCTTCGTAGAACTGGGCTTGATTTGCCTCGGGCGCATGGAGGAGTCCGTACGCGTAGGCGAGGAGTTGGAGGCCCTGGCCAAGAAGTTGAGCAACTACGCCGCCTTAATAAACTCCCTGCGCAGCCGCGCCTTCCGCGATCTGCTCCTCGCCCCCGATTTCGATAGACTTAAAGAGTTCGTTCGCCAGGACTTTGAGCTAACTCAGGGGATGGGGCCGCTGCAGTTGTCCGGCTCCTACGTGGTTGCCGGCCTGCTACAGTTTGGCAGGGGCCGCTGGGATAAAGCGGTCGACAATCTCCAGGAAGCTGCGCGGGTGGACGCGGATGTGCCGCGCTCGATCGGGTCCAGTTGGGCAATGCTCTTTATGGTTAGGGCCTATGCCCGGGATAAGGAAGGAGCCCTGGCCCTCCTGAGAGAAAATAGAGACCGCTTGCCGCGCTCGGGCCAGCCGAACCTCGAAGCTGCCTACAACGCCCTGTTCTTTGTTGTTGAGGGGCTGGCCGTACTGGGGGAGAAAGAAGAAGCGGCCAAGCTACACGACTTGATCTTGGATTGTCTTAGCCGCGGCGTCATTATCAGCTTCTGGATCGGCCGCCTCCTCCACCACTTGGCGGGCACGGCGGCGGCGGCCGGCGGCCGGTGGGGGAAGGCGGAGGAGCACTACGAGGTGGCTATGCGCCAGGCGCATGAGATTCCGGTCGTCATCGAGCAGCCAGAGGTGCGACGCTGGTACGCCTGCATGCTCATCGACCGCGACGGGCCGGGAGACCGCGATAAGGCTTTCCGGCTGCTTACGGAAGCCATCGCCATGTACCGCCGGATCGGCATGCCCAAGCATGTGGAGATGGCGGAGGCGCTGCTGGAGGAGGTGTAGTGCTGGGCTCCAGGGGGTTCCGAGGGCACACTAAGTGCCGTTAGTATCTCTTGGGCCCACTAGCTTCCCTAGCAGAGGGCCGTGGGTTCGATCCCCATCGCCCGCTCCAGATACGATTTCGCCCCCAATCAGCCGTTAGAATGGCACCCTGCGGAAGGTGCCGGCGATCCTACCGAAGAGGGCCGACCCGCCCATGTCCGGCGGTGCCGTTAGCGGCGCAGAGGCCGAAAGCTGCTCGGCCAGCGCTGGAGTCCCTACTCTCGCCGGTGCACGGACACCGCGTACACCCCACCGGAGACCCACGG
>CAZYOV010000067.1:0-12735 GCA_964649215.1 uncultured Dehalococcoidia bacterium
GCTACCGATTCGCCGCCGGGCTGACGGTGGCGGAGACGGCGCGGGCGATGGGTAAGGGCGAGGGGAACGTAAAGGTAATACAGCACAAGGCGATAGCAAAGCTAAGGGAGATGCTCACCCAGAGGCCAAAAGTTCATGGGGAGAGGCGAGTTTGAGGAGATCTTTGAGGAGTGCCTTTCGGCGTTGCTTGAGGGCCGAAGGGGCATTGAGGAGAGCCTCTCCTTATACCCCGCATGGAGGGGCCGCCTAGAGCCTCTGCTCGGGGCCGCTGAGAAGATAGCGGCCGGCCTGAACGAAGTTCCGCCTCCGCATGTCAGGGAGCGCGGCCTTCAGCGCTTCCTGGAAGCAGCCCGCATGAGGCGTCGCCTGCAGCGGATTCTGTCGTTTCAGGCGGAGAGAAAGCCTTGGTGGCGCTGGGCCTCGGCCGGCCTCGCTGCGACGGTCGTCATCGGCGTGCTGGCGCTGATGAGCGTGACCCTGATGGCGGAGGATGGTGAGAGGCTCAGCCGGGTAAGCGTCAGCGTCAGCCCTTACTTCGCCATGGAGACGAGCGCTGCTCGCGCGGCTTCGGTGCAGACTCCTCTGGAGGTAGTGCAGGAGCGGGTGGCGGTCCTGGAGGATTCGGTTCGGGATGGAGAGTCGGTGGGGGTGGCGTTTCTGGAGGCGCTGGAGGAGGCCGACAACGATCTAGCGGCGGACTTGGACAGCCCCGAAGATATAGCGCTCATGGAGCGGGTGGCGGCGGTCTCAGTAGCCAGCAGGCAGTACGAGCTGCTTCAGAAGCTGCAAGGGCAGTCGTCGGGAGATCAGGCGCGGGCCGTAGAGGCGAGCCTGACGGCGGCGGAGGGGGTGTTGGAGAAGCTTGGGGCCACGCCGACGCCATCGCCTGAGCCGACAGCCTCACCTTCGACCACGCCTGTGCCTACTCCATCTGCTGAGGGCACGGCTGCGCCTTCGCCGACGCCGGCCGAATAGACGCCCTCTATCGGGACTCATTTGACAGTGCTGGCCGGCGGCCATAGAATCAAAACCCCACCATGTCTACGGTTTCGCTTCTGGACGCAGCGACGCGATACGTTTCGTCGCTGGCGAAAAGCGCTAGCGCTCCGGCGCAGGCGGAGGTGAACCGGTTCGTACGTTGGTACGGCGCGAGCCGCCTCACCGACGAGCTTCGGGGCCACGACATCTCGCTGTACGGCGAGGAACTGGGCGCGGCCACGGTGGAGTCGAAGCGGCGCGCAGAGCAGGTGCGAGGATTCCTCTCCTACCTCAAGAAGGAGGGGATGACGCCGACCAATCTGGCGCCTCACTTGCGGCTGAAGAAGAGCGCTAAGGGCGCTGTGGCCGGCTCCGTGAAGCAGCGGGTCGTTGAGGTTACGGCTGAGGGGCACGAGGCGCTGAAGGGTGAGTTGGAGGCGCTGAAGTCGCAACGGCCCCAGGTGCGCGAGGAGATCCGGCGGGCGATGCTGGACAAGGACTTCCGCGAGAACGCCCCTCTGGATGCGGCCAAGGATAAGCAGGCGCACCTGGAGGCGCGCATTCGGGAGATAGACGGGACGCTGAAGCATGCCGTGATAGTGAAGAAGGTGGACGGCGCCGGCTCACGGGTGCGAGTAGGGAGCACGGTAGAGGTGACGAACCTGAGCTCCGGCGCTTCGCTGCGCTACACGATTGTGGGGTTGAACGAAGGGAACGCCGCTGAGGGTAAGATCTCCAACGTATCCCCCATGGGCAAGGCGCTGTTGAAGCGGAGAGAGGGCGAGGAAGTGAAGGTGGACGTCCCTGCCGGCGTGCTGCGGATGCGGATCGAGAAGATCGAGGGGTAGATTCTAGATACGCTGGTCTATCGGCACGTATTCAAGGTTGTCCGGCCCTTGGTACTCAAGGAGCGGCCGGATGAGTGTATTGTCCTCCCATTGCTCCATGATCTGAGCGGCCCAGCCCGGTATTCGGCCGATGGCGAACATGGGCACGAAGATGTCCTCCGGGATTCCCAGCAGGTAGTAGACGGCGCCGGCGTAGAAGTCCACGTTGACGTTGACGCCGCGCTCAGCCAGGGGCGCCATCGCCTCGTGGATGGCGGTGAGGATACGGAACCACTTCGGCTGTCCCAGCCTGTCGCCTAGCTCGCGCGCGCGGTCGCGCATATGGCGCGCACGGGGGTCCTCTACGCGGTATACGCGGTGGCCGAAACCGTTGATCTTTTCGCCATGCTCGCGCTTGCGGGCGATGAACGCCTTGGCGTTCTCGGGCTCACCGATCTCCTGGGCCAGATGCATGACGGCTTCGGCGGCACCGCCGTGGCGGGGGCCCTTGAGGGTTGCGATGGCGGAGACGATGGCAGCGTGCATGTCGGCCAGGGTGGAGGCGGTGACGCGGGCGGCGAAGGAGGAGGCGTTGGAGCCGTGCTCGACGTGAAGGATGAGGTCAACGTCTATGGCGCGTGCCGCTTGGGGATCCGGTCTCTGGCCGTGCAGCATGTATAGGAAGTTGGCGGCCAGCGAGAGGTTAGGGTCAGGCTGTACGGGCTCGTCGCCGCTGCGGATGCGGTGGTGGGCGGCGACGATGGCCGGCACCTGGGCGGTGAGGCGCACAGCCTTGCGCAGGTTCGCCTCAGTCGACATACCATCGATGTCGGGGTCGAAGGCGGCGAGGGCGCTAACGGAGGTGCGCAGGACGTCCATGGGGTGGGCGGCGCTAACCTGGCGGATCACCTGGATAATGGCGTCCGGAATGGTGCGGGCGTCTCTTAGCGCGGCCATGAACTGCTCTAACTGGGGGGTGGTAGGCAGGTGACCGTACCACAGGAGGTAGGTTACCTCCTCGAAGGTGGACTGTTCGGCCAGATCGTGGATGTCGTAGCCGCGATAAACGAGCCTGCCGGCCTCGCCGTCGATCATACTCAGGGCGGTCTTGTCGACGACGATGTTCTTGAGGCCGCGGGCGATGGGCTGGGTAGTGGTGCTTTCGGTCACGGGGCAACTCCTTGCAGATGGCTGAAAATAGAAAAGCCCGCTGGGCCGTTGGCCGGCTTGGGCGGGCTGCTATACGTGATTCCTCTTGCCATTATAGCTGTAGACTATACCCACGGTATTATATGCAGGCGGTCAGCCTCGTGTAAAGAATACGACGCGAAGGCTTGTAACGATTGCGTTAAGCGTGTGGAGAATCTAACGGTGTGCCGATCGCGTATCTACATTCGGGACACGGATACGTGGTCCCCCTCCGAGGTCGCGGGCTGGAGGCACGAACCTAGGACGGGCGATGTGGCTGAAGGCTTCCACCCGCGGCCGTCTTTTTAAGGTGACGGTATGGCAGTGATGAGTGTGGGTCTGAAGACACGGCTACTTATCGCCTCCGCTGTAGCAGCCCTCATCGCCGTTGCCTGTGTGGGCGGTGGTGGCGGGGACGGCGATGGCGATGGCGATGGCGAAGACACGTCCAATGATGATCTGACTTTCGATGACCTGGGCCTGGACGACAGGATACCTTTGTATACGGAGAGCTGGAACACGGACTGGACCAAGCGGACTATCTCCCTGTCCGAGCTGATCGCGGGGATCCAGCGGCCGGATCCGCGGGATGTGATCCAGCCCATCGACGATCCGCAGTTCGATACGGTGGAGGAGGCCGCCCAGTGGCTGGTGGACAGGGAGCCGGTCGTCGCGTTGGAGCTGGAGGGCGAAGCGCGGGCCTATCCTCTCCGCATCCTGACCTCGCATGAAGTTGTGAACGATGTGGTGGGGGACCGCTCGGTTGTGGTGTCTTACTGCCCCTTGTGCAACAGCGCGGTCACGTTCGACCGCGAGCTCGATGGGCAGGTCCTCCGGTTCGGGGTGTCCGGGCTGCTGCGAAACAGCGACCTGGTGATGTGGGACCGCCAGACTGAGTCTCTGTGGCAGCAGATCACGGGGGAGGCGATAGTGGGTGAGTTGGCCGGTACGGAGCTGGAGTTCATACCTTCGCCGATCCTGGCCTGGGAGGACTTCAAGGCGCAATTCCCAGACGGGAAGGTGCTGTCCCGCGACCAGGGCATCTTCCCGCCGGAGCTGTACGATAGGCAGCCCTACGCGGGCTACGACTCGTCCACGCAGCCGTTCCTGTTCCGCGGTACCCCCGACGACCGCTACGCGGCGATGGAACGCGTGGTGGCGGTGAGGATCAGCGGAACGAACAAGGCCTACCCCTTCAGCGAGATCTCCGAGGAGAGGGCGGTGAACGATGAGGTTGCGGGTACGCCTATCCTGGTGGTCTTCGGGGCCGACGATACGGCCTCCGTGCTGGACACCGGCGACGTGACGACGGGGCGCGGGGTGGGCGTAGGGCTGGCGTTCGAGAGGACCGTGGGCGACCGGGTTCTGACTTTCGATGCCCTGGGCGAGGACCGGTTCATGGATCGCGAGACGGAGACCGTTTGGGACCTGTTCGGCAACGCCATGGAGGGACCTCTGGCCGGGGAGGAGCTGACGCCTGTGGTCAACACCAATGAGCTCTGGTTCGCCTGGGCGGCGTTCAATGCCGATTCCGCGGTCTACACCGGGTCCTGAAGCACTTCGACGGCCGGCTACCAGCCCGGTCGCAGGATCTTCGGCAGCATCTCCTCGGGCCCCGAAGGCACCGTCAATTTAGTCGTTGATCTCAATCTGGTCCACGCCGACGGTATATCGCCAGGTGCGGATGCCAGCGACGGGCACCTTGAGGTCTCGACAGAGCTTCCGGGCGAGGTCGCCCTCACCAACAGGAACGTAGAGGTAGAGAGGCGCCAGCTCGGCGAAGGGGAGCCATCGTCGTAGCGCCACCTCCTCGCTGACCGTCTCGGCGGTCTCCACCTCGCCGATGATCTTGGCGTAGTTCTCGGGGTGCTGGACGGCGACGATGTCCGGATAGGCGACGGCGTCATGAGGCATGGCGACGCCCATTGAACGCTGGGGGATGTTGGAGTAGGTCTTGTAATCCCGGTAGCGGTCAGTGGGGAAGCTGAAGCGGGCCTCGGCGATGTCTTTTACGGCTCTGGTGTGGGCGGCGGCACGCGATTCGGACAAGGATGCGATACGCGGCTCGTAGGGCCGGGGCTGGCCGGGCGGGCGCACGCGACCGAGAAGCAGAAATTTGGGCAGGCCGGCCCTCAGGCCGGCGGCGAAGCGGGCGACGGGGTCCGCTTTGGGCTCCTCAACGTCGTCAGCTTGTTGGGCCACGGCCTTTCTACTCCACGCTAATGGTGCCGATCATCTCGGTGGGATGGAAGTCACAGCGGAAGATGATAGTGCCCGTCTCATCGGGGGCGGTCCAGACCAGGGTACCCGTGTCGCCTGCCTGGAACAGGTCCGGGTCGGAGACGGTGTCATCGTCCGTATCGTACTCGTCGTCGCCGCCGTCCACGCGCATGTTGTGGATGGCCTGGCCGTCGTTGGTGAGGTTGAAGGTCACCTGCTGACCGGGGCTAAGGGTGAACTCGCTGGCCTCGAAGAAGTTATCGCCCATGCTGACGTCTGTGGCGATCGGCTCCGCGTTGTCGGCACCGTCAGCCGGCGTCTCATCCGCGGCCGGGGTCTCGCCGTCGCCATCATCTCCGCCGCCGCATGCGGCTGCGAGCAGGGCGATGCTGAGGATCAACGAGGCCGACAAGAGAAAGAGGTTGAGGCCTCTATGTATGGAGTTTGACATTCATCCTCCCTGGCTGTGTCCGAGGTGCCGCCCATGCCCGTTAGGAAGTATTGACCGGAAGGTCCGCCAAGCGCAAGGCTGTAGGTTGGCCGAGTCTGCTCGCTTTGCTTGACACCGGCTTCGCGCTTGTGATAATTGGTACAAGAAGTTGATGGCGGCGGTGAGCCCTTTGGGCGGGCACCTGAACTCCCACGACTGTCGTAGAATGGGGACGCCCATGTGCCTATCGCAGTCGCTACCGGCGGCGATTTCGTGCTGGTCAGATGACGGACGGGAGTGAATGCTGAAAGCAATTACCTCGGCGGCGTCCGGTGAACGGGGCTTTGCCGCCTGGCTGAGCCGTCTCCGCCTCCTGCTCGATGTCCGCTACCTGGCCTTGCTAAGCGTCATCTCCACTTACTCCCTCATCGTCCTAGGCGGTACGGTGCGCGCGACTGGCTCCGGCCTGGCCTGCCCTGACTGGCCTCGCTGCCACGGACAGCTCATCCCGCCCCTGGAGGGGCAGATCCTCATCGAGTACTCACACCGGCTCGCCGCGGCGAGCGTAGGGCTGATAATCCTGAGCACGGCGATCGTGGCCTGGCTGTGGTACCGCGAAAATCGCTTCGTCGTGGCCGGCAGCACGATCGCGGTCGTGCTGGTCACCGTGCAAGCGCTGGTAGGAGGCGTGACCGTCCGTATGGAGTTGCCGGATACCATAGTCGCCCTCCACCTGGCGATCGCCCTGATCATCCTGGCCATACTTGTCGCGACAGCCGTTGGCGCCTTCCGGTATCGTCGTCTCCCCCGGTCTGACACCCCGGATCCCGATCGCGTGCTGTCGCCTGGCGCCGCCCCCGGCCTGGCCGCAGTGACCGCTCTGGCTACGTTCGGGCTGATTCTTCTCGGCTCCTATGTGGCGAACAGCGGCGCCGCCCTGGTCTACCCCGATTGGCCTCTGTTCGACGGTAGGCTGGTGTCGGCCGGCGGCCGGCTGGCCGACCTCCATTGGGCGCACCGGATGATGGCGGTCGTCGTGGGCCTGTTGGTGCTGGGGCTGGCGGTGCAGACGTGGCGGCAGGGGCGGCGGCCGGCTCTCATTGCGGCGACGGGTTTCGCCCTGGTAGTGTATGTGGCTGAGGTATTAGCGGGCGCCAGCAACATCTGGTTCGAGCTGGCAACCTCAGTGCGTATCGTTCACCTGGCGTTAGCGTCGGCGCTGTGGGTGGCGCTGGTGTTCACCGCGAGCTGGGGCTACGCCGAGCGCATTGGAGCGTCGGGGAAAATAAATTAGATGCAAGGCACTATCGCAGCGCAGAGGGTTCGGGGCCTGCGTGAGGCCGTTTCCGCTTACTTGAGCCTCACAAAGCCGCGCATCATTATGCTCCTGCTCATCACCACGGTACCCGCCATGATCCTGGCGGAGGGCGGCTGGCCCTCGCCCTGGCTGATGCTGGTGACCGTGGCCGGAGGCGCAATCGTTGCCGGCGGCGCTAACGCCATGAACTGCTACTTCGACCGCGATATCGATCGTGTGATGCAGCGGACGCGTGGCAGGCCGCTGCCGGCGGGGCAGATAGAGCCGGAGAGAGCGGCCGTCTTCGCTCTCCTGCTGGCGGCCACCGGGTTTCTGATGCTGGAGACGTTTGTCAACCTGCTGGCGGCCACCCTTACGCTGGGGGCGTTCGTTTTCTACATAGTGGTGTACACGTTGGTGCTCAAACGCACGACGCCGCTGAACATCGTCATCGGTGGCGCCGCGGGGGCGATGCCGCCCGTGGTTGGTTGGGCGGCCGTCACCGGCGAAGTAGGGCTGCCGGCGCTGGTGCTGTTCGGGATAGTGACGGTGTGGACGCCGCCCCACTTCTGGGCGCTGGCGCTCAATTACAGCAGCGATTACCAGCGGGCCGGCGTTCCCATGCTGCCGGCGGTCGCTGGGGGAGAGGAGACGAAGCGTCAGATTTTGCTCTACTCATTGGCGCTGGTGGCTGTCTCTCTCCTCTTGCCCCTTTCGGGCGTGACCGGTCTCATCTATGTGAGCGCGGCCCTCGTCCTGGGTGGGGGGTTCCTGTTTTACGCCTTCCGCCTCTGGCGCGGGACGTCGGCGGGTGCAGCCTCGGCCCTGTTCCGCTATTCGATCGTCTATCTGGCCCTGCTGTTCGGGGCGATGGCAGTGGATGGGCTCGTGGGAGGGTAGAATCGCGTTGACTTGGGGTCGTGCGTGGCGGATCATATCGGTTGTGACTCCTGCCGGGCGGGTCCGGCGCCAGCGCTTTCGATTCTGATCGATGAAGGAGATCCGTGGGAGGTAAGAGCGTCCAAGTGAGACGCTTGGTTGCGGCTACTCTTCTGGTTGCCCTTTCGGCGCTGCTGGTGGGTTGTGGTGCGGTCGACGATCCGCAGAATACGTTCGCGGCGGAGGGCGATGTCGCTCGGAAGCAGCGCGACCTTCTCCTTATCTGGGTGCTGGGCCCGGCGGCCGTAATCCTCGTCGTCATGCAGGCGTTGTTGATCTACGCCCTCATTCGCTTTCGCCGGAAGAAGGGGCGGGAGCTTCCGCGGCAGGTGCATGGGAATAACCGCTTAGAGGTGGCGTGGACGATCGCGCCGGCGATCCTGCTCCTCATTATCACTGTGCCAACGGTCGTTGGCATCATAGAGCTGGGGCGTGATGCCTCGGATGACGCCCTGAAGGTGAACGTTACGGCCCAGCAATTCTCCTGGGTGTTCCAGTATCCGGACCTCGTTGACGCTGAGGGCAAGCCTTTGCTCGCCTTAAACGAGTTGCATATCCCCGTGGACCGCGAGATAGGCGTCACGCTGGATTCGGTGGACGTGATCCATAGCTTTTGGGTGCCCAAGCTGGCGGGGAAGCTGGATGCTGTCCCGGGCCGGACGAACAGCATGTGGTTTAACGCCACCAAGGTTGGTACATACTCCGGTCAGTGCGCTGAGTTCTGCGGCGTAAGCCCCGAAGGCGCCGAGGGACACTGGACTATGCGGTTGACGGTTGTTGCTGAGAGCGAAGAGGACTTTGAGGCGTGGGTTGCGGATCAGCTTGAGGGAGGCGGGGCAGCCCGCTCGCGATCCGGCGAGCCGGCGCTAGCCTCGCACGGAGAGTAGCCATGGCGAGAGCGAGTGAAGAGAGGCCCGGGACGATGGTGGGGGCGCTGCGGCAGCTCCGCGGGGACGCCGAAAGCTACAGAGGGATCTGGAGCTGGCTCACGACCGTCGATCACAAGCGCATCGGCGTCATGTACGGCGTGAGCGCCTTCGCCTTCTTCCTGATGGGCGGCGTCGAGGCGTTGTTGCTCCGGATGCAGCTCAGCTCGGCCAACAGCACAGTGCTGGATCCCGATCAGTACAACCGCATATTCACGATGCACGGCACGACGATGATCTTCCTGGTGGTGATGCCTCTGAGCGCCGCCTTCTTCAACCTCCTGATTCCGCTGATGATCGGTGCCCGCGACGTTGCCTTCCCGCGGCTTAACGCCTTCAGCTTCTGGGTGTTTCTGGGTGGCGGCCTGTTCATGAACGCCAGCTTCTTCACCGGCGGCAACATATTGCAGGGGGAGCTGGGCGCGCCTGATGCCGGCTGGTTCGGCTATGCCCCGCTGTCGCTCCAGTCCGCGGGAACGGGGATGGACTTCTGGGCGTTCGGCCTTCTGATCCTCGGCGTCGCCTCGATGGCGTCTGGGTTCAACTTCATCGTCACGATCTTCAACATGCGGGCGCCGGGGATGACGCTGCTGCGCATGCCGGTGTTCGTCTGGATGACGCTGATCACCTCCTTCCTCATCATCTTCGCCATGCCGATAATCACCGTCGCCCTGTTCCAGCTCCTGTTCGACCGTCTGTACGGCGCCAACTTCTTCAACTTCGCCGCGGGCGGCCAGCCGTTGCTATGGCAGCATATGTTCTGGCTGTTCGGCCATCCCGAAGTCTATATCTTGATCTTACCTGCTATGGGGATCGTCTCGGAGGTGCTGCCCACCTTCTCCCGTAAGCCGCTGTTCGGCTATCAGTTCGTGGTCTTATCAGGCCTCGCCATCGCCTTTATGAGCTGGGGGGTATGGGCGCACCACATGTTAACGACGGGCCTTGGCCCGATAGCGAACTCGGCGTTCGCGGTGTCCACGATCCTGATCGCGGTGCCCACGGGTGTCAAGATATTCAACTGGATGGGTACGTTGTGGGGTGGGTCCATCAGCCTGAAGACGCCGATGTTCTTCGCCGTGGGCTTCATCTCGATGTTCGTTATCGGCGGGCTGACCGGGGTGATGCATTCCATAGTGCCGTCTGACTATCAGCAGCAGGACACCTACTTCGTCGTCGCGCACCTGCACCAAGTGCTGCTGGGTGGGGCGATGTTCGGCTTGTTCGCGGGGATATACTACTGGTTCCCGAAGTTCACGGGCCGCCTGCTGCACGAGGGTTGGGGTCAGGTGCACTTCTGGCTGATGTTCATCGGGTTTAACGTCACGTTCCAGCCGATGATGATCTTGGGGTTTTTGGGTATGCCACGTCGAATCTACAGCTACTCTGAGGGGACGGGGTGGGATTTTTGGAACATGGTGGCGACCGCGGGCGCGTTCCTCATCGGCCTATCGATTCTGGTGTTCATTTTCAACGTGGTGCTTAGCCTTCGCAGGAAGGAAAAGGCCGGACCCGACCCGTGGGACGGCCGCACCCTGGAGTGGGCGATACCTTCGCCGCCGCCGGCCTACAACTTCGCGGAGATCCCCACGGTGCGAGCCCGAGACGCCTTCTGGCACAGCAAGTATGTGGAGGATGAGACGGGGCGGCCCGTGCCGATCGTGGGAGGTGGGGCCCAGGAGACTGAGGAGGAAGAACAGGCAGAGGGCGGAGGCCATGGCATACACATGCCCTCGCCGTCCTTCTTCCCTCTGATTGCCGCCACCGGTTTGCCGATCATCGCTACCGGCCTGATCTACGACGCCGCTATCGTCGCGGTGGGAGTTGCCGTCCTTGTGGTAGGGATCTACGGTTGGGCGCTGGAGCCTGCATCCGAATGAGCCAGGGAGGAGAGTGTTGAGCCACGCGCCAGCGGCCCTAGAAACGAGCACGGGCCTCGATAACCGAAAGCTGCTGATGTGGCTGTTCCTGGCCTCGGAGTGCCTGCTATTCGGGTCGCTCATCGGCGCCTACCTCCTTTACCGGGGCCAAAGCGTAACCGGGCCTTGCCCATCGGACTGTGTCATCGATGGGGTGGCGTACGAAGGGCTGTTTGATATCCCCTTCACCTCGGTCAGCGCCTTCGTGCTTCTGATGAGCAGCGTGACGATGGTGCTGGCGCTGGCGGCGATCCAGCGGGGGGACCAGCGGGGGCTAAGGGTATGGCTGCTGGGCACGGCGTTTCTGGGCCTCCTGTTCGTGAGCGGGCAGGCGTTCGAGTTCACGGAGTTCAACCGGGAGGGGTTGTCGTTGAGCTCAAACCTGTTCGGGACGACCTTCTATGTGCTAACCGGGTTCCACGGCGCCCACGTGACGGTGGGCGTGCTGATCCTGCTCTCGTTGTTAGTGATGGCGTTCAGGGGCCGGCTGACACAGGCCCAGAGCCTGAACGTCGAACTGGCCGGCCTGTACTGGCACTTCGTAGACGTAGTGTGGATCGTTATTTTCACCCTCGTCTACCTGATCGAGCCCTGACGCGAGGAGGAGGCAGTCGATGACGCTGGCAGATTCTAGAGGAATAAAGGGGCCAACAGAACGGGAGGCGACCGCCGAGCAGGCTGGAGAGGGGACACATCCAGGCCCGCTTGAGTACGTAAAGATCGGTCTGATCCTGGCTGTTATCACAGCGGTTGAGGTGGGGATATATTACATCGAAGCGATCGAGGATGCCCTAGTCCCCATCCTCATCGTCCTTTCGGCGCTGAAGTTCACTCTGGTGGTGATGTGGTTCATGCATTTGAAGTTCGATAACCGGGTTTTCTCGTGGCTGCTCGTGGGCGGCTTGGCGCTGATTTCGGTGCTATTGGTCGTAGTGCTGGGTACTCTGGGTGGTGGGTTAGTGTGACAGAGAGAAGTGGTACAGCCCCTGAAGGGCGATAATCTCGTGCTCGGGAAGGGATAGGCTTTGTCGGCGCTGCATATAGCCGGGTACGAGTGGCTGGACTGGAGCCTCCGCCCTGATGTCATTCTGCTGTGCATCCTGCTGGGAGGGGTCTACTACTACGCCGTGACCCAGCTGCGGCCGCGCGTCTCCGACGGTGGCCCGGTCAAGCGTAGCCAGATAATCTACTACTCGTTGGGGGTGCTGACGATCTACGCTGCTGCGGGGTCGCCTCTGCACAACCTAGCCGACCAGTATCTGGCCAGCGCCCACATGCTTCAGCACGTGCTGCTGATGCTGGTGGCGCCGCCGCTGCTGCTGGCGGGGATTCCGGGCTGGGTATGGCAGGCGCTGCTGCGGGTGCGCGGCGTGCTGCCGGTGGCGCGCGTGCTGACCCATTGGCTGATGGCGTTAGCTGTCTTCAACGCTGTGATGCTTCTCGTTCACCTGCCTTCGGCGGTGGAGCTGCAGTTGCAGGAGTGGTGGTTCCATCTGTTCGCGCACACCTCTCTGCTGCTGGCCGGCCTGGTAATGTGGTGGCCGGTGCTGAGCACCGTGCCGGAGCTGCCGCGTCTTGCCTACCCCTTGCAGATGGGCTACCTGTTCCTGCAGTCGCTCGTGCCGGCGGTTATGGCTTCGTTCATCACCTTCTCGGATCGTGTTGTGTATCAGGCGTATGCGGAGGCGCCCCGCATCTGGGGCATCTCGCCGCTTGCCGATCAGCAGATCGCCGGCGGGATCATGAAACTGCTGGGCACTATCATACTGTGGAGCTTCATAACTGTGGCGTTTTTCAAGTGGTACGAGCGGGAGGAGGGGGAGGGGCGAGGTCCTCGCTGGCCGGAGGTGGAGGAGGAGCTGCGCGACATGGGCCTGACGACGAAGCGGTGAGTAAGCCCGGCGTGCTGTGGCGTTCCCGCCAGCGAGCCGAAGGAGTAGCCGCCTACTGTACCTCTATCGTCCCTGTCATCTCGGCTGGGTGGAAGTCGCAGCGGAAGATGAAGGTGCCAGGC
>CAZYOV010000068.1:0-9361 GCA_964649215.1 uncultured Dehalococcoidia bacterium
TTGGCGGGGAGTTCGGTTTCCAGGCCAGCGCTCCTCGCCTTCCTGTTTGCATAAAGTTAGACGAGCCTGAATTGACAGCCGTTACAGCATGAGAATCCTTGCCGATGGTGCTAAACGGTTAAGATTTGGGTTGCGGCCAGGCCAGCTGAAAAAGTTCCAGACCTATTTGGACGAACTGAAAGCGGCCCGGCCCCGTCTGCGCCTCACCGCCCTCACCGACCCTGAGGCGGTGCAGCGCCGCCACTTTCTGGAGCCATTGGCGCTGCTCGCCGCTCTTGAAGAGATAGACGCGCTGGGAAAAACCGCCATCGATATCGGCAGTGGCGCCGGCTTCCCGGGCCTGCCCATCAAGATCGTGCGTCCGGCCTTGAGGCTCACCCTGCTGGAGGCGAACGCCAAGCGCGCCGCCTTCCTCGAACGCCTGGTGCAGAGGCTCAGCCTGGAGCGGGTTACGGTGATTAACGATCGCGCCGAAGAGGTGGCGCACAACCCCGAATACCGCGAAGCGTACGACCTGGTGCTGGCCCGCGCCGTCGCCCCCCTGCCCACCCTGGTGGAGCTCACCTTGCCCTTCCTCCGGCTCGGCGGCGTGCTCGCCGCTCCCAAGGGGAGCGGCGCCCCACGCGAGGTGAGAGAGGCCGCGGCCGCCCTACGGGCCTGCGGCGGCCACGTCGAATCGATTCACCCCCTCCAGATCCCCGGTGCTGAGACGTCACCTACTCTGGTGATTGTCCGCAAGGCCTCAGATACACCTCAGCGTTTCCCACGTCGCACCGGTATACCTGCTAAGCGTCCCTTGCGTTAAATGAGGGGAAGGAGTCAAGCTAGGTAGCTGCAACCAGCGCCTACGAAAATGGCTTATAAAGAAATGGTGCAGACCCTCCATAACGGGCGCCAAATGCGGATGCGACCCTGAGTCCGCCGAGGGGAGCGACAGATGAGCTACCAGACTAGCAACCTCCACAGCGTCAGCGGCTGGCTGGGTAGGCTGATCCGCCTTGACGTAACCGTCTTCGACGAGATCCGTTCCGAACCCTCCGCCACTCCCAGCGCGATCGTAATCGTATTGGGCGCCAGCGCCATGGCAGGGATTGGCTCCTGGCTCTGGGCCGTCCAGACCGACGGCGTGGAGGCCACCGAGGTCTTCATCAAGTCCCTCGTGGTTGGCAGTGTCCTCCAGACCCTGGTCTGGTTCATCTGGGTGTACCTGGTGTTCCAGGTGCTGGCGCGGGCCTACGGCGCACGCGTCGAATTCTCCGAGCTGATCCGCACAATGGGTTTCGCCTTCGCACCGGTAGGGCTCAGCATCCTCATCGCCATCGTCGGTTTCACTATCCCATTTGGTGTCTTCTCCCTGACCGGTGCCGTGCTGCTTACTTACTTCGCCATCGAGTCTTCGTCCAACGTGGAGCCGCGCCAGATCCTGGTGGCGAACTTCGCGGGCTTTGCCGTTTTCGCCGTAGTGATGGGCGTTCTCGCGAACATCGCAGAGGTCGACAGCGTCGGCGGTTTCGCCCCCGGCCTGTTCTTCTTCGCCCTGGACTTCTGACGCCCTCTCACTTCTTCCTGCGGCCCATCGCCGCCGCGATCGTGCGCCTGGGCTAGGCGGTGTCAACGGGGCACTTGACCTCGGGCTCGACGAGAAGTTCAGGCTTGGGCGCTTAGGAACGTAACGGGCTGATGCTGATCGTCGTCTTGAGACATGGCGAAGCGGATTCTAAATGGGCCGTTGGCCGTGGCGGCAGCGTCAATGGATCTGTTGGTTAGGAGGCATCGATTAGTAGCGAACAGCCAACCCACCCCTGGTACAGCCAAACATGGTTAGCGGTGGTGGCTCTAGTTCTGTTCTTCCCGCTGGGCCTGTTCCTCATGTGGCGTTTCACGCGCTGGCAGACCTGGCTCAAGACCAGTATCACAGTTATCCTTTCGCTGCTCACCATTTTGTTTATCATCGGGGCAGTTGCAGGTGAGGAAGATGGCAGTGGTGAGACAGTGAGACCGGAAGCATCACCACCTCCTACGCCGGAGGCACCCGCCCCTACACCGGAGCCCACTCCTACGCCGGAGGCACCCGCCCCTACACCGGAGCCCACTCCTACGCCGGAGGCACCCGCGACCTACGAGATCGCCGACCGCGAGGACGTCAGCTTCGGGGCCACAGTCCGCATCGTGTACAGGGTGAGTGTCAGCGGACCTCTCACCGAAGACGACATCCGGCGCATCGCTCAGGAGATCATCGACGACGAGACAAGCCAGCAAGATGTGAACGCTATCGGCTTCTTCTTCTACCTGCCAGGGACGGGCATCACCGCCCCCTACAGTGGTGGCGCGGCATTCTGGGCACCCGAGGGCGTCTGGGCGAATGCTGACACGGTGCGAGCTGGCGACTATTCAAAGCACGAGCTTGGGGCTATTGTCGTCGGGGGGTCTCTCGGGGAGTTCGAGTTCGAACCAGAGACGACGACCGGCCTGAGCGGAGACCAGAGACTCACCATTTTCAAGGAGCTAGTGGCGTCCGAAGACAGGGCCGATGCTGAAGCTTACGCTGCTTACCCCGCCGCCGTAGAGAAGCAGGTCGATCTGTATTGGGAGCTACTTGAGAAGTATAAGGCGGACGTACGGGCCAAGTACGGCATCACCGAAGATCACGCTGACGAGATCGAGGTTGAAGGCGTGACTCAGTACTGGCCTCGTGAATAAGGAGTGAAGAGGGCGTCCGCGCCCGCCGCGATTCTGCGCCTGGGCTGGGCGGGCGTCAACGGGGCCTAGCCCGCTTCCCGCCACCTCAGCTCGTACAGCCGCACCGGGTCTTCAAAGCCGCGCAGCTCGGTCTCGCCCAGGTCTGCGAACATGAACTGCTTCCCCGCCGCCAGCTCCCTGACGACGATGGGGGCGAGAATCTGACCCGCCTCAGCGTGTGCGCATATGCGGGCTGCGAGATTGACCGCTGTCCCGAACAGGTCGTCGTCCTCCGCGATTGGCTCACCAGCGTTCAGCCCGACCCTCACCATGATGGGCTCCTCCGCCGACTCATTGTGCTGGGCGAATGCCCGCTGCACGGCGATGGCGCACTCCAGCGCCTTGGTGGCCGATGAGAATGAGGCCATGAAGCCGTCGCCCATAGTCTTCACCTCGGAGCCACCGTGGGCCTTCAGCGCCTCCCGAACGATACGCTCGTGCTCCCGGAGCAGGTCGCGGGCCTTAGCATCCCCCAGTCGCTGCGTCAGCGCGGTGGAACCTTCCACGTCTGTGAAGAGGATGGTGTGCACGATGTCGGCTGCGTTTGGCGGCGTGGCCGCCTGTAGCGAAGGGGGCTCCGTCAAATCCGGGACGTTGCCATCGAAGAACCTCTGAGCGAGCAGCATTACCTCAGACACAGAATCAATGAACGCAACGCGGGAGTCCTTGATCAGGCCCGCGACCCGCCGCGTGTCAGCCATATTGAAATTGGGGTTGTTCAGGTTGTGGAGCAGCAGCGTGGGCGTCGACAGGGATGCCGCGTCAGCGTCTGCGTTCCACAGCATGTAGTCTCTTAACATGCGCTCGAAATTCGTCGGGTCGACCGAGGCACGGAGCAGACCAGCGAAGTCTCTGACCTGCTGATCAGTGAAGTCACTATAGAGCGTGCGGATGATGGTCTCCGACGCCAGTTCCCAATCGATCTCCGCCAGTTCCCGCAGCTTCTGAACCCGTTCGTTGTTCTGGTCGGCCCCGGATGTCTGCGGCGGTATTTGCACGAGGTGGGTTACCCTGTCCGGATGCCGGGCCGTGTATGCCAGCCCCGGTATGCTCGAAAACCCCATGGCCATCATCCGCAGTTCCTCGAGCCCGAGCCGGTCCACCACCGCCTCGATATCCAGCACAAAGCTCTCTAGTGCGAAGTCATCCGGGTCTCGATCCGAAAGCCCGAATCCTCTCGGGTCAAGCCGGACCAAGGTGCTCTGTCGAGCCGCCGCCGTGTACGCAATGCGCAGAGCGTCGAATTGCCATTCTGCCTCCAGGTGCGACCACGGCGACATGAGTGACAGCACCGCCGGCCCCCGGCCAATCGCATAGTAGGCGATGCTCACCCCGTCGCTGGTCGTGACGTACTGGATGCTCGGCTCCATGGCGGGGATATTGTACGCCTCTGGACTATCCCTGTCTCGGTGTCACTGGTCATTAGCAGAACGGATAGGGCTGGCGTAGGCCGGGAACCAGCTGTAAACTCAGATTCTGATCACCCCCCCGTCCGTGACCCTTCCCAGAAACCCGCCACTGCGCTACCGACGTTATCATTTGACCTTAGCTTCTAAGCAGCCCTCTCACTTCTTCCTCGCCCTAGACCTGCGGTAAGCTAAGCCTGCCGGCCGGCAGGCAGGCTAGCCGTCCCGGTCCACATCACCGGCGTACACAAGGAGGTTCCGCTTGCAGGGGTCCCCTGGGTCCCCCCTAGACGCGCGCCTAGCCGCCCGCTATCAAGCCAACATTAGGAAGTTCTACCTCTTCCAGTTCCTGCTGAACTTCCAGCTTTGGTGGCCCATATGGGTCATCTACTTGACGGAGGAGCGCGGCCTCACCCTGGGGCAGGTCACCCTGATAGACGTGCCCTTCTGGCTGAGCATCATCGCCCTCCAGATCCCCGCCGCCGCCATCGCCGACCGATGGGGTCGCAAGCCGACGCTCATCACCTCCGCCTGCGCCCTCAGCGCCGCCGTCACCCTGTTCGGCCTCGCTACCTCGTTCGAGCTGATCCTCGTCTCCTACCTCATATGGGGCATCGGCTTCTCGTTCCTGATGGGAACCGAGTCGGCGTTCCTGTACGACACCTTGAAAGCGCTGGGCCGGGAGGACGACTACCCCCGCATCTACGGCCGCGCCTGGGGCATGTTCACCGTCGCCGCCCTGGCGGGCACCCTCCTGGGCGCCCCCGTGGCCGCCGCTACTAACCTCTCCCTCCCCATCATCATCAGCGGCGGCATCGCCGCCCTCGCCGTGCTCGTCGCCCTCACCTTCACCGAGCCCGCACCCGAGGCGAGAACCGAACACCGTCTCAGCTACCGCCGGGTGATCGCAGACAGCATCGATATCGTGCGCCGCCGCCCCGCCGTCCGATACGCCGTCCTCTACTTCGGCCTCATCAGCATCGGCAGCATCGCCCCCATCTTCTTCTTCCAGCCCTTCCTCAGAGAGCATGACATCGGCCTCGGTGCCGTCGGCCTCTGGCAGACGCCGGCGCGAATCGCCGGCATCATCGGCGCCGTCGCCGCCTACCGCATCGTTACCGCCCTGGGCGAACGGCAGACCTTCTACCTCATGCCCGCCATCCTTATAGCCTCATACGCCATGCTCGCCCTCTGGGACTCCATCTACGCCCAGATCGCCTTCCCCTTCATAACCCTGGTGGTCTTCCTCTCTCAGCCAGCCATCACCGACTACCTCAACCGCCGCGTCCCCTCAGAGCATCGGGCCACTGTCATCTCGCTCACCAACCTGATCCGGGCCGCCGTGCTTATCCCCAGCGCCCCTCTGCTGGGCATCCTGGCCGAACGAGCCTCCCTGGCCACCGCGTTCTGGGCTGGCGGCGTCCTCATCGCCGTCCTCGCCCTCCCCCTCCTCGCCCTCTGGTCGCCACTCCTCCGCCACGAACGCGAACCGCTGCCGGCGCCCGAGGCCACCGCCCCCGCCCAGGCCGACTAGCCCACCGCCAGCGCCTCCTTCAGCGCTGACCGGACCGATCCGTAGGACATAGCACTACCGGGAGGGGTTGTGCCGGACTGACCCCGGCCGCTACACGTGGTATGTATACAGTTACAAATGAGACGCAGTATGGATCATCGACCTGGATTCACCGGCCAGATTACTCGTGCCGCAGCGCGACACCCCTGGCGCACGCTCGGGCTGTGGGCTGTACTGCTGGTCGCGGCCTTTGCTGCCTCTAATACGATGGACTTGTCTTCTGAAACCGCCACAGTGGGCACGGAAGCCACGAAGGCGATGGACCTCATCGACGACCGCCTGCGAGGGGAGACGCCGCCGGAGGAGTTCATAATCGTCGAATCGCCATCGGCGACCGCTGATGAGGCGGCGTTCTCAGGCTTCGTTGACTCGCTCGTGAGTGACCTGCTTGCTCTCGACGAAGTCGACTCAGTAACGAGCTATCGGGACGGCGCGGAAGGGCTGGTCTCCGGCGACGGCCACGTCGCCCTGATCATGACCACCCTCACCGGTGACGAGGAAGACGCGGTCGACACCGCGGAGCCGCTTGTAGACGTCGTCGAGGGAGTGGACGGGACGGACGGCTTCCGTGTGACCACCGTCGGTTTCGGCAGCGTCGAAGGCGAGATCAACAGGCTGCTCGAAGAGACGCTGGCGCAGGGCGAACTCATCGGCATCGCGGTGGCGCTGGTGATCCTGCTCTTCGTATTCGGCGCCGCGGTGGCCGCTGGGCTGCCGATCATCCTCGCCCTCCTCTCCATCTTCGTCGCCGTGGGCGCCACAGCACTCGTCAGCAACGTTATGGACATGTCGAACTTCATCGTATTCATCATCACCCTGATCGGCCTCGCGGTCGGCATAGATTACTCGCTGTTCATCGTTCAGCGCTTCCGCGAGGAGCGTGCACGCGGCCGCGAGAAGATCGAGGCGATCACGACGGCTGGGGCGACGGCCAGCCGAACAGTGTTCTTCTCCGGCATGGCGGTGGCGATCGCCTTGGCGGGCATGCTGATCATGCCCGACCCGGTGTTCCAGAGCTTCGCGGTCGGTGCGATCCTCGTCGTGGGCGTCACAGTCCTCGCCGCCCTCACCCTGCTCCCCGCGGTGCTCGGCCTGCTTGGCGATCGTGTGAACTGGCTCACGCTGCCGTTCATCGGGCGCCGGGGCGAGGCGGAGAGCACCGGTGGCTTTTGGGGATCGGTCACGAAGGTCGTGACGGCTCGGCCTGTAATCAGTGTCTTGCTAACCGGTGGACTGCTCATTGCCCTTGCCGTGCCGCTCCTCAATCTCAACCTCGGCACTATTGGCATCAGTATGCTACCCGAGGACAACGACATGCGCCACGCCTTCGACGTCACTAACGAGGAGTTCTCAGAGGGGGTATTCACGGCGGACATCGTGATCGACGCCCCGGATGTGAACGCCCCGGCTGTCCAGAACGGTATCGCAAGCCTGACCGCTTCCCTCGACCAGGATGAGTTTTTCGAGGCGTCAGAGCTCGAGGTGAACCCCGCCGGCGACCTGGCGCTGCTGGCGGTGGTGATGCCCGGTGACTTCTCGGACGATGAGTCCGAGTCCGCGCTCAAACGCCTGCGCAACGACTACATCCCGGCCGCCTTCACAGACGAGACGGCCGATATCTTCGTCGGCGGACCGACGGCGGAGACCGTCGATTCCGTCGAAACGCAGAAGGATTACCTGCCCTTCGTGTTCACGTTCGTGCTTGGCTTCAGCTTCCTGTTGCTGCTGGTGGTCTTCCGGTCCATAGTGGTGCCGCTGAAGGCGGTCGTCATGAACCTGTTGTCGGTCGGCGCCGCTTACGGAATCCTGGTGCTCGTCTTCCAGGAGGGGATTGGCAACGAACTGTTTGGCTTCCGGGAATCGCCGGTCATCGAGTCCTGGCTGCCGCTCTTCCTGTTCGCCATCCTGTTCGGCCTCTCGATGGACTATCACGTCTTCCTGCTCAGCCGGATCAAGGAGCGCTACGACGAGACCGGCGATAACACCGCTTCGGTCGCCTACGGGCTGCGCCAGACGGCAAGTATCATCACCGGCGCGGCGCTGATCATGGTCGCGGTGTTCGGCGGCATGGCTTCCGGCGATCTGATTGTCTTCCAGCAGGTGGGCTTCGGCCTCGCCATCGCCATCATCCTCGACGCCACGATCATCCGCATGGTGCTGGTGCCGGCTAGCATGGAGCTGCTGGGAGACTGGAACTGGTACTTCCCGAAGTGGCTCGAGTGGCTACCGGAGATCCACATCGAGGGAGCGGAGGTGCAGGCGACCGGCGACAAGGGCGCCGCCCCCGCCGGGCCCCGCTAGCCCGCCGCCTTCGCCTCGGTCAGCGCCTCGATCTCCTCGCCCGAGTAGCCTGCCTCGCGCAGGATCTCCTCCGTATGCTCGCCTCGCTTCGGCGCTGTGCTCCGCACCGTCCCCGGCGTGTCCGAGAGTTTCGGCCCAACGCCCACCTGTTGCACCGTACCGAACTCCGGGTGCTCCACCTCCGCGATCATCCCTCGCGCCTGCACGTGCGGGTCGGCGAACACCTCGTCCAGGCCGTACACCGGCCCAACACAGATGTCCCGCTGCCGCAGCTGCTGGAACCACTCATCGCGCGTCTTCTCTCCGAACTTGCTTCTAAGGAAGTCGAACATCTCCGGGAACTTCTCGCGGTTGTTCTGATAGGGTACGAACTCCTCGCAGCCCAGCGCCTCGCACAGCTCCTGCCAGAACCAGGGCTCCAGGCAGCCGATGCTCAGCCACTTGCCGTCCGAGGCCTGGTACACGTTGTAGGCGGGCACCGCTCCGTTCAGCATGTCCTCGCCGGGGCGCAGCACGCGACCGGCGCTGAAGTACTGGCTCGCCACCATCGCCAGCAGCGATGTCACCCCATCGCTCATCGCCATATCGACATACTGGCCGCGGCCCGTCTGCTCCCGAGCAATGATCGCCGTCAGGATCGCGAAGGCGGCGTACAGCCCTCCACCCGCGAAGTCCGCGATGACGTTCAGTGGTATCGCCGGCGGCTGCCCCGGCCAGCCCGTCATCCCCAGCGCGCCGCCGATGCTGATGTAGTTGATATCGTGTCCCACCAGCGACGCGTACGGCCCCGTCTGCCCGTAGCCGCTCAGCGAGCAGTAGACGATGCGCGGGTTGCGCTTGCTGATCGTCTCATAATCCACCCCCAACCGATTCACTACCCCCGGCCTGAACCCCTCCAGCACCACGTCCGCGCCGTCCGCCAGGCGGTAGAACACCTCGCGCGCCCGCTCGTCCTTCAGGTTCAGCCCTATCGACCGCTTGTTGCGCCCCAGGGCGTTGAACGCCTGCGCCCGGTCGCTCATGCGGATGTCGAACCGGCGCCCCGCACCCGGCGCCTCCTCCACCACGATCACATCCGCGCCCATATCCCCCAGCAGCATCGTGCAGAACGGCCCCGGCGCCAGCCGCGTCAGATCCAGCACGCGTATCCCCTGCAGAGCCATCATGGCGTCCCCCTTATGCTCGATAGTCGAAAAACCGCAACACGATGAGGCGGTCCAGCCGTCAGGTATCATCAACGCGAGCCATCGTAGCTGTCAACCGAGCCCCAGCATTTGTCGACGAACCACCCTTCTGCTACCATACGTCAGGCGAGGGGCTGTAGCTCAGTTGGGAGAGCGCC
>CAZYOV010000068.1:9461-12601 GCA_964649215.1 uncultured Dehalococcoidia bacterium
GCGCCGGGTGCGCCCGTTACAGCGCCACTGAGCGCCCCGCTGACGCTTTGCTCATCGGGGAATCAGGGTGGTACCGCGGAGCCCAATTCCTCCGTCCCTGAGACGGAGGAATTTTCAATATTGCAGCCTCCATCCCTGGACAGAGGGCCTCCGGATTGGATTAGACGATAAGAACGATGATGAACAGAACGCGCTGGGAGACCACCTGATGGACACCGTCGATCAGCTCGAGATCATCGGCCGCCTCGTCATGGCCGCCGGCTTGGGCGGCCTCATCGGCCTGGAGCGCGAGCTGCGTGGCTACCCCGCCGGTATCCGCACCATGGCCCTGATCACCATGGGCTCCATGCTGTTCACCGACGTCTCCCAGCTCCTGGGCGGCGACGACCGCATCGCCGCCGGTATCGTCACCGGCATCGGTTTCCTGGGCGCCGGCGTCATCTTCCGCGAGGGCTACACCGTGCGCGGCATCACCACCGCCGCCACCATCTGGGCCGCCGCCGCCATCGGCATGGCCATCGGCCGCGAGCTCTACCTCGTCGCCGGCCTGGGCACCATCATCATCTTCGTCGTCCTGGAAGCACGCCCCTTCACCCGCCGCGTAGACGAAGCGATTCGCCGCCGCACCCGCGAGCTCAGCGAGGAGCTGGAGGAGCTCATCACCTCCAGCAATATGGATGACAACGAACGCGAGAAAGAACGCGATGACTGAGCGCTACAATCCCGCCGAAGTTGAGAAAAAGTGGCAGGCAAAGTGGGAGGCCGACGGCCTTTACCAGACCACCGACGACGATCGCCAGAAGTTCTACTTCCTCACCATGCTCCCCTACACCTCCGGCGATATCCACGTCGGCCACTGGTACGCCATGGCCCCCGCCGATACCGCCGCCCGATACCGCCGCATGCGTGGCCTCAACGTCTTCTTCCCCATCGGCTTCGACGCCTTCGGCCTCCCCGCCGAGAACGCTGCCATCCGCCAGGGCATCCACCCCCATAAGTGGACCTACGACAACATCGACAATATGAGGCGCCAGCTCAAGACAATGGGCGCCATGTTCGACTGGTCCAGCGAGACCATAAGCTCCGACCCCGAATACTACCGCTGGAACCAGTGGTTCTTCCTTAAGTTCCTCGAAAAAGGGCTCGCCTACCGCGCCCTCGCCCCCGCCAACTGGTGCCCCTCCTGTCAGACCGTCCTCGCCAACGAGCAGGTCCTCCCCGATGGCACCTGCGAGCGCTGCCATACCTCCGTCACGCAACGCGACCTGGAGCAATGGTTCTTCCGCATCACCGACTACGCCGACGAGCTCCTCGACCTCTCCGGCATCGAATGGCCGGAGCGCATAGCCACCATGCAGCGCAACTGGATCGGCCGCTCCGAGGGCGTGGAGATCACCTTCGGCCTCGACATTCCCGGCGTCGACCAGAAGGAGCTGCGTGTCTTCACCACCCGCGCGGACACCATCTTCGGCGTCACCTTCATGGTGCTGGCGCCGGAGCACCCGCTCGTCCCCCTCATCACCACCCCCGATCGCCGCACCGAGGTGGACGCCTACGTGGATCAGGCCCGCCGCCAGACCGAGATTGAGCGCCTCTCCACGGAGCGCCAGAAGACCGGCGTATTCACCGGCGCCTACTGCAAGAACCACCTCTCCGGCCAGGACGTCCCCATCTGGATCGCCGATTACGCTCTCCTCTGGTACGGCACCGGCGCCGTCATGGGCGTCCCCGCTCACGACCAGCGCGACTTCGAGTTCGCCCATCATTTCCAGATCCCCGTCCGCGTCGTCATCGCCCCGCCGGACTGGGACGGCCAGCCCCTGGAGCAGGCGTACCTGGAGCCCGGCGTCATGGTGAACTCAGACCGCTTCGACGGCCTCCCCAACGACGAAGGCAAAGAGGCCATCGCGGATTATGTCGAGTCCGAGGGCTGGGGTAAGCGCACCGTATCCTTCCGCATCCGCGACTGGCTCATCTCCCGCCAGCGCTACTGGGGCACCCCCATCCCCATCATCCACTGCCCCAAGTGCGGCGCCGTCCCCGTCCCCGAAGACCAGCTCCCCGTCCTCCTGCCCGAGGACGCCGAGTTCAAGCCCACCGGTGAGTCCCCCCTCGCCACCCACGAACGGTTCGTCCATGTCGACTGCCCCCGCTGCGGCGGCCCCGCCCGCCGCGAGACCGACACCATGGACACCTTCATGGACTCCAACTGGTACTTCATCCGCTACCTCAGCCCCCACTACGACTCCGGCCCCGTCGATCCTGAGCGCGCCGGGACGTGGCTCCCCGTGGACCAGTACACCGGCGGCGCTGAGCACGCCGTCATGCACCTCCTCTACGCCCGCTTCTTCTGGAAGGTCGCCCGCGACCTCGGCGTCGTCCAGGGAAACGAGCCGTTCCTCCGCCTGTTCAACCAGGGCCAGATCATGGGGCCGGACGGCCAGCGCATGTCCAAGTCCCGCGGCAACGTCGTCGCCTCCGACGAGTACGTCGCCCGCTACGGCGCCGATACCTTCCGCTGTTACCTCATGTTCATCGGCCCCTGGGACGAAGGTGGCCCCTTCGGCATCGAAGGCATCGCCGGTATCTGGCGCTGGCTCAACCGCGTCTGGGGCCTCGTGCTCAACGAGCCGAGCTTCGGCCAGGCGCCCGCCGAGACCGTCCGCAACCTCCGCCGCCTCACCCACCAGACTATCCGCAAGGCGACCGCGGACATGGAGCGCTTCCGCTTCAACACCCTCCTCGCCGCCCTCATGGAGCTCACCAACGCCCTCCTCCGCCACCGCGACGCCGGCCCCGTCGACCGCGATGCCTGGATCGAGGGCATCCAATCGCTGTTGCTGATGCTGGCGCCTGTGGCCCCCCACCTCAGCGAGGAGCTGTGGGCCCGCAGCGGCCGCCCCTACAGCGTCCACACCCAGGCCTGGCCCACCTGGGACGACGAGCTCGCCCGCGAGGATGAGATCACCCTCGTCGTCCAGGTCAACGGCAAGCTCCGCGACCGCATCCGGGCGCCCGCCGACATCAAGGAGAGCCGCGCTACGGAGTTGGCCCTGGCCAGCGAGCGAGTCCGGCAGTTCACCAAGGGGAAGCAGGTGGCGAAAATCATCTACGTCCCCGGCAAGCTGGTCAATCTGGTG
>CAZYOV010000069.1:0-12534 GCA_964649215.1 uncultured Dehalococcoidia bacterium
GTCGGAGATCAGTGAGGCCTCTGAGGTGACGGAGGAGTACACGGACCTACAGGCGCGTCTGCGCAACCTGGAGGCGACCGAGGCCGGATACCTGGAGCTGCTCACGAAGGCGGAGGAGATCCCAGACATCCTAACGGTTCAAGACAGGATCAATCAGGTGCGGCTGGAGATTGAGCAGGTGCAGGGACGCGTGAACCTGCTGGACAGCCTGACGGACCTGGCGACGATCACCGTTCAGTTGACGTTGCCTTTGGCGTTGGCGGAGGAGCCGGACGGCGGGCAGGGCTGGGCGGCGGAGGCGTGGGATGCGGCCTGGGAAGGTTCGCAGGATGCGATGGTAGCGCTGGGAACGATGGCCATCGTGGGCGGGGTGGTGCTGGCCTGGCTGGCCATCCCGGCGCTGGTAGCGCTGGCGGCCTGGCGACTGTTTGGGCCGCGGCGGTCGCGCGGCGGTGAGGCGGGCGGAACCGGCACGACCATTTAAGAATTGCACCGTTCGGCAAGCTCAGGGTGAGCGGAATAAGGGAGGCCTCAGCGAAGGAGGCCTTCCTTATCTGTTGATTGGGCCTACGGGCGCGGATATAATACTTTGACGGCCCGCCTGCGGCGGGCGGCGAGGAAGTTGATCTAGCGTTGGACTTCAATACAATTCAGATAAGGGAGATACTGGTGCCGGTGGATGGCTCTCAAGCCAGTATGGACGCATTGGCTCTGGCGTGTCTCCTGGCTAAGCACAACAAGGGGACGGTTTACGCGGTGTACGTGGTAGAGGTGGCCAGGACACTGCCGTTTGATGCCGACCTGAGCGCTCAATGCGAGGAAGGCGAGGGGATCCTGGCGCGAGCGGAGCAGGTAGCCGACTCCTTGAACTTCGAGATCACGAGTGAGCTCCTGCAGGCCCGCGACGCTGGGCACGCCATAGTGGACGAGGCTATCGAACGGAACGTAGATGGCATTCTGGCCGGCATGGAATACAAGCGGCCCCTGGGCGAGTTCCAGATGGGGACAACCGTGCAGTACATACTGAGGAACGCCCACTGCCAGGTGATCATCTGCCGGTCGGCGGCCGAGAGTCCCAGCAAGTGAAAGTCGTTATCATGGGCTGCGGTCGTGTGGGAGCGGAGCTTGCAGCCATGCTGGATCGGGAGGGCCAGGAGGTAACCGTCCTTGACCTAAACCCGGACGCCTTTCGACGCCTCCCAGCGGATTTTGGGGGGCAGCGCCACGTGGGTAACGGCATCGATCAGGAGGTGCTGGCCCGGATAGGCGTCGGCGAAGCGGACGCCTTCGTTGTGGTCACTCAGGGCGACAACCGCAACGTGATGGCGGCCCAGATGGCGAAGCATATCTTCGGCGTGCCGCGTGTGGTCTGCCGAATATACGATCCTATCAGGGAAGAGCTGTATCACAAGCTGGGCCTTGAGACTATTAGCCCTACAAAGGTGGGGGCGCGCCTGCTTAAGGAGGCGCTGGAGCGGGAGCCGGCGAGCCGCGGGAGCAGCGATTAGATGTACATCATCGTGGTGGGCGGCGGCAAGGTGGGCTATTACCTGGCCAAGGAGTTGGTTGAGGAGGGCCACGAGGTGCTGGTCATCGAGAAGGACAGCACTAAGGCGGAACGCATCGCCGAGGAGCTGGGTGACATCTCCCTGTGGGGTGACGGTTGCGAGGCGTCCACCATGGAGATGGCCGGCTTCGGGCGCGCGGATATGGTTATCGCCGTCACAGGAGACGATGAGGATAATCTGGTCTCCTGCCAGGTAGCGAAGGCGAAGTTCAACGTCCCGCGCGCGGTGGCCCGTATCAATAACCCGAAGAACGAAGAGATCTTCAAGAAGCTGGGCATCGATACCACCGTGAGCGCTACCGCCGCCATCCTCGCCCAGATCGAGCAGGAGATCCCTACGCATCCGCTCGTACCGTTGCTTACGCTTAAGGGCGGCGGCCTCGAGATCGTCGAGGTGAAGGTGCCGGTGAACGCGGCCGTAGTCGGCAGGCGCATCGACGATATCTTGTTGCCTCCGCAGTCGATCGTCGCTCTGGTCATCGACGAAGAGGGCGAACCGAGGGTTCCGAACGCCGAGACGGTCGTGCAGGGGGGCGACGAAGTAGTAGCGGTAACGCGGACGGAGAACGAAGACGCACTTCGGTCAGCCTTCACCTCCGCGGCGGCTGGCGGGTCCAAAGGGTCGAAAGACAAGAAGAGATGAGCCGCCGCCTCGCCTTCCTGGGTCCACCCGGGACGTTCAGCGAGGAGGCGGCCCTGCGCTACGAACCCGAAGCTCAACTCGTCCCCTTCGTTAGCATCAGCGCCGTGGCCGCCGCTCTCGACTCCGGGATGGCGGATGAAGGGGTGGTGCCCATCGAGAACAGCCTGGAGGGCTCGGTCACTGAGACGTTGGACGTCCTCATCCAGAGTGAGCGGCTGTCGCTGCGTAACGAGATTGTGCTGCCGATCGAGCATCTACTGCTGGCAGGGCCGGGTACCAAGGCCAGCGATGTGAAGGTCATCTCCTCTATCCCACAGGCGCTGGCCCAGTGCCGTGGATTCATAGAGCGGTGTTTTCCCAAGGCGGCGCTGGAGGCGGCGCTGTCTACCGCAGCGGCGGTTGAGGAGGTGATGGGCCGGAAGGGCGCGGCGGCCATCGGCAATCGGCGGGCGGCGGAGCTGTATGGAGCGGAGGTGCTGTCGGAGGGTATTCAGGATCGAAGCTCTAACCTCACACGGTTCGTCGTGCTGTCAGACGAGGACCATTCGCCCACAGGCGACGACAAGACGTCGCTAGCGTTCGCCTTCGCCGTGGAGGACCGGTCGGGGCTGCTGGTGTCGGCTCTGGAGGAGTTCTCCAAACGCGGCATCAACCTCTCGAAGATCGAATCGCGGCCAAGCAAGGAGCGGTTGGGCGTCTACATCTTCCTGGCCGACTCGGACGGCCACCGCACTGAGCAGCCGCTGGCGGAGTGTCTGGAAAGAGTGCGGGAGAAGTGCTCATTCTTCCGTGTGCTGGGCTCCTACCCGCGTTATCGGGAAGCTCAGTAGGAGGCGGCGATGCCGGAGATCCCTGACCTGGAGGGCTATCGCGCCTACTTCAACGAGCGGCTGCCCGGAGCGCGGGTCTCGCAGGCGCAGGTGACGATCCCGATAGTGGTCCGTGCGCCGAAGGAGCAGTTCGCGGAAGCGCTTACCGGGGAGATCCTGGGCGAGGTGCGCAGGCAGGGCAAGTATCTGCTGTTCTCCTTCCGCAGTGGCCGGCTCATGGTGGTGCACGCCATGCTTACCGGCCGCTTCCAGTACTGCGATCCGGGGAAGAAGAGACGCGCCAAGACAGCGTTCGTGCTGGCGCTGGACAATGCTATGGAGCTGCGCTACTTTGACCAACGCTTGATGGGGAAGGTGTATCTGGTCGGTGAAGAGGGTGAGCTGTCGGGGGCGGTACCACGCTGGTCGGAGATGGGGCCGGATGTCATGAGCCGGGAGCTCACGGAAGAGCTGTTCGTGCAGCGGCTAAAGAAGTATCGCGGCCAGATCAAGAACGTTCTGACCAAGGAGCAGTGCGTGGCGGGTATCGGCAACGCCTATGCCGATGAGGTGCTCTGGGAAGCGGGCATTCATCCCTATCGCAAGCGGGTTGAGCTCAGCGACGAGGCGCTGGGCGGGCTCTTTCGGGCGGTGCGGGCGGTGATGGAGTGGGCGACGCCCATAGTAAGGCAGCGGATGGAGGCTGATGGGCTGCCGGACGGCCACTACCGCGATCACCTGAGGGTGCACCGGAAGGGCGGCGAGCCTTGCCCCCGCTGCGGTTCGCGGATCTCGGAGATCACGGCGGGGCAGCGGATCACGAACTTCTGTCGCAGGTGTCAGGGGTAGTCTCTAAGCGCGCTGGGATGAGGATTAGTCTTCGGTGACGAGGTAGAACTCTTCGCGGGGGGCGCCGCAGTCGGGGCAGCGGTCGGGCGGGCCTTCGGCACGCGGCCGCTGGTAGCCGCAGTTGCTGCATCGCCAGATCAGCTCGGTGACGGCAGAGCGGACCTCCGGCGGTAGGATCTCCGGCTCGTCCTGCTGTTCGTCATGGCAAGCGGATTGTAGCAGATGTCCTGCGTGCAAGGGCCGGCAAACCCGCTAGCGTCCGGCCACCTCATCCCTGACGGCAGCCACCATGTCCTCGTTTGACTCGATGATGTCTGCCTCTAGATAGGGCCCGAAGCGGTACCTGTAGTGAGCGATCTGCTCTAGCTCATCGCCGGCATCACTCACTTGATCCTCTACCTCGAAATTGTTGCCGACGCCGTGGACGCGATCCAGGTTGAATGTAGCGTTCCCCTTCTGCCACACTTCGCGTCCCTCAGGATCCTGCGTATTGGGCGAAAGTCATCGCAGAAGCTCTTCATCTCGCGGTTGAGCCTTGCGGGCGTCACGACGCTAGGCGAACCCACCGTCCGCCTCCCAGCCGGGGACGAATTTGCGCCACTCAACCTGGTCTTCCAGGTAGGGGTAGAAGGTTCTAAAGAAACTGAAGGGGGGCCGGAAGGGGTCGCGGATGAGGTGTATGTGCGCCTCCTGGGGAGTGCGGCCGGCCTTGCGATGGTTGCAGGCCTTGCAGGCGGCTACGACGTTCTGCCAGTTATGGCCGCCGCCCCGGTGCCGGGGCAGCACGTGGTCTAGCGTCAGGTCCTTAGTGTGCTTGCCACAATACTGGCAGGTAAAGCGGTCGCGGAGGAATACGTCGCGGCGGGTGAGGCGTCCCTGAGGTCTTGGCCGGTGGATGAGGTAGATGAGGCGAATGATGGAGGGGATGATGTAGAGGGTGGTCGGGCTATGGAGGTAACCTCGGCCGTTCTCCAGGATCTCCGCTTTGCCCCTATCGACGAGCACGAACGCGCGCCGAGCGGTGCAGACGTTCAGCGGTTCGTAGTTCTGGTTGAGGACCAGTACCGGGATGGTGGTAATCGCCATTTTGAGGTCACCGAGCCCAATGGTAGCAGATAGCTGCGAAACCGCGCAATGCTAACGGTTTTAGCTAGGCGACGAAGGCGTCTACGGCTTGCTCGAACTCGGTTGGGAGAACGATCAGAAGCAGGGGGGCGGCGTCCAGGAACACGGAGGCGAGGGCCGAGCCGTCGATGTCGTCTTTCAGACCCAATCGAGGGTAGGTCACGAGCAGGATCAGAAGCACCTCGACCACGATCAGCCCCTTGATGAGCCCGAACAGGGCGCCGCCCGAGTGGTCCGCCCAGCCCAGGAACAGGAGAGCGGCTGCCTGCTTGAGCATGACGGCGACTAGCTGACCGGCGAGGAAGACGGCGCCCAGAAGGACGAGGAAGCCGACAATAAGCGCTGTCCTTCTGTCATCGATGAAGGTGAGGACATCGCGGGCTAGGTCATCGTAGAAAATCCCCGCGATGACGACGCCCACTACCACGCTGACGAGCGTCACTACCTCGCGGATGAGGCCTGCTCGGAAGGCGGAGATCGCGAAGAAGGCGATGACGAGAACGATTACGATATCGAGCCAGTTCATGGCGGCGCGCTACTATTAACGTGGGCTCACGCTAATGGTTACTCGCTCACTGGCCCGGCCTGCCGATGGGCAGGCCCATCACAATTAACCGGTGGCCGGCTATGATGGCGGCCAGTATGAGGCCGCCCAGATAATAGCCGCCGAGGACGTCGCTGGGCCAGTGGGCGCCCACGTAGACCCGCTCCATGCCGGTGAACAGGATCACCCACAGGCAGGCGGCTTGCCCCAGCAGCCGCAGCCCCGGCTGAGTAACGAACGACGTGATGAAGTAGAACAGGAGGCCGTAGAGGACGATGACGCCATCGGCGTGGCCGCTGGGGAAGGCGGGGCTGGATGGGTGGTCACTGACCGCCACCAGGTCCGCCGAGGGCCGCGGCCGGTCGATCAGCTCCTTGACGCCGGCGTTGAGCGGCCTGGCGAGCACGCCGGCAAGGAGGAGCAGCGCCTCCCAGCGGCGGGCCGCCGCGAACAAGGCGGCGACGCCGCCGAGCCACACGACGATGATCCATGGGATATCGGCCAGGTCCTCCGCCCAGTCCAGCGCCCGCTCGAAGCCTGCGGCGTCCATCTCCTGCAGACGCTGGGCCAGCCATAGGTCGGATGGGAAGCGGTCATAGGCGGCGGCGAATCCACTGAGGACGGCGAACCCGGCCAGGAAGACAAACCAGAGCAGGGAAGGAGCGGGCCAGGAACGCATGTTGCGGACATTATCGGGGCCGCCCGTTCGTTTACGCAAGCGAGAGGCCGATGCTACAATACGCCCTGCTCTACGAAGGAGGGTCGCTACGGACGAGTCAAGGTTGCGGGAGCTTCTACAGTCCTTCCAGCAGGGGTCTTTATCCTTGGAGGAGATGCTGGGGCATCTGCGCCGCCTGCCCTACGAAGACATCGGTTTCGCGGAGCTGGACCATCATCGAGCTCTTCGCCGCGGCTTCCCGGAGGTTATCCTGGGCGAGGGGAAGAGTGCGGAGCAGGTGGTCGCCATCGCGGAGCGTCTGGCCGCTGGTTCGGACCGGCTGCTGATCACCCGGGTGGATGTAGAAACCTATGGCGCGGTCAAAGAGCGTCTGCCGGACGCGCTATACCACTCGGATGCCCGCGCTATAACTCTGGACCGCAGCCGTGGGCCGCGCTGGCCGGGCGTGGTTGTTCTCTGCGCCGGCACGTCTGACCTGCCGGTGGCGGAGGAGGCAGCGGTGACAGCGGAACTGATGGGCAGCCAGGCGGAACGGTATTACGATGTTGGCATAGCCGGGCTCCACCGCCTGCTGGACAAGCTGGAGGCGATTCAATCGGCGCGGGCGTTGGTGGTGGTGGCGGGGATGGAGGGGGCGCTGCCCAGCGTTGTGGCCGGGCTGGTGGCCGCACCGGTGATAGCGGTGCCCACCTCGGTAGGCTACGGCGCCAGCTTTGGCGGCCTGGCTCCTCTCCTGGCGATGCTCAACAGCTGCGCCGCGGGCGTTGGCGTGGTCAACATCGATAACGGGTTCGGGGCCGGCTATCTGGCGGCCGTCATCAACCGGCAGTCGCGAGAAGGGGTTCGCGAGTGAGGCTTCGATTTGGAGAGCGATGAGTAGCGTGCGACGCATCGCATATCTGGATTGTTGCTCCGGCGTCAGCGGTGACATGCTCCTGGGGGCGTTGCTGGATGTGGGCGTCACGCTGGAGGGGATGCGGGCTGAGCTGGCCAAGATCCCCCTGGCAGGTTACTCCCTTGAGGCGAAGCGGGTGACGAAGGGAGGTCTCGCGGCCCAGCGGGCGATCGTGAGCGTGCGGGAGCCCCAGTCGCCACGGACGTTGGCGGATGTGAAGGCAGTCATCGCCAAGTCTTCTCTGCCTTCGGCCGACCGCGAGATGGGGAGCGCTGTTTTCAAGCGGTTGGCGGAGGCGGAGGCGGCCGTGCACGGTGAGACGGTGGAGACGGTGCACCTGCACGATGTGGGCGCCGTGGATGCGATGGTGGACGTGATGGGCACGATAGCCGGGCTGCGGTTGCTGGGCGTGGAGGATCTGTACTGCTCGCCGCTGCCGTCGGGAGCGGGCTGGGCCCAGGGGTCTCACGGGGCGCTGCCGCTGCCGGCGCCGGCCACGCTGGAGCTGCTGGCGCGGGCCGGAGCGCCAATTCGCCGGGGGACAGCGGGTGCGGACGAAGGTGAGTTGGTGACGCCTACCGGCGCCGCCATCATCGCCGAGCTGGCCCGGTTCCAGCGGCCAGAGATGACCCTGAACCGGATCGGCTACGGCGCCGGCCGTCGCGATCTGCCGGACAGGCCCAACGTCCTGCGGCTGTGGCTGGGCGAGGGCGCGACCCAGGGCACACGTTCGATGGTGCTCATCGAGACCAACATCGACGACATGACGGGCGAGATGCTGGGCTACGTTCTGGAGAAGCTGCTGGCGCAGGGAGCGGCCGACGCCTGGCTGACGCCGGTGCAGATGAAGAAGAACCGGCCGGGGGTGATGCTGTCCGTGATCTGCGGCGAGTTGGAGGAGGAGGCGCTGGCGAGCTTCATCCTGCGGGAGACGTCCACCCTGGGGGTGCGGGTGCGCCCGGTGCAGCGCTGGGAGGCGGAGCGGGGGGTGCTGGAGTTCGAATCATCTCTGGGGCCGGCCGCCGTCAAGGTAAAGCGCTTGCCGGACGAGCCGCCGCGCGTAGCGCCGGAGTACGAGGCGTGCAAGCGGCTGGCGGAGTCCAGCGGGCTGCCGCTGGCGGAGGTGTACCGGATCGTGCAGGCGGAGGCGGAGGCGAGGCTGTAGGACGATCCGAATTATGCGGGCAAGAGGTTCATCTTGCCGACCGCTTCGGCGGTATCCTCAGGCCATATAAAGATGCGGTTGTAGGGAGCGACCTTGTGGTAGTCCCGAGGGCTGAACACCTCCCTCGTGGTCATGTCCGCGCAGTAGCGCCCAATCCAGCCGAATTTCTCCTTCGAGGAGACGCTGGTACCGGCTGCCAGCTTCTTGGTGACGCCGAAGAGCCTGACGCACATCCGATACTCGTAGCCTGTCAAGGCCTGGGGGTCGGCCCAGGCACCCTGTCCGTTCTCAAACGCCTCCCGGCCGACGCGCTGGGCCAGGACGAGATCCTCGTACTTAGGGATGGAGGGATAGATGAAGAAGGGGGCGGCCCAACCCGATTTCACCAGTAGAAGGTTGAAAGTGGCGCGGTCCTCCCGAGAAAGAGTCTGCCGCTCCTTGGCAGAGTAGTTGGGGGCCATATATGCGAGGAGGCGGCCAAAATGATCGAAATGTTCATCGGCAGCTCGGAGAAAGACCTGGCGCATTCGACCGTTGGGACGGGTCAGCTTCTGTTCTAGGAGGTCTTCGAAAGCCTTAGTCGCGTCCTTGCCTTGCTGCTCTTGAAGGGTACCGGCACTTCCAGTAGCCAGCTTAGGACGCAGGTGTGAGGCCAGGCCATCTGGTACCGGCGCCTTGCCCTGCTGAATCCACTGCGCCAACTGCGCCAGGTTCGCGTCGTACTTTGACGGTTTGGTGCGGCCGGGATAATGGACCTCCGGCGTGTCGATGCTGAGCATGCGAATGGGCATGGAGACGTAGGGGGTGTCGCCGTCGGTGGCTCTCAGGTAACGCTTGCTGCCTAATGAGTCCACCTCGTGGCCCTGAGGGTCCCAGAAGATGCTGACCTGTGCCATATCAAATCTCCTTAGATAGCGCTACGCCGCGCGCCGGGACAGGAGGACAGACGCGTAGGGCTCTGGCCGGTGAGGTAGCGAGGTGACGAAGAGCCCAGGCTAGCTCTTGATGAAGGGGTAGACCTGCTGGGGGTCGAGGAAGAACTCGTCTCCGCTGGGAGCGTAGCCGTACTCCTGGCCCAGGCGGCCGAAGCTGGCCTGGACGCCGGGGTCGGCCAGCGCCTGATCGGCGGCGGCGTAGCCATCGGACTCGGCGGCGAAGATGAAGGCCCCGCCTCCCAGGTAGAGCGAACAGGACTTGACGCCTGGTACCTTCTCTGCGGCCTTGGCGGCAGCCTGGGCAGCCTCGATCGCTTTGAGCGTCTCCTGGGGGCCGAGAGTCTGGTTGGTGGTCCAGCGGATTATGCGGAGCATGAGAACCTCCTGCACTGGTGGGGCTGGTTGAACGGCACCTTTATACATCTCTTTCCGTAAACTGTCAAGCTTTGTCGCAGATTATCCTGTGTCTACAGGACAAACCGCTCGATCGCCCAGGCGACGCCGTCGGCGTCGTTGGCGGGGGCGATGTGAAGGGCGGCGCGCTTCACCTCGTCGGGTGAGTTGTTCACGGCGATGCCCAGGCCGGCGAGGCGCAGCATCTCGAGGTCTGACTCGGAGTCGCCCATCGCCATCACGTCGTTCAGGGGTACGTCCAGCTGCCGGCAGACGATCTCCAGGGCGCTGGCCTTGTCGGCCTCGGGGTGAGTGAGGATCACGTAATGGGGGTAGAGAGGTGGCCGGTTGAGAGAGAATTTGGCGCGGCCGTCGAAGGCAGGCAGGAAGCGCTGCGATATCTCGTTCACCGCCTCCTCGCCGAAGACGAGGACGGCGGTGGGCTGACCGCGAGCCACCTCCTCGGCCTGACGCTCGGAGACGCGGAGGCCGGCGGGCAGACGATCCGGTATGATGCCCGGCCGCATGCGCATGTAGGTGGCATCCTCGATAGTGGTGAACGTCTCCCAGCCGCGCTCGTCGGCGAGGGCGGTAACGTCACGGGCGAGATCCTGGTCTAAGCGGAGGTGGAGGAGCTCGTCGCCGTTGCCCTGGGGCCGTTTGACGATGGCGCCGTTGTTGCAGATGAGAGGCGTGTCGATGCCGAGGTGGTCGGCGTTGCGCTTGGCGAGGCGATACCAGCGGGAGGTGGCGAGGACGACGTTCACACCGGCGTCAAGGGCACGCTTCACCGCTTCGGCGTTGCGCTCGCTCACCTTGAGGGCGCTGTTGAGGAGGGTGCCGTCCAGGTCCAGGGCGATGAGCTTGATGCCGCTCACTGCTTCGGTTGGTCCTCCACGCTCACGCCTTTGCGGCTGGGGTTGCCGCCTCCGTCGCTGCTGTCGCCGCCGAACATGCTGGCGAAGGGGCGGAGGAAGTTGGTGAACTCCAGGGGGAAGACGTACTTGGTTGATGGGCTCTCGCCGATAGCCTTCAGGGTCTCGAAGTACTGGAGGCTCATCGTCTTGGCGTCGACGCCCTTGGCGACCTGGAACACCTTGTCCAGGGCGTTGCTGAACCCTTCGGCCTCCAGGATCTCGGCCTGGCGGTCGGCCTCGGCGCGGAGGATGGTGGCCTGGCGGTCGCCCTCGGCGCGGAGGATGGCGGCCTGCTTCTCGCCCTCGGCCACGGTGACGTTCGCCTCCCGCTGGCCTTCGGCCTCCAGGACGGCGGCGCGGCGGTTGCGCTCGGCGGACATCTGTCGGCTCATCGCCTCCTGGATATCGCGGGGCGGCTGGATCTCGCGGATCTCCACGGCGGTGACCTTGACGCCCCAGCGGTCGGTGACCTCGTCCAGCTTGGCCTGCATGATCTGGTTGATCTGGTCGCGCTTGGCGAGGACATCGTCCAGGGAGATGTCGCCGACGACGGCGCGGAGGGTGGTGATGGCCATGCCGCGGGCGGCGCCGATGACGCTTTCCACCTTGAGGACGCTGTCCTGAGGGTTGATGACCTTCATGTAGACGAGCATGTCCACAGAGACAGGGGCGTTGTCCTTGGTGATGCAGGTCTGAGGCTCCACGTCCAAGAAGATCTCTCGCAGGTCGACCACGACCACGTTGTCAATGATGGGCCAGAGGGGAAATATGAGGCCGGGCCCCTTCTCTCCCATAACTCTGCCGAAGCGGAAGTGGACGAGACGCCGATATTCGGGGACGATGGTGAAGAAGAAGGGCATTGGGGACCTCCTCTTGGATTGGGCGGGCTGGGTGCTGGCTTATTATAGACCTAATACGCGGATGGCGTTTTCGTGCAGGACGGCGCGTTTCTCGGCGTTTGTTAGGGGCAGGCGCTGGATGCGGGCGGAGTCCAGGAGCGGGTCGTGCCAGGGGTAATCAGAGCCGAACATGATACGGTCGCAGCCGATCTGGCGAAACGCTGCGACGGCGTCCGCGTCGCCTATGGCCGGCGGCTTGTCCGTGCCGTTGATGATGAAGCAGCAGTCGAAGAAGACGTTTGCGTGGGCCTGGGCGAGTTCGGCGCAGGCGGCGAATTTCCCCAATGCGAGATGGGCCATGACGACGGTCAACCGGGGTAACTGGGCGAGGAGATCGGCATAGCCCTCAGGGTGGCCATACCTGCCGGTGTCCGGGGCGTAGTCGAGGGTACCGGAGTGAAAGATGATGGGCAGTCCCAGCTCCTGCGCCCGCTCGTAGGCAGGCCACAGGCGGCGGTCGTTGGGGAAGAATCGCTGGTTGGGAGGGTGCAGTTTGATGCCGTGGGCGCCCGCGCCGCAGCGCCGATCGATTTCGGCGACGAGATCTTCGGCGCTCATGGAGGGGTCGAGGCCGATGAAGGGGATGAGCTGTGGATGCTCGCGGGAGACCTCGCAGGTCCACTCGTTGCGGCGCTGCAGACGGCCGATCATCTGACGGCGGATACGCTCCTCCTCCTGCGAGCGCTGGGAAGGGCTGAGGTCAGTCGGGAGTTTGGCGACGGCGGCGTCGAACATGTCCAAGACGGGTGTCATGTTCACCATCACCGCCTTCTCGATGCCGCCGCGCTTCATCAGCGCCAGCAGCTCGTCCGGAGTGCCGCCGTAGTCGGTGCGGCCGCTGCCCATCATCGCCTGGCGGCCTATGTCGCGGCTGCGGTAGGTGTGGACGTGGGCGTCGATGATGGGGTGGTCGAAGTTGGACATCACGTGTTGGGTGCAGCCACCAGCCGGTCTTTGGAGAAGTGGCCGATCATCATGACGTCAGCATTGAGGGGAGTCATCATCGCCCTATGCACGCTTGTAACCCAAAGACAACTGGTCATGTCCTACTCCCGCAATCACTTCCGCGAGCTTCTGGGCCGTGGTGCTCACATCGTACTTGCTGGCGTTCTGC
>CAZYOV010000070.1:0-12300 GCA_964649215.1 uncultured Dehalococcoidia bacterium
TCGAGGAGCTGCACCTGCCCAAGACCCGCAAGCTCAAGACCGGTAGCTACACCACCGACGCCCAGGCGCTAGAGGGGCTCCGTGGCCTGCACGAGGTGATCGACCATATCTACTCCTACCGCGAGCTCACCAAGCTGAAATCGACCTACCTGGACACGCTGCCGGAGCTTGTCAACCCCGACACCAACCGGTTGCACACGGAGTTCAACCAGGCGGGCGCCGCCACCGGCCGGCTCTCGTCCATCAACCCCAACCTCCAGAACATCCCCGTGCGCACGGCCCTGGGCGAGCAGGTGCGGCGCGCGTTCGTCGCCCGCGACGTGGGGCCCGACCCCTTCCTGCTCTCGGCTGACTACTCGCAAATCGACCTGCGCATCATGGCTCACATCTCGGAGGACCCGGCGCTGCTGCAGTCGTTCGAGCGCGACGAGGACATCCACGCCGCTACCGCCTCGCAGGTGTTCGGCGTGTCGTTGGGCGAGGTCACGCCGCTGATGAGGCGGCGCGCCAAGGTGTTCAACTTCGGTGTGCTGTACGGCCTCAGGGCCCACGGCCTCTCGCTGCGCGAGAGGATACCGCGGGAGGAGGCGGCGGAGTTCATCCAGACCTACTTCGATAAGTACCCCGGCATCAAGCGCTACGTCGAGGAGACGGCGCAGCGCACCCGGGAGCTGGGCTACGCGGAGACGCTGTTCGGCCGGCGGCGCTACTTTCCGGAGATCAACTCCGGCAACCACAACGTGCGCCAGGCGGCGGAGCGGGCGGCGATCAACATGCCGGTGCAGGGCACCGCCGCCGACATCATCAAGATCGCCATGAACCGCATCGACGCCGAGATGGAGAAGCGCCGCCTCCGCAGCCTGATGACCCTCCAGATCCACGATGAGCTGATGTTCGAGTGCCCCGGCGAGGAGCTGGAGGAGGTGCGGGCGCTCGCAGTCGACATAATGCCGAAGTCGATGAAGATGAAGGTGCCGCTCAAGGTCGATACGAAAGTCGGCAAGAACTGGGGCGAGATGGAGTACGGCGAGGGGGACGTGGGGGAGCTGGGGGCGTAGCATTCGCGCTCGCACCGCGTTCGCCAGGATGACGCGGTCGGGAACAGAGTGACGTTGGTGCCGCGATCGCGGTGCAGCGGGGGTCCATCGGCAGGCTCAGAATCAGCGGGAACGCAGCACGATGAGGAGGCAAGACATGGCAAAGCGGATTCTGGTGACGGGAGCGGCTACGGGGTTTGGGCGGGGGACGGCGCTGGCGCTGGCGAGGCGTGGGCACACGGTGATCGCGGGCGCGCAGATTGCGCCGCAAGTGACGGAGCTGATGAAGATTGCGGATGAGGCTGGGGTACCGCTGAAGATCCAGGTGCTGGACATCACAGACGAGGGGGACCGGCAAGCGGCGTTCGCCAACGAGGTGGACGTGCTGATCAACAACGCGGGAGTGATGCAGACGGGGCCGGTCGCGGAGATCCCGATGGAGAACGTGCGCCGAAACTTCGAGACGAATGTGTTCGGGACGCTGGCGCTCACGCAAGGGTTCGCGCGGCAGATGGTGAAGCGCGGGTCGGGGAAGATCGTGATGGTGACGTCGATGGGCGGGTTGGTCACGGTGCCGTTCGCGAGTGTGTACTGCGCGACGAAGCACGCGCTCGAGGCGCTGGCAGAAGGGTTGAAGGCGGAGCTCGCGGGTACGGGCGTGGAGGTGTGCACGGCGAACCCGGGTGTGTACGGCACGGGTTTCAACGATCGCGGCGCCGAGACTATGATGCGCTGGTTCGACATGGCGAATTCACTGACGCGGCCGGAGGTGCTGGCGGCGGCGGCGACGGGACTGGCGAGCCAGCTCGACCCGCAGTCGATGATCGATGCACTCGTGCGGATTGCCGAGGAGGATGGGTCGAAGTTCCGGAACGTGGTGCCGGACGAGACGGCGGAGTGGATCAGAGGGATCCAGGCGAAGACGTGGGAGGCTGGGAAGGACGATGCGATTTGGAGCTCGCCACCGACGGGGTGAGCGGTGGATGCGCGTGGGATCGCAAAGGTGGGATGCGACTGGCGTAGGGGTTGTAGCACGTCGCTGGCAAGTCAGGCCCCGTTGACTCCCGCCCGCCCAGGCGCACAATCGTGCCGTCACATTCGCTTCGGTACTTCGTTCTGCCCTTGCTGCGGGCGGCGTACGGGGCGGAGAGGCAGGATGGGCCGCGCACCTGACCTGTCGGTGTAGAACGTGCGAGGATGAGGTATGTCGGTAGCCACGACGTGGGGAACTCGCCGGGAGGAGCGGTCGCTGCCGTTTCCCTGCGATCCCTTCATCGAACAGGCCGATGCGGCCTACTACCGTGGGATCACAATTCGCTCCCAACCAGAGGTCATCTTTCGTTGGCTGTGCCAGATGCGGGTGGCGCCATATAGCTACGACTGGATCGACAACCGCCGGCGCCAGAGTCCACGGGACCTGATCCCCGGTCTGGACGAACTAGCCATCGGGCAACCGGTGATGAGAAGCTTCGATTTGGTCGACTTCGAGCCTGCCCGACACCTAACGATTCGCCTGAGACAGGACTCAGGGGAATCACGATTCATTCCGGGCATGGCTGTCAGTTATCTCATCGTGGGCGAAGGGTCTGACGCCTGCCGGCTGCTAGTGAAGATCGTCCTGCGCCATCGAGCAGGGCCGGTCGGCCGGCTTATGCGCATTTTTCTTCCGTGGGGGGACCTGATCATGATGCGGAGGCAGCTGCTCAACTTCAAGGCACTCTCCGAGCAGATGTCACACCCCGAGGGTTCTTCTTTGGCCCGTTGACAGCCGCCCCGCCAGGTGCATCCATACGATGCCATTGAGGGGGGAGGAGGTCAGTCACCGCCGTGCTCCTGGATGAAGATCAGCTCCAGACCATCCGGGGCTTTCACAGTGAACATGCGATGCCCCCACGTTGCCGTGAGCGGCTCGGTCGCGTCAGCCCCTCGAACCACGATCTCCTCGTACGCTGCCTGCACATCGTTGACCGCGATGACAGCGCCACTGAATCCGGGGCTCTCTTTGGAACCCTCGCCCGTCACAATCTCGATCAATCCGGGACCCATGTGGAACACCGATCCGCGGCCGGAGGGTCTGTCCCAGCTTCGGAAGAGGCTCAAGCCCATCGTGTCACGATAAAACGCAACCGATTGGTCGTAGTCTGACGCGCTCATCAGAAGACGGAATTGCTTACCGAATTCCATGCTCTACCTCCCACCCAGATACGGCTTGCCGTCGGCATTCTCGAATCGGGTGGCGGCGCCGACGAAAACTGTTTGGCAGCCCGGACACTTCGGGGTCATCGGCTTCTCATCTCGCTCTGCTGGGCCGTAGGTAGCGCATCATCTCCGGTGGATTATAGCACCGCCGGCCAGCACCAAGCCCCGTTGACACCCGCCCAGCCCAGGCGAACGATCGCGATGCCGCAGTCAAGCCGCTAGGCCGCCCTTGTATTCAGCACGAAGCGCGCAAGGCGCTCCCCGCACCTGGAGATCGTCTGTCTGCAGAACGACCCGTCGCCTGCTCCGCGACAGCGCGTGGTAGCGTACAATATCCCCGCCATGGAGCCGCGCATCCAGTACGCCAAGACCAAGGACGACGTCACGGACATCAAAGGCGGGAAAGTGAAGGCTGGTCGTTCGTGCAAGACCATCGCTGTTCGGGATCAGGGCGGCGCCTTGGCATGAAGTTCGGTGGGCTACGCGTAATGGCAGCGAGAGCCGACTACGGGATTGATGCACCGGGTGACGTAGGCAAGTTTGTTGTCGCCGGGCTTGCCGTGACCGTCGTCGGCGTTCTGGTTGTACGGCGGCGGGCTTGGAGGAAGGCGACCCTGGCAGCGGTCGGAATAGGCGGCTGGCTGCTCGGCATTGCAGGGCTTCTCGTCCTCAGCAGCAGGGTGGGGAAGCTGCGCGAGCGGGACCGACTGTTCAACGGCATCGAGCTGCGCGGTGACGAACGTGTCCTCGATGTGGGCTGCGGACGGGGGCTGCTCCTGATTGGTGCGGCGAAGCGGCTCTCCCGCGGTCACGCTGTGGGCATTGATATCTGGTCGACGATCGATCAGTCTGGAAACAGCCCATACGCTCTGCTGGCCAACGCTTCCGTGGAAAAAGTAACTGAGCGGGTGAGCCCGATGAGCGGCGATGCACGGTGGTTGCCCTTCGCTGAGGGAAGCTTCGACCTGGTGCTGTCAAGCTTAGCCCTGCACAATATTGGCGGCCAAGCAGGGCGCGCGCAGGCCGTTCGGGAACTCGCGCGCGTGCTGAAGGCCGGCGGTCGAGTGGTAATTGCAGATCTGGCGCACACGCATCACTACGCCGCCACGTTGCGTAACGAGGACTGGAGAGAGGTTCACCAGTCCACGCCGCACTTCTTCATCTTCCCGCCGGTACGGGTGGTGACAGGGATAAAGCCAACGTAGCGCTAGCCGGAGGGCAGGGAAAGGACTGATGGAGCCGCGCATCCAGTACGCCCAGACCAAGGACGGGGTGAGCATCGCCTACTACGCGATCGGTCAGGGGCCGGCGGTGCTGTCCCTGATCCTGCCAGGGTCGCACCTGGAGGCAGAGTGGCAGATCGACCCTCTGCGTATGGCGTACACGGCGGCGGCTCAACGGGCCACCTTCGTCCGGCTTGATCCGAGAGGATTCGGGCTGTCCGATCGAGACCCGGATGACTTCGCCGTGGGCAGCCTTGTGCTGGATATTGAAGCGGTAGTGGACCGACTCGGGCTTGAGGAGCTGCGCATCTACTCCTTAGGGATTGCCACCGTACCGGCGCTGGCGTACACGGCCCGGCATGCGGACAAGGTAACTCACCTCGTCCAGACGCCGCCAGCGGCATCCTGGAGGGACATGTCTAACGAACGCCTTATGAAACTGGCGGAGCTGGCGAAGATCGATTGGGAGCTGGCGTCGGAGACCATGATGCGCACGCTTAACGCTGGTGATCCTGACTTCACAGATCAGCTTGTCAGCGACTTCGCAGGCCTGATCCGCGCCTCGATCGAGCCCACCAGCTTCGAGCGCTTTATAGAAGACATGAGGCGGTGGGATGTAGACGCAGACGCGACCTCCCTGTCAACGCCCACGCTGCTGATCCATAGCCGAAACAACCCGAACATGCTCATGGCCACGACGCGACGAGTAGCGGGTCTGGTCAAGGATTCCCGCGTTGCGTTCGTGGATAACGGGTTTGAGGGAGGCGCGCTCGCCCAAAGGTTCTTCTTGGAAGGCGACAGCCCGGATCTGACAGAGCCTGCCTCGATGCAGGCGGCCACGCCGCCTGAGGCAGGCGCCATGCGCACGATCCTGCTCACCGACGTCGAGGGCTCCACGGCGCTCACCCAGCGGCTAGGCGATGCCAAGGCGCGGGAGCTACTGCGCGAGCACGAGCGCATGGTGCGGGAGACGCTGAAGGCCCACGGCGGCTCAGAGGTGAAGACTATGGGGGACGGCTTCATGGCCTCGTTCTCCTCCGCCACCAAGGCCCTGGAGTGTGCCATCGCCATGCAGCGGGCATTCGCTGAGAAGAACGAGGATGCTGAGGAGCAAATCAAGGTGCGAATCGGTCTCAACGCAGGAGAGCCCATCGCGGAGGACGATGACCTGTTCGGTACGGCGGTCAACCTCGCGGCGCGCATCTGCGCCCACGCTGAGGCGGGTCAGATTCTCGCCCCCATAGTCGTTAGGGAGCTTGCAGCGGGGAAACAGTTCCTGTTCGCTGACCTTGGCGAGACCGAGCTGCGTGGCTTCGAAGACCCTGTCCGGCTGTACGAGCTGAGGTGGCGGGAAGCGGGCTAGGCCCCGTTTGACAGCCGCCCAGCTCAGGCGCACAATCGCGGCGGCGGGCAGTTAAGGTCGCCCCCATTGTGGCCCGCGAACCTCAAGAGGCGCGACGCCTCGCTAGCGCCGTGCTTGCCACGGCCAGCGGCCCTCGACCTCTACCTCGAGCGTCCAACTCAGGAATGTCCGGATTAGCACCAGGAGCCCCAGACCGACGATATTCTCCAAGGTCCGGTCCAGGATCACGGAAATGATGATGTCTGCCGCGATCAGCAGGTCGAGGCCGATCATCAGACCGCTGTACATGCGATGCTTGAACGCCTCATAGGGCTTGCGCTCGTCCGATCGGATGGTCTCGACGAGGGTACCGGCGAGCGCGTAGAACGCGGCGGCGGCGATGATCGCGATCGCGATGATCTCGAGTGACTCGGCGATCCACTCGCCCACCTCGAGGTCGCCGATGTTTCCGCCCATTAGTCTCGCTCCTCTCTCTTCAATCGGCGACGGTCAAGACTTTGTCACCGGTGGTGGCGCCCCGAGAGACGGTTCGGCGTCGCGGTTGCGTAGCAACACCTCGAGCTGACGGTTGGCGAGAGCCATTCCGGCCGCGTCCAGCGCACGGGCAATCGCGCGCACCGCCTGGTCCAGGGCCTCGCTGGCCGATCCGAGGTCTGATTCGTGCCAGATGCGCACCGAGAGACTGACAGACGCGACTCCGAAGCCTCTGGCACGGACGCGCGGCGCCGGTTCGCTGGCGACCACCCCGACGGCGTCGAGCGCGTCAAGGATCACCCGCTCGACGCTCTCGACTGTTTGATGTCCGGCAACCTCGAGGTCGATCTCGGTTCGCCGCTTCTGCTCGGTCGTGAAGACGACGACGTCCTGATTGGTCATCTCAGTGTTAGCGATGTGCACTCTCCTGCCGTTGCGAAGCCGAAGGACGGTGCTACGGCCTGTGATCTCTAGCACGTTTCCTTCGTACCCTTTGACGCCGATATCGTCGCCGATGCCGAATCCGGTCGCCGTTGCCAGGGCGACACCCGCCGCGTACTTCTCCAACAGCGGTCTAGCGACCAGCGCCACAACTACGACTACTAGGACGATAGTGATCGTTAGCCAGTCAGCCTGGAGACCCAGGAAACTGAGAGCCCAGGCTCCTCCGATGAACATCACGGCCCATCTCGCCGCGGTTCCTGCGAATCGGGCAACTTGGAGTGTGTCCGTCTCGGGCCGACTCAGTCGCTTGCGCGTCAGATGGCCGACAACCGCGGCAACGATCACAGTCGCGAGCAGGACGACGCCCGCGGCGATGACGTCAGTCGCGGTGACGCCCGTTGTGTCGAAGGCGCCATCGATGTCTTGGGCGGGCAAGGCACCTGACATTGCGGTCGTGAAGTCGATGTCGGTCATAGCATCCTCCTATCGAAGATCGAGCTCGTACGCTTAGTCGGCGAACGCGGGGATGACGTCAGTCGAGAACGGCTCGATCGCCTCGCGGTCGATTGTGAAGAGGGCGATATAGACCTCCTGGACGCCCACGTCAGCTAGCGCTTGGATCTGGCCCTTCGTCTCGTCCGTCCCACCGAGGATGACGGGCGCTCCTAACGCATGCCCCGCGCCGCGAGCTGCTTCTTGAACTCGTCGACCATCGGGATGCCGATCACAGTCTTCTCGAGCGACTCGGGCAGGCCGTGCATAACGCTCGGGTCTGGCTGTGGACCGCCCTTACTCGCCAGGTACTCCGGGTCGGAGACCAGGAACGGGCCGGGCTCGAACTCGACCATGCGAGTCACGATCTGCTCCGCGGTCACGTTGACGACCGTGAAGTCTTGGGCAATGACCACTGGCCCGTCATAGCCAGAGCGGATGCCGTCGAGGATCGGCTGCGGGGTACCCGGCGCGATCATCGCATGGAAGCCCACCGCGACGCCGGGCTTGGTCTGACCGAAGACCTTCGCCGCAGCCTCAGGCGCGGTGTGCTTGGTCCAGGCCACGATCTTCGCCTGAACCTCGGTCCAGCCAAGCTCGTCCATGTACGTCTGCGGCGGGTTGAAGACCTCATGAATCAGGACGTCTACGTCCTGCGAGTTCTCGACGGTGATCGTGCTGGGCTCGCAGTCGCCGGCGAAGACCATGCTCAGGTTGCCGTAGTCGAGCCGGTAGCCCACGGCGCCGTAGATGCCGTGCGGCACCGGGAAGGCCGTCATCTTGACGCCGTTTTCGTTGTAGACCTCCCGTGCTCTGTCAGGCTCGAACTGATGCGCCTTCATCTCGAATCCGCGCTTGTCCAGGTTCCCGAACTTAGTGCGGTCGTGCCACGCCGCCAGCTTGTAGATGTTGTCGACGAGCGCTTCGATGCCCAGCTCGGGCTTCTCGCCGCCGGGGCCGTAGATGTTCATCGGCTCCAGCCGGCCGTTGGACTGCCCGAAGTCGTAGTAGACGATCAGGTCGGCGATGTGGTCGATGTGATAGTGGGTGATGAAGACCTTCGTCGCTTTGTGGTATGGCACCCTCATGTGGTTAAACGACGAGTTGGTGCCTGCGCCCGCATCGAAGATGAATACGTCCCCGTTTCCCAGCTCGACCATGAACCCGGCGCAGCCCTGCCCTCGCCGGGCGGGATAGCCTGTCCCGAGGGCCGTGATGCGCATCTCCTCCTCTGCCAGGGGTTCCGACCCCGCAGCATATAGGTCGGGGTACTCCTTGAGCTTGGCTTGAGAATCCTTGACTACCACTCGCTCTGTCGTAAGCGGTTCGGTGCCGTACGGCTCCGGCAGAGCTCGTTCACTCATCGCTTCTTCCCTCCTCTGTAATGCATTCGTCTAGACCAGCTAAGTATCAGCCTCGACGCGGAGGGTGCACATGACGAAACTTAAGTAGGTTCCTACTGATTATTCGTCATTGCTAGGTCGGGGGCCGTCAACGGGGCGGACCGGGCACGGTTCAGCAGTCGCAGTTTAGGCGCCAGCAGCAGAAAAGACGTAAGGTTCATCCAGATGATGCCCACGTCCAGCGCCAGACCTATACTGCGCAGCCTTTCACCCTGTCACTGACGCACGCGTCGAAGCGCTTTCGCAGATTCTCCGCATCGATGCTCCCCGGCGCGCCGATGGCCACTATTTGCGTGCGTGGCTTCCGGCCGCTCCATTCATCCAGCAGAGCCACGTCCACTCGCCTGCCGACCACCTGAAGCACGGCGCGCCGCTCCGGCGCATCGGCTACATAGACGATTCCCTTGCAGCGATATATCGACGCCGGGAGTTCCCGCCGGACCATCTCGCGCAGCGCTTCGATGGAAAACGGCCGATCGGACTCGTAGCTCCAGGTGTCGAATACGCTGCTGGCGACGCCATGTTCACGGCCGTGTCCGTGGCCATCAGCACCCGCATCTTCGCGTCGCGAAATCACCTTCGCCGGATGGAAGTGTCCCACCGTAAGCAGGATCTCCATCGGCACATCGCAACGCTGAGCCTCGATGATCCGGATTCGGTTGAGGTGCTGGCCGATCCACTCCTTGACGACTTCGATATGAACCGGGCCAACGAGATCGACCTTGTTGAGTATGACCATGTCGGCAAAGCCGATCTGACGGATCTTCAGCCGTGAGAGCGCTGCGTTGTCACCGTCTGTGAAGACGGCCTCGGCGTCGACGATGCAGACGATGCTGTCGAGGCGTAGCATCCCTTCGTACTTCTTATCCAAGAAGGTCATCACGATGCCCTCCGGATCGGAAACCCCGCTCGCCTCTAGGATCACGTAGTCGATTTCGTCGGCACGCGTGAGGAGTTGTTCGAGCGAATTGACGAGATCGTCGCGAATTTCGCAGCACACGCAGCCGTTGGTGAGGTTGATCATGTTCTTCTCGACGCCGGCAACGAGTTCAGCGTCGATGTTGATGGCGCCGAAATCGTTCACCAAGACCCCCACTCGCAGGCCGTGCTGGCCGTTGAGGATGCGGTTGAGCAGCGTCGTCTTCCCAGCGCCGAGGAAGCCTGTCAAGATCGTGACCGGGACCGGGTCGCGCCCCGGTATGGCAATGGGATCGGTTCGTGGAGCCGGGGCAAGGATCGATCTACTTGTCGTCATCGATGTCGATCCCGCGCGCCTTGAGCATCTCGCGGGGGTTGAGGGTGACGCCGGGCCACTTCTGAACCGGCTCGCGGTAGGCATCCGGCGGATAATAGAGTTTCGGGTCGAGCTCCAGATCGCGTACGAACTGCTCCTGTTGATCCTCGCGGGGCAGCCGCGGGGTCGGGAAATCGATCTTCTCCGGCAGCTTTTCGCCCGGCGGGACGAACCAGCGCGGGTCCATGCTGGCCGGCGCCGCGCCGTCGGCGATCACAGCCTCCCGCGACCAGATGGCGTCCTTCGTCACGTTGATGACTTGGAGATCAAGGCCGAACATAAAGAGCCCTTGCCAGTGAGCCCGGATCTCCGCCACCGATTCAGCCATCAGTTGATCGCCGGACCACTCGAAGTGGCAGATGGCGCCCATGCGGGGCTGAGCCTGCTCGAACAGGTAGCCCGCGGCATAGTACATGGTGTGGTAGATGTCGATCGTGTACTTCCAGAGGTCGCCCGGTGCGCCCAACTTGAGTGCCGTCAGCGCGGGCGCATCGATCGTCCCCTCCGAGACGAACACGTCGGCGCCCTTGCCGTACTTGGCGGACAGCTCGTCGGGGCGGCCGTCACCGGTCCAGACGAAGGAGAGGCCGGCCTCCTCCCAGTCGAGGCGGTAGGCAGACGCGCCGTCCTTGACGTGCGAGCGCGGCCAGTGACGGACTACAACACCATCCTGGTCGTAGCAGACGCCGTTCGCGTCCTTCCAATCGAACTCGGTCACGTCGATCTCCATGCCGTCCCCGACGGGGCAGGAGTTGAAGTTCTCCTCATGCCAGCGATTCATCGCTCGCATGTTTTTGATCATCTCCTTAGTGCCCAGCTCGGGCGTTCTTCCGGATGGCCCATACACGCGCAGGGGCTGAAAGCCTCCCGAGAAGGCCCGGAAGGGATACATATAGGGCAGGTCGGCGTAATGGTCGGCATGGAGATGGCTGAGGAAGATGTCGTTGATGAACGGGGCCGGCACCTGCAGAGCGATCGCGTTGCCGACACTGCCGTTACCCAGATCGAAGAAGAATCGGCGCGGCTGCGGTTCGCCGTTCCCAAGCTCGACCAGCATGGATGTGCCTCTCTGCAAAGGTGTTGGCGGCCACGGCGAGCTTCCCAGGAACGTTATCCGCATCTCGTTCTTCGGCAGGACCTCCGTGCCCGGGAGGTACATGTTGCGGTTCTTGATGGCGGGCCAAGGCCGATAGTAGTCCGGCAGACTGATGCCGCCGCCCGGTCGGGGTCCGTACGGGTTCTTTGAATTGGTCATCGAGTTTTCCCCTTCATTCGCATGTCATAGCAGTAACAAATGACCCAACACAACGAAATATTGCCTGAGGTAGTAGGTCAACGCATTGCGAAGACTAAGTATGTTCGTAACGATTCCTAGGGCTTGCCCCATTCTTGTACCAGCGGTAATGTGACCCGGAGTCCCAGCACGTCCTGGTACAACTTCACGGCCACTGCTCCCTTGCGTTATTGGGGATACGGCTGGCGTAGCCAGAGAACTAGCTGTAAACTCAGCTCATAACAACGTCCGTTCCGCAGGCCTCCCCAGAAGCCCGCCACCGCGCACCCAGAGCGATAAGCGAAGCGAAGAATCTCGACGACATCGATGAGACCCTTCGCGGAGTCTATCCTGAGTGCCGCCGAAGGGCTCAGGGCGACAGGGGGTACCGATGCCTGAGCTCCCCGAAGTAGAGACGATCCGCCGCGACCTGACGGCCCGCATCGTCGGGCGCACTGTGGTCGAGGCCTGGGTATCGCCGGACGCGCCTAAGCTCGTGCAGGGCGAGACAGCGAACTCCTTCTGCCGCCGTCTGACCGGGCACGCCGTCGAGGAGCTGGACCGGCGGGGGAAGTACCTCCTGCTGCGGCTGGACGGCGGCCTCACCTGGATCGTCCACCTGCGCATGACCGGCGGCCTCATCCACACGCTCGACGGCTGCCGGGACGACCGCTTCCTGCGCGCCCGCTTCCGCCTGGACGGCGGCGGCGAGCTCTGCTACGTGGACCTTCGCAAGCTGGGGACGATGTGGCTGGTGGCCGACGAATCGTCGGTCGTCGGTAAGCTGGGGCCGGAGCCGTTGGGCGAGGCGTTCGGCCCGCAGGAGATGCGGCGCCTGCTGGCGAAACGGGCGGCGCCGGTCAAAAGCGTGCTCATGGACCAGCGCGCCATCGCCGGCATCGGTAACATCTACGCTGACGAGTCGCTGTTCGAGGCCGGGATCCGCCCCGCGAAGGCCGCCAGGCGGCTCTCGCGGGTGGCGGCGGAGCGGCTCCACTGGGCCATCCGTAAGGTGCTCGTGGAGGCGCTGGGCGACCGCGGCTCCAGCTTCCGCGACTACGTCGACGCGGAGGGCGAGCAGGGGATGCACCAGCTACG
>CAZYOV010000071.1:0-12049 GCA_964649215.1 uncultured Dehalococcoidia bacterium
GGCACTGGGGATGTATATCGCAACCGTCGTCGCGGTACCGAATCTCCTCCGGCAGCGCATCACGACGGACACGTCTCAGCGCCTGCCCCACTGCTCCCGCCTCCACCTGTGGCGGACGCGCAGCAACCTCTATCACCATCAGCGTCTCCTTTCTATTGCCTGTCCTGAGTCTGTCGAAGGGACTGCCGGATCGCGGACCGGCCCCGCGCCACCCGCGGCTGCGGGTCCAGGTCGCGGGCGGCCTCCACCACCAGCGCCAGGCTCATCAGGTGATCGTCGTGGCCGCTGGCAGGGTCGACGAAGAAGTTCATCGTGCGGCCCGACCGGTAGGCGACCCGCGCCAGCTCCATCTGACGCCAGAACTCAGACCACTCTCCCGAGCCGTCGGCGGCGTACATCTTCAGCCGCCCTCCATTCACAGCGGCGAGCAGGTTGTAGCCCAACCGCGACTTGGACTCCCTGCTCAGCCGCAGCGGCCGCACCACGCTCGGCCCCAGCGTCCTGGCCAGCAGACGCGCCAGCGTCTCACCCAGGCCGGTGGCGTCCACAGTGACTCGTCGCACCCGCCACACCCGGCCCAGCAAGTCGACGAGCTGGACGAATAGCTCATCGTGCTTCTCGCCCGCCACCGCCAGGTGCTCGACCACCTCCAGCCGCGCCTCCTGCACGATCGCATCGGACGCCGGAGCGACCACCCGCGCCACCGTGAGCACTGTGGGGTCATGCTCACGCGCTTGCCCTGAGCCTGCCGTCGGCCTAGCGGAAGCGCCGCGCTCGCCCAGCTCCTGCCCGCCCACGTCAAGGCCGGCGACGTAGCTCTCCCCCCGATTCATCGGGGCGCTCTGCCGCGGCTGCGTCCCCTGAAGCTGCGCCCGCTGTCCGGCCCTGAACAGCCGCCCGCCGGAGACGGTCTTGAGAGCGTACTGAGTCAGGAACAGAGGGTGGTTCTCACCCAGCCGCTCTCGTTCCCCCTCCACGTACCGCCCGTAGTCCGGATTCAGCTCGGCCACCGCCGCCCAATCGTACTGAAAGTGGCGGCGGACGCCGTCCCTGCGCTCTCGCTCCCGGTTAGACTGCACCGCCTGCTCCAGCAGCGTCGTGTCGTCCCACGGAGTGCCGTAGTAGACCGTGGTCGCGTTGGCGGGCGCGGCCATCGGCCGGAACTCGCGGTCGAACTTCTCACGCTCCACATCCTGAGCCTCGTCCACCTCTAGCAGCAGCGATGCCGTGTGACCGACCACGTTGGCCGCCGCCTCCGCCGACAGGAAAAGCTGGCGGGCGCGGCCCAGACGTATCGAGTGGCCGTCCTCGCGGGCGGCCAGCGGCTCCAGCCCCGCTTCCGCGATGCGGCTCCACAGACGCCGCAGGCTGATGCGACCTTGCGGATCGAAGGTGGGAGCGCACTTTACGCCGTCCAGCGAACGCAGCGCGTTCTTCGCCAGCAGAAACAGCTCCACATGCGCGGACAGCTCGTTCTTCCCCGCCTGGCGCGCCATCACCACCGTGAAGCTGAGGCCCCGCCGATTCAGCGCCGAACCGACGATCGCACGGCCGGGCAAACACTGGTACGGACGCAGCCTGCTGAGACGAACAGATGTACGGGCAAGCATCGTAACCAGATGATAGAACGTCCGTTCTATTTAGTCAAGGGGAGCCTGGCGCGGCAGACCTGCCTACCGCGTGCCCGCCTCAGGAGGGGCAGGCAGGCTTCTGGCGGGGTCGTGTACCAGAATCCCGTAGGCGCGGATACGCTACTGCACCAGCCTGAGGATCACCTGCGTGATCACAGCGCCGGCCACCACGAAGATCAGGCCGTTGATGCGCCCCTTAACCTCCGCCACCTCCCGCTCCAGGCTCCGCAGCCGCTGCTCCGTGGCCGCCCGGAACTCCGCCGCCGAGACGCGGCTGCGGCTGTCGCCGTCATCATCGGCGCGACGGCGACGGAAGCGGGCGAGGGCGCGTTGCAGGCTGCTGGGCATCGGAACCTCCAGCGGAAGTATCGAACCAGCGCCCGCTTATCGCTAAGAGGGCTGTGACAGGAGAACGAAACCGCCTGCGCGGCCGTGGAACCGCTGATGGCCCGCCCGGTCCTTAGGACCGGTGACTATTCGATGACTCTGACCGAATCCGTCCCCAGTATTAATTGTCCATCAATGGTGGACACGGTGCCGATACCATCACCAACTGCCAGATCTTCTAGTAATCCACGGTCAAACTGAACTACGAGGTCCCCCAGACCATCGTTATTGACGTCCTCGATGGACGCCAGAAGATTCCGACCACCTACCAGCCGCACCGAAGCGCTGTTCAGCTGGAGGGTCGAGACGTCGATGCTCGCAGCGTCAAACTTCACAGTACTGAAGATGGCCACCGGGACGCTGCCTCTATCGCCCAGCTTGATGCTGTTGGGATCGCTGCCGGGCTTGATGTCTATCGTGACGTTGATGACGGGGTCGCAGGCGTCTCCGGTGCCATCATCATCTACGTCCGCTTGATCGGGGTTGGCGGTGGCCGGGCAGTTGTCCTCATCGTCAGGCACGCCGTCGCCGTCGGTGTCGGTCGCCGGGGAAACCACGAGAATCTCGAAGATGATCACGTGGATGTTATTCGTGAGGTCGGGGTCCATAACCTCCCCCCGAGGCAGGAACTTCGCCTCGGATATGAAGGTCTTGACGCCGGTTGTCGTGCAAGAGAACGTAGGCCCGACGCTGATGCCGGACCCACTCCCGAAGCTGATGAAGGTGTCGTTTGGGCCTTTAGAGAACGACCCGCATTCGACAGGTCCCGTCAGGGTGTACGTGCGAGTGGCCAGTGCAACCTCGGTGGACGGTCCGAAGTGCCTCTCAGAGAGGAGCACCGGCACGAGGAAGCCGGTGTTCACATCGACCTGAGAGGGCGGCGACACCGTATGGGTCACCGCCAGGTCGGCTACCTGCTCGGCGGACGCCGGTGCTGGGCTTAACGAACCGGCCAAAGCAAACAGCCCGATCGCCGCCGCAAGCAGCAAGCCGCGTAACATCTTCATTACAACCCCCGCAATCTATGGTGTCCCGCTAGTTTGCCACGCAGTATAGGCAATCTCTGTCATGAGTGCAAGCCCCGTCCGCTGCCTCCGGCGTTGAACTCGGCGAGAGCCTGGCGAGAACCGTCTGCGAAACTGGGACGCGAGAGGTGATAGGGTGACATTGGCCTAGTCGGTGAGACCAGAAGACTGAAGCTATAGCCGGGCCATACAAGCGACAGCCGAGCGCTGCGAGCCCGCCTTTGGGCGGGGTCGCTCCGCGCTTGTTGTTTCCCGTTTATTGACCTACGTTAACCATTCCTTGGCGCAACTTCACGCTGCTTCCACGTCTTACAACACAGAAAGACATTGCCCAGACAGCCCGGCCGGCCTTGATCGGCGGCGGAGATTCTCTGGGCCAGAAATGGAGAAAGCGATGAGTAAGACAGTGAAGCGCCACACAAAGTGGATACTCGTTGCGCTGATGGCGATAGGCGGACTGGCGGCCCTGCTGGGCGCGGCCAGCCAGGCGATTTGGACGGATTCGGATGCCGTAGGCGGCAACGACTTCGCCACCGGATCGATCAGCCTCACCACGGCGCCCACCAGCGCCATCTGGACCCCGGTGACCGACCAGGTGCCGGGTGACAGGGCGTCCGGTTTCCTGACGGTGACCAACGCCGGCACGGCGGAGCTACGGTACGCGGTATCGGGCTCCAACACCGACGCCACGCTTTCCGCGGGCATGAACGTGCGCATCGGCGAGGAGGGAATCACCGCCGGCTGCGAGTTCCCTTATCACAACACCGACGGCACCCTCGTCACCCTCACCGATGACACGCCGCTGTTCGCCGGTACCCTCGACACGGCGCTTCTCATAGGTAACTCTGCCCAGGGGGATGACGCCACCCCGGGCGGCGGCGACCGCACCCTGACAGCGGGCGCCAATGAGGTGCTGTGCTTCTCGGTGGTACTGCCGCTGAGCGCTGCCAACTCGCTCCAGTCGTTGAGCAACACCACCACCTTCACCTTCGACTCCGAGCAGACATCCAACAACCCGTAATCGGCTAGCATAGCAGGCAGTGAACATCGTAGGGGGCACCCTCCCCCTACGATGTTCTTTCTTGTCTGCGTAACGGTCAGGAAATTACCCCGTCTAACTTAAGGGATAACGGAAGTGATTAGCGAGACGGCGAGACCAGAGACGCCGGCGGGCGGCCGCGGGCGCAGGTGGACCCGCTGGCCGATTAGATTGGCCGGCCTGCTGCCCGTGCTCGGCGTTCTGGCGCTCCTCGCCCTGCTGCTGGCGACCATCGCGGCGCCCAGCCTCTCTGGCTACCGCACCTACGTTATCTACGGCAGCAGCATGGAGCCCACCATCAAGCTCGGCTCCCTCATCGTGGCAAAGTCGGTGCCCGTGGACGACCTCGAGGTCGGCGACATTATCACCTTCCGCAGCCGCGGCAACGAGACAACCATAACCCACAGGATCGCAGCGGTTCGCCATGAAGACGGCCAGCACTACTTCAAGACGAAGGGCGACGCCGGCAACGGGGTGGATCCCGTGGAGATACAGCTGGAGGACGGGGTTCGGCAGGTCGCCTATCATCTGCCCTACTTGGGTTACGTTGTGGACTTCGCCAAGGGCCCGCTGGGCATCATCCTGCTCATCGCCCTGCCGTCGCTAGGGCTGCTGGCCCTGCACCTGACGGAGGGCAAAAAGCCCGCGACGAAGCCAGGGGCCGCGTACGATTCCGGCTGGAGTTCCTCCCATCCGCCCAGCGGGCCGCGCCGTCGTCTGCCGGCGCCGCCTCTCCTCCCCCTCGCCGGCGGAGGGGTTATCGCACTGCTGGTCGGCCTCGCCCTTCTCGTCGTCTGGCTGTCTGACTCCGACGGCAACTCACCCGAGGAGGCCGCCAGCAACACCGCGCCTAACGCAACGGCAGCGCCTTCGGCGACTCCACCCGCGACGCCGCCGTCACGGCCTCGCCTGGCCGCGCCTGTACCCGAGAGCCAGGGGGCCCTCTTCCGCCTCGCCTTCTGGGACGGGAACGAGTGGCAATTCAACCTCACACCCGAGGGCCCAGTATACCGCGAGGGGGAGGCCGTCCCCTTCCTCCTGCGCATCGACCGCGCGCTACCGGCAAAAGTTTACACTTTGACCATCCAATACGATTGCAGAGGGTTCGACTTCCTCACCGCTTACGACCGCGATGCCGGCAGCGAGCCCGCCCTCGCCACCGGCGGGCCGGGAAGCCCCATCGTCGACAGCGTGGCCCCCATCCCGGACGACCCGGCCACGCCCGCAGACGACCAAGAGGCGGGATCGTTCAGCCTGTGGGGTGGGCCGTTGACGCGCGTTGACGCCCCGCTGCCCTCCGCCGCCTGCACCGGCGAGAAGCGTCTGACCGTGGGTCTGTCCGCCGCCGCGGATACCGTGTTCCTCATGTGGGCCGCCCAGCTCTCGGATGAGGCCCCGAATAGGGACGCCCCGCTGCGCCTCGCCGTGCAGACCCCGGGCGGCGGAGAGCTCAGCGTGGAGATCGCCCGATGAAGCGACTGGTGACGGCAGCGCTTGTCCTGACGCTGGCGGTAGCGGCGTTCTCCATCGGCGCCTCTCTGGCGCTGTTCACCGATACGGATTCCGTCCCCGGCAACAGCTTCACGACCGCCGCATCGTTTGGGCTCGTTAGCAACGGCCTGGTCGACCGCTACTTCATCGAGGAGGCCGCCAGTGGTCAGAGCCCGACCGAGCTGGTGGACGCGGCACCCAGCCCCTTGAACCTGCCCGTCATCTATGACGGCACGAACCCAACCTACAAGGAAATTTCAACCGGAAGGGGTTGGGAATCTACCACCACGACCAACCAGGGCCGCGCTTCCATACTCGTCGACGGTACCAAGGTCCAGACGCTTCTCAATGGCTCCACCCAGGGCACTATCGAAGTTGTGCTGCAGGTTGATGCTGTCACCACACTTTGGAGCCGGTTCAGTCACGTCGGTACCTCCAGCGAGTCAGGATACTTCACCATTTCGTCCCCCAACCTCAATCAACTCAACTTATATATGTTGGGGAACACGCTTAGAGGACAGTGGGACCCCGCTTTCGGTACCTCGGGACGGATTGTGTTGACCCTGGTCTATGATTCGACGCTGTCTACGGCAGCCGATAGAGTCAAGCTCTACAAGGATGGGGCGCTTCTCACCAAGACCGGGGGCACCGATCCGCCCCAGAACGAGACGATCAGCATCCCCAACGGCACGAACTTTGTCATTGCGAACCGCGAGTTATGCTGCCGGTCCTTCGATGGGGATATCTACTACGCGGCTCACTACAATACCGCGCTCACGGCGGGCGAGGTTAGCGACAACAGTAACATTCTGCTGACTAACGACGACTCGGCCCCCATATCATCCTGCACCGCCGGCGATACCGGCTTCCTGAGCGCCACGGCAGAGGCGGCCGACACGGGCGGCGACGGCGACGGCTTCGAGTCGAACCCCACTGGCGCCTTCGCCGATGCCGGCGGCATCGCCAGCAACATCAACGGCAACGGCGACCGCCATCGCTACTACGACTACGCCATCTCCATACCAGCGGGCTGCGAGATCGCTGGCATCGAGGTGCAGATGGACTGGTGGCTAGATGCCGTGAACGGGACCAACAGCATGGATGTGGAGCTCTCCTGGGACGGCGGCACCACCTGGACGGCGGCGAAGACCGACACCCTGGAGACCACGACCGAGCACACTATAGTCCTCGGCGGCCCAACCGACACCTGGGGTAGGACGTGGTCGGTCGCGGAGACCAGCGACGCCAGCTTCCGGTTGCGCGTGACCTCGAACGGTGCCAACAACCGAGACTTCTTCCTGGACTGGGTACCCGTCAAGGTCTACTACGAGCCGCCAGCCGTGGTGACGATCCTCGACGCTTGGACTACCGGCCTCACCCACACCGTATCGGCTGGCAGCGACCGGCTGTTGCTGTTCGCCGTCGGCTATGAGAACGCCTCTGACCCAGGCGTTTCCGCTGTCAGCTACGGCACTCAGGCGCTTTCCCCGATCATCGGGGACGTAGCGGGCACCACGATCGTCGGCCGTGTCGAGCTCTGGTACCTGAATGATGCCGGTATCGCGGCGGCCAGCGGCAGCACGTTCTCCGTTACCTGGGGCGGTACGGCGCCGGTCGATCCGATGTACGCCGCCGCCACCTACGAGAACGTCAACCAGAGCACCCCCATCTCCGATAGCGCCTCCAACTCCACCGACACCACAACGCCAAACCCCATCACCGCCACTGTCAACGTCACAGACGGCGACATGGCGGTCGCCGCGGCCATCGCCGGCAATAACGGCACCTACGCATGGGGAGGCGGCTGGACCGAGGGTACGGACCAGACCTCCGGCGCCACCACCACCATGTCCTCGGCCGAGAACGCCGCCACCGCAAGCGGCACGGACACCGCCAGCGCCACCCACTCCGGCCCTAACCGGCAGGCCATCGTAGCCGCCGTCCTCGGCAAGGCCCCCTAGATGAAACGATTTCAGCCATCGCCCGTCATGCCAAGTGACCGATTCCAGCCTCAGCAGGGGAGCATGAAGTGATAGCGAACATATTGGCGCCGCTGGACGGCACCGAGATAGCGGAAGCCGGCCTCACCTGGGCGGAACACGCCGCCGCCCGTTGCGGGGCAAGCATACGCCTGCTTTCCGTCGTCGAGCAGGCAGGAGGCGATAGCAACGGCCACTTTGAGCAAGCCGAAGGCTACCTGAGACAGCACTGCGATAGGCTGGAAGCGAAGGGTCTCTCCGTTGAATCGGAGGTGGCGGTCGGCACGGCCACTGATCACATCCTCAGCCAGGCGAAGACCGCCGACCTGACTGTCATGACCTCGGGCACCACCCGCTGGCTGATCAGCGCCGTCCTGGACCGCGTATTGCAAGACATGAGGCGGCCGGTCGTCATCGCTCGCGGCGTGCCCGGCCAGACGCCTTCGCCCCCCAGCCTCAGCAAGATCCTCGTCCCCCTGGACAGAGGCGCCTACTCGCAGCACGTCCTGCCGACGGCCGAGAGGGTGGCCAGGGCGCTCCGGGCGACCATCATCCTCTGCCACACGATCGCCCCTATGGGCCAGCATCGCGACGCCAAGGACGCCCCGCCCGGCGTCGCCCGCATCATCGAAGAGGAGCTAGCCGAAGCCCGCCGCTTCCTCGCGCCCGTAGCGGAACGGGTAGAGAAGGACGGGGTAGCCGTCGAGATCGTGGTCACGATGGGCGACGCCCCCAAAGAGATCATCCGTATCGCAGACCGCTCCCAGGCAGGGCTCATCGCGATGGCCACCCGAGGCCGCGACCGGTTGGAGAAGCGGATAGTGGGGAGCGTGGCCAACATCGTGGTGGAATCCACCAACCTCCCCTGCCTCCTCGCCCGCCCCGACACAGCCGACTGACCCAGGCCACCGCTAGCCCTCCGGCGGCAGCAGCTGGTCCCCCAAGCTATTCAGCGTCGCCGCCAGGTTATCGGCCAGGTCCTTGCGTGACTTCGGCGAGAGGCGATAGCGGGCGCCCACAGCCCGCACCAGGATCCCCAGCCCCTTCACCAGGAGCTTCACGTCCTCCGGACGCTCCTCCACCGCCCGCTTGAGCCTGACCCGCATCAGGGCGATCTCATCGTCCAACCCTTCGATCTCCCGCGCCCGCTCCAGGTCCAGACGCTCCGCCTCGTCCACAGCCCCGTGGTAGAAGTTCCGGGCCGTGGCTCGGGCGCGCTTAGCGGCGGCGGCCACGGCGGGCCCCGACCTGTCGGGGGGAGCGATCATCCTCGTCTTCCAGCCCCGCCAATACCTCCAGCAGCCCCTCCACCGCGTCCGGCGGCAGAGCGGCTGCCGCCTCCACGACGCCCATGAGCAGGCATAGAGAAGCCAGCTCCCATTCCCTGCGCTCTATGGCGACGGCGAGCGTGCTCACGGGCGGGCGTCCTCAGACCACCTATCCGCGACCAGCCGCCGCAGGATAAGAATCGTTATCAATCCAGCGCCGGCCAGCGGTAATACCCGCACCAGCGCCCAGGGGAGGGTTATGGGGGGAGAGCCCGCGGAGTGTACCGTGAGCAAGGCCAGGAAGAACAGGCTCTCCCCCATAACCCCCAGGGAGACCAACGCCAGGGCGAAGGCAGCCACCGCGCGCGCGGCCGTCTCCTCCCGGCGTCGGGTCAAGCGGTAGACGAAATAGGTCAAGTTGAGAGCGGCGAAGGCCGCCGTCAGAGAATCGAGGCCAACCACAACGGCCTCCCAAGCGCTGGGCAAGAGTGCCTCCCCTCATTTACACACCGAAGCATGATCCGGGCATAGTTGCATGTGAGGAGAATAGAACACCCGTGCGACTATCGTCAACGGGGAGACGTCAGCATGCCGAACCGGTAGATTCAAGCCGGAAGCAGTTTCAGACCGTCTCGTCAATAGGCAGCCTAGACATGCCGCGGCCTTTAGGCCGCGGTCAGCCAAGGATCACCGCGAGGCCGCGCTAGCCTTCGGGGCCCAGGGGGCGGCCGCCCAGCATATGCAGGTGCAGGTGAGGGATCGTCATCCCGGCCTGATCCCCCACGTTGAAAGCCAGCCGATAACCCCGCTCGTCCAGCCCCTCCCGGCGCGCCACCTGCGCCGCCGCGGCGAACAACCGCCCCAGCAGCGGCCCGTGCTCGTCCGTCAGGTCCGTCGCAGTCGGGATGTGCTCCTTGGGGATCACCATCACGTGCACCGGCGCCCGCGGATGGATATCGCGAATGGAGAACACAAGATCGTCCTCGTACAGCTTATCCACCTGCATCTTGCCCGCGGCCATATTGCAGAACAGGCAATCGACCATAACAGCGGCTCTCCCGATAAGCTAGAGGGATGATGGAGCTATTGTAGGCGATTAACCGCAGGCCAACCAGAGGCGCAGGCTCAGGCCCCGGCGATGACCGGGATGACGGCGATGACGAGGAGGAAGAGAGAAACCGCAAGGATTATGATAAACTGCCTCATCGCCTTCGCGTAATATACGAGCGCCTGACACCCCTGTCAAGCGCCTGCCTGGCGGGAGGCAGGCTCGTACCTGGTGCGTTAGCTTATTCGAGGCCCTCCAGGCCCTCCAACAGGCCGCTGAACAGCTCGCCCAAGGACACAGCGTCCTGAGGCGCGTCCGGTATCTCCACCGGCTCGTTGTAGCTCGTGAACAGCATCTCGGCGTCGAACACCATGGCGTCGGCCCCAAAGGCGAACTCACCGCTCGCCGTCAGCTTGTAAGGCAGATAGCTGTCCGGGTCCACCCACACGTCGAAGGTCAGGGGACCGCTGACGTCATCCAGGTTCAAGCCCTCGCTGGCGCCGACGGCGTCGTTGAAGGCGGCGCTGAGGTCGGCGAAGTCCACAGTGCCGCGATAGTGGCGGTAGGTACCCCCGTCTATCGTCTCATCGCCCAGGTCCTCTACCTCTCCACCCACGCTCTGGACCAGCGCCCCATAGTCCAGAAGACTGTGATCGCTAAAGGTGTCCTGGAGCGTCTCAGCGTCCAGCCCAATCTCTTCCAGACCAAGGTCATCCACAGAGAAGACGATCCAGCCCTGAGGTGGCACGTTCATGTAGATATCCGTGCCCAGCATTAGCATCTCGTACGACCCGAGCCCGCTTATGGTCATCGTCAGATACATCTGGTCCGGCGCCTGGAATGCCATCTCCGCGCTGGTGCCTATGTCCAGACCGCCGGCGTTGATGCTGAACTGCAGATCAACCTCGAGCGACTGCACTTCATCCTCGAAGCTCTCCGCCGAGGCCGAGAGGACATCCAGCGGGTCCGTCGATACCAGATCAGTGGACTGACCGTCTGCCTGGTCCGACGTAACCTTGCTGGTCCCGCCGCTGCTGCAGGCCGCGGCCAGGACAAACAGCGTCGCCGCCAGCGCCAGCGGCAGGACACGAGTGAAGATGCGCATATCGTTACCTCTGCTTTCGAGCGTATTTACACTTGGTAGGATGAAAGGTGGGCCGAGCTTGTTACAGGGGGAGGCAGGTCGCTGCGGTTTAGCTTCGGTCAGGGCCGGCGCGAGAACCGCACCTAAAGCCAAGCCGCCCCGACTCGCTCGTTGGGGCGGCCCTTCTGTCGGTATGCCCCAGCCTCTAGGCTGGGGTGTCGATCCCTCCGCTACACCTCCAGCGCCTGCGCCACCAGCTCGCGGTGGTAGTCGGCGTCCCCCCACATCAGCTCCATCCACTTCTGACGCCGGAAGTAGAGCTGTATCTTGTACTCCTTGGTGAAGCCGATACCGCCATGGATCTGCTGCCCGTGAGCCACCACGCGCCTCGAAGCGTCGGATGTCCACGCCTTCGCCATGGAGATCATCATGTCGGCGTCCGGCTCCCCTTCCTGAAGCGACCAGGCCGCCTTGTACGTGATGAAGCGCGAGCCGTCTACGTCGATGACCACATCGGCCAGCTTGTGCTGGATCGCCTGGAAGGAGCCGATGGGCCGCCCGAACTGCACGCGCTCCTTGGCGTAGTTCAAGGTAACGTCGAAATCCATCTGCGATAGGCCCACCAGATAAGCGCAGGCCGCCACAGTCGCCATCTTCTTCGTCTTTTCGACGATCGGCCACCCCTTACCCTCCTCGCCGATGACGTTCGCCGCCGGCACCTTCACGTTCTCGAACGTCACCTCGCACTGCTTGTCGGCCGCGATCGTCCTCAGCAGCTCGAAGCTGATGCCCGGCGACTTGGAGTCGACCAGGAACACCGTGATGCCGTCCTCCGGCGTCTTTCCCTTCGAGGTGCGGCCGACCACAATCATCTGGTCGCTGACGTGGGCGTCCGGCACAAACAGCTTAACGCCGTTGAGGACGTAGTCGTTGCCCTCCTTCTTCGCCTCCAGCTCAACTCCATCAGCGTCCCACTTGGCCGAGGGCTCCGTGAGCGCCATCGTCATGATCGTCTCGCCGGCGGCGATCTTGGGCAGCAGCTGCTGCTTCTGCTCATCGTTGCCGGCCTCCATGATCGGGACGGCCCCGAGCACGAC
>CAZYOV010000072.1:0-11541 GCA_964649215.1 uncultured Dehalococcoidia bacterium
GCCGGACAGCCCAATCCCAACCTACCAGGTGCTGGTGGAGGGAAACGACATCAAGGTCGCAAAGGCCTAACCGGCCCGGCGAGCACCGCTGACAACTCTACCAATTATCATTAATAATTGGTCAATTTGTGGAAGGGTTGCTAAATCGGGTATAATGCATCGCGATTGCCAATCCGATAGGCGTGCCGGGGTGTGGCGCCAAAGAGAGCTAAGTGGGGGCCGCGGTCATGCACAACCTCGGCCAAGGGAGATAGGCTATTCGCGAAACACACACCCCTCCCCACCGGCCGCACCGGCCTGCGGGGGAAGACAGGCAACCGTCCCGCCGACCCGGGGCGACGCACCCGATCACCACGCATCAACGCTATCTCCTGCACGCCCTGTTGATCGTCCTGTTCGTCGTCGCGGCGGGCATGGCGTTCGGCGGAGAGCTGGCGGGCAGCGACGCCGCCGGCCTCTCCCCGCACACTGGTGAACCCGCCACGCCGGACGGGGCCGGCTATCTTCAACCGCCGGTGGTCCTGGCCACTCTTCCCGGCATCTCCCCAAGGCAGCAGGCCGATGCGACGATCGAGCCCACTCCAACTCCAACGCCCGCGCCCGAACCGACCCCCACACCCACCCCTGAGCCGACTCCGGAACCCCAACCCGCATACTTCACCTACACGATTCAACCGGGAGATAGCATCGCCTCCATCGCAGCGGCGTTTGGCATAAGCCCGGATTACATCTTTTGGAACAACCCTGAAGTGGGCAACGACCCCGACTTCGTGATCGCCGGCCAGGAGCTGCTGATCCCCAGCGTTGACGGCATCATCTACCGCGTCAAGCTCGGCGACACGCTTTCCGATATCGCCGCCTTCTACAAGATCAGCGTCCAGGACATCATCGCCTTCGGGCCAAACGGGCTGGCTTCCGCCGACAGCGTCATCGAGGGGATCACGCTGGTGCTTCCCGGGGCGATGCCGCCGCCACCCCCACCGCCACCGCCCCCACCAACACCGGCGCCGGCACCGGCGCCTGAGCCTGAGCCGGCGCCGCCAGCCCTCTCTAGCGCATATTACTGGCCGTTCCAGGGCCCGATTACCAGCTATTTCGGGGAGCCGCGCGGCGAAGGTGTCTACCACCAGGGGATAGACATCGAAGGCATTGGGCAGGAGGGCGCACCGGTGGCAGCAGCAGCAGCCGGCCAGGTGATCCTCGCCGATGTTCACCCCGGCTACGGCAACTACGTCATCATCCGCCACGCGGATGGCTCAGAGACGCTGTACGCACACCTTTCGGGGATATACGTGGGATACGGCCAGTTCGTTGCGCAGGGCGAGACGATCGGCGGCATCGGGCACAGCGGCTACGTGATTGGCATCGACGGCAATCACCTGCACTTCGAGCTGCGGATCGACGGCATCCCTGTGGACCCGCTGCCTTATCTCCCCTGACGGCGACGAGGGCGTAGGCGGCGCTAGCCTGGTCCGCCAAGCCAGCGGAAGTAAGGATCTAGGTCAGGCAGGAAACCGCCAGCCCGGAACAGGAAAACGAGCCCCACGACCAGGCTGAAGACGGCCGCCAGAAGCCCCGCAAGCACGTATATCCACTGGCGCCGACGCGACGACACGAACCCCGCCGCCGTGGCGAAGGTTATGAAGGAGTTGGAGATGAACAAGCCCACCACAAACATCATCAGGACGGCGATGCCCATGACCTTTGTACCCGCGCCCACAGCCGTGGCAATCACGAGCACCTGAGTCCCCGTCTCGGCGCCGATGCCGTGGATTAACCCCACACTGTATGCCGTGCGGACACCGTACTGGTCCGCGCCGTGAGCATCATGCTCGTGTGGGTGCGCACCGCTGGTACGGGCGCGGAGCCAGTTGAAGCCGTTGCGCACGCCGGCGAAGATGAGCATCCAGCGGCTGCGGATGCGGAACTCGCCATCGCCGTGAAAGAAGCGGTATAGCGAGTAGAAAAGGTAGACGGCCAGCAAGATCAGGGTCACTCCCACCACCCGCTCCATGATCGGGTCGATCCAGCCCGGCAGAAACCCCGACGCCAGGATCGCCACCAAGCCGAGGATAGTGACTACGGTGCCGTGTCCCAGCGCGTACAGCGTTCCCAGGAAGATGGCGCGCCTATGCTCCGATAGGAACGTCGGCAGTACCCCTGCCTGAACACTGCCACCGGCGACAGGCGGCAGCCTCCCGCCATCGGCCAGCGAATGATGGCTTTCATCGGTTAGCATCACACCCGGCTCGCCGGTGAGCCAACGCTCCTCTGAGTCCCGTGCCGCCGCGCTGGTGCTCGTGATGTCCGTGATAGCGGCGATGTGATCCCAGTCGATGCCGTGGCGCATGCCGAGGGCCAGGGCGGCGGCCAGCACACCGATCGTCCCGCCGACGCCCAGCGTAAGCATGACGGGGCTCAGCGGTATGGTCACATCCAAGATACTCATCTCTTTATCGGTTGCTCCGCTCGGTCGGCCAGAGAACCGGCCGACAGGCTAACGCTCCTTGCTGGCACACCCATTGCAAACACCGAAGATAGCGAAATGGTCAAGATCGGCCTGAAAGCGATGGTCCTCCAGCAGGGTGGAGGCGAGGCCATCCAGATAGCTGTTGTCCAGCGATGTTACCTCGCCGCAGGAACGGCATATCAGGTGGTGGTGGCGTTCCTTGCCGGTCCACTCGAACTGGTTATCGTCCGAGCCCATGTTAGTCTCGTTAACCAGCTTCAATTCTCTGGCGGACGCCAGGGTGCGGTAGACCGTAGAGGCGTCTACGTAGGGGTAGGAGTGGCGCACCTCCTCAAGTATTTGCGAGGCCGTTAGGTGGCCGCCGGCGTGACGCACACTGGAAAGGATGAGCATCCGCTGCGGGGTCACCTTCTGACCCGCGTCTTTGAGGGCAGTGGCTGTTTCGGTCTCACAACTCATGGGCTCACCTCCTACTACCGTTGAAGCAATTGGTAGCAGATGCAATCAGTGGCGTTTACATCATTTCGTAAAGGCAACTGGTTGTCAATAGGTAAGACGGCGCGAATGGGATGTTCGTTACGCGGCGCCCGCGGAACCTGTCCACACGGATATATCGCGGGATTAACGGATGGCACTCAATCCGTTAATCCGTCCTGAATTCGTTGACAGACGGGCTAGAGCGACTAGCCGCCGGCCAGGGGCGGGATCAGGATTACCCGGTCGCCGTCCTGGAGAGGGTCGTCGAAGTCAACGCTGCGATCGTTGAGGACGATGACGCTCGCCATCTCCTCGGGCACGTTAAGCTGGCGGACCAGCGTCTGCACCGTAGCGCCATCAGGGAGCGTGTACTCGAATACGGCCTGGCCATCAGGGGAGTACTGCTCCAGGTAGGCCTGTAGCTCAACCGTTACCCGCATCGCGATCCGCCTATCTTCCGGTGCCCTCGTACGCCAGCATACCGTAGGTGATGCGCGACGGATCGTCGCTTGCACGACGCTCAGGTCCTGCACGTGCTCGGCCCGGCCGATGACGACCGGTCCCCACGATGAGACCGTCGTCCAGCAGCAGCATCCGGTGGATGTAAGCGCTGGGGTTGTGGAAGACGAAGCGCTCCCTCTAGTCCCGGCTACGGTGGAGAAGCCGACCTTCACGATATCGGCTGCCCTCCAGCGTGTCAACACAGCACGGAAATGTAACATGTCCCGCAGTCAGCGCATCTAAATCAGGTGAGGGGAAAGAAGAGACATGCCGTTCGGGTTAGGGAAATCAGAGAAGCCTACGGAGGACGAAGATATGACGCCGAAGAAGACCGCCGAGGGCGACGAGGTCGCGCCCGCAACCGGCTCCGATAACGGCGCCAGGGAAGGTGACTCGCCAGCCACAGCGGACCCGCGTGCAGACGAGGATCAGGCGACGACGGGCAATGAGTACCGCGCCCCGGAGTTCCGGCCCGACTACCTCGACGAGGACGCACCCAGGAAAGTCACGGCGGCAACGACGCCGGCCAGGGAGCCGCCGCAGGGCGATACCTTCTTCGTCTCTGTGACTAAGCAAGACGGAATCGAAACACACCGCTTCGAGGACCCGATAAAGGCGCAGGGCTTCGTCGAGCAGCTCCTTGAGGACGGCCTCCCGCAGGAGGAAGTGACCGCCTTCAGCGGCCGCAAGCTGGCGCTGGCAGTGTCCCACCGCCCCATCGTTAAGCTGCTCAGCAGCCAAGAAGACTAATACCCCCCCCCGCTTCAGGGCTTCAGGGCTTCAGGGCGCCAAGCCCGTGCTATACTTCCCTCGACTACGCTGAACGAGGTGAGGTATGCCCAGAGCCGAGATCAACGGCATCGAGATCCATTACCGTGAGCGGGGCGAGGGATACCCGGTCTTCCTGCTCCATGGCTTCACAGGCAACCTGCGCAACTGGGCGCTCCAGATCCCCGCCCTCACCCGCGAGTTTCGCACCGTCTCCATAGACCATCGAGGACACGGTCACTCCCAGAAGCCGACCCGGCCGGAGGACTACTCGCTGGAGCGGATGCTGGAGGACGCGTACGGGCTCCTGGAGCACCTTGGCATCAAGGAGTGCTACGTGGTCGGCCACTCGATGGGCGGTATGGTCGCTCAGCACCTCGTCCTCGCGCATCCGAAGCCGGTGCGAGCGCTGGTGCTGGTGGACACGGCCGCTGATACTCCCAGCAGCCTGGGAACGCAGGAGCGGGCGCGCCTGGTGGAGATCGCTCGCGAGGAGGGGATGGAGGCGGTGTTCGAGGAGCAGCTGCGCACCAACCCTATGGCCGACCACTTACGAAGTCAGCCGGAGATTCTGGGGAATTGGCGCCAGCAGTTTCTCCAGACCTCTCGTGAAGCGTACATCTACTGCGCCCAGGCGATGGCCAACCGAGAACCGTTGCTGGATCAGTTAAGTGCCATCCAGATCCCAACCCTCATCATCTGCGGCGAGAACGATGACCCGTTCCTGGAGCCATCTCACCGCATGCACGAACGAATCCCAGACAGCGAGCTGGTGATCATCGCCGGGACGGGGCACACGCCGCAGATCGACAAGCCCGCTGAGTTCAACCGGACGCTCACGAAGTTCCTGGCGCGCGTGCATCAAGGAGTCGCGGCCGGAGGCTGATCGTGGCTGAGCGCTACGACATCGAGGCCGTCCGTCAGAAGTACATCGGCACCGAGATAGCCGAGGCCCGCGGGCGCTATCCGGTGGAGTACGACCCGATCAGGCGCCACTGCCAGATGGTGGACGATAACAACCCGCTGTTCCTGGACCCGGAATACGCCGAGTCTACGGAGCACGGCGCGGTACTCTGTCCGCCCTCCGGCTGGCTGGCGCTCTACTTCGCCAGCCTGGGCCCCTGGCCGGCCGTGTTCGAGCCCCTCCTGCCCATCGTTCCCGCCCCCGGCAAACGCATCGTCAACATGAACCAGGAGGTAGAGTGGTTCGCCCGCATCAAAGTCGGCGACCACCTGTCGGTACGCCGCCGCGTGGCAGACATCTACCAGAAGGGGATATCCATCGACCCCGAAGCGGTGTGGATCGTCGCCGAGGCGATCATCACCAACCAGCGGAGCGAGACCGTGTGCGCGATCCGCAACACGCTGCTGTTCCACCGCACGCCGGAGGAGGTAGCGGCGGCGAAGGAGACGACGCCGTGAGGAAGCCACAGCTCCACTGGGAGGACGTAGAGGTGGGCGCAGAGATTGAAGGCTTCGATCTTGAGATCAAGCCGCGGCGAACGTTCCTCCAGATAAGCGGTTCCCAGGACTGGTACCCCCTCCACCACGATCCCGCCTTCGCCCGCAAGGCCGGACACGAGGACATCTTCATGAATACCGGTTTCCTGCAGGCCGCGCTGGTGCGTGTCATCACCGACTGGATGGGTGACACCGGCTTCCTGCGCAAGCTGTACTTCGAGATGCGCCGCCAGCAGCGCCCCGGCGACACGATGGTCTGCAAAGCCAAGGTCACGGATCGCTACCGTAAAGACGGCGAGGGATGGGTGGAGCTGGAGGTGTGGGCTGAGAACGAGCGGGAAGGAGTGACGACGCCGGCAAAGGCGTGGGTGATCCTGCCCTCGCGCGACGGCGCCTAGACTACGCGAGCGGCCAGAAGCCGTCGGATCGAGGGCAGCGCTTTGCGGGCGGCTGTCTCCCCCCGACGCATCGATGTGCTGATCTGCCAAGGCCACATCGAGGTGATGCCCCGCATGTCGGGCCGTATCTCGATGTCGGACCGAGCGCGGGCGGGTCGTCCCCGCGACAGCAGACCGGCCAGGAAGCCGATCTGACCGCTGACGTCGGTCGCCACTATCGAGTGCGCCCGGTAGGCGGCGCTCACCCGCGCCGACAGGGGCCGCAGCCAACGGGGCAGGGCAAACAACTCGCCGACGTGCACGGAGACGACCATCGCCGCGCCCAGCTCTCGCGCTACCGAGACGGGCAAGGTGTTGTGAAGGCCACCGTCCACCAGAGCACAGGCGTCGTGCTGGATCGGACGGCCGATGAGCGGAGGCCGGATGCTCGCCTCAACGGCGCGGCCGACGTTACCATCGCGTAAGACCAGAGGCCGACCGCTGACCAGATCCAGAGCCACCACGGCGAAGGGGACAGTCATCTCCCGGAAGTCCAGCCGTCCGCAGGTCTGCCACAGATCGCGACCCATCCGCCCTGCTTGCGGCGATAGACGCAGATCTTTGAGAAACCACCCCAGAAAATCCGTCGCCGTGAAGCTCATGGCGATGCGCTCGGCCTCGGCGGCGTCGCGCCGGGCGGCGTAGAGGGAACCGATGAGGGCTCCGGAACTGGCGCCCACGATGATGTCCACTGACACGCCGGCTTCGTGGAGCGCCTTGATGACGCCCAGGTGGGCCCACCCCCTAGTGCCACCGGCGCCCAGCACCAGCGCCAGGCCCGGACGACTCTCTTCACTAGTTGACGAGTTCACGGAGGTTGATTAGAATGCCGTACGCTACCCCTAGCCATCTCACCGGAAGGACGTGCTTCTATGGATCGTGAAGATATGCTGGATAAGGTCACCATCTTCTCCGGGCTGGACCGCCGCCACCGCAAGCAGCTCTCCAAGCTGATGGTGCCCCGTGCGTTTAAATCGGGGGATGTCATTATCAAGGAGAATGACCAGGCGGCGGGGTTCTTCGTCATCACGTCCGGCAAGGTGGAGGTGGTGCGCGGGGCCGACGGCGACAGGCCGGAGGTGCTGAACACGCTGGGCGCTGGTGACTTCTTCGGCGAGATGGCGCTATTCGAAGGTTTTCCCCGCTCCGCCACGATACGCTGCCTGGAGGACACGGAGTGCCTGGCGTTGACCCGCTGGGACTTCCGAGCGGAGCTCACCACCCACGCTGAGATCGCCGTCGCCGTCCTGGAGACGGTGGTGCACCGCCTCCGGGACATCGAGGCGCGCCTGACAGAGTAGCCCTCCATCACTCCAGAATCGCCCCCTTCTCTCTCAGGCGTATCTGCAACCTCGGCACGTCCACATCCTTTACGGCCACGCCATCCTCCAGGGCCATGGCGGCGGCAGTGCCCGCCGCCTCGCCGGTGGCCATGCAAGGCGGTATCTCCTTGGTCGCGTGGTTGACGCGGTGGTCGACGGAGATGCAGCGACCGGCCGTCAAAAGGTTAGACACGCCCTTGGGCAGAAGGCTGCGATAGGGGATGTTGTAGACGCAGTCGTACTTGGTCCAGTGACCAGTACGGGCGATCGAGTCATCGAAGGAGCGGTCGAGGTCATCGCGTGACATAATGTACTCGCCCTGAAGACGCCTCGACTCCGTGATGCCAAGCTGGTCGGCCATCAGCGATATGTAGGCGTCGCGGAAGGCGGGCAGGGAGCCTCGAAGCCGGGCAGCCTCCTCCCTCACCATCCGCCGGCACTCGATCAGCGCCTCCGAGGCCTCGACCGGATCGGTAGCGTCTATCCGTAGCTTGGTGCGGGCATCGCCGCCCCAGGGGACGAGGACACGGCCTTCACCTAGGGTGTGGAAAAAGAATCCCTTGCTCCCCTGCAACGCCTCATCCAGGTCGCCGACGTTGCTCATGAGGAACCAGAGCCAGGGGTGGACGCGCTCCAGCTCGAACGGCTCCCCGGCGGCGGCGAACAGGTCACCGTCGCCGCTGGTGTCGATGACCACCCTGGGCGCGATCGCCTGCCTGCCGCTCTTGTTCTGGATAACCACTGCTTGGACGACACCGTCCTCCACCACCGGCTCACAGGCCCAAGTGTGATACAGGGGACGGACGCCAGCCTCCTCCAGCATCTCATCGGCGGCGAAGATGAACTCGTGAGGCTCGAAGGCGACGGAGTAGCGCACGCGGTGGGGGCCGCGGCCCCAGACGAGCCCCCAACGAGAGTAGTGCTCCACGAGCCGGCTGTCCGGATCGTTCCACTGCCCCTCAGGTGGGTAGTGGACTGCGCCTCGCCGCTCCATGCGATCGACGATCTCCTGGCAGACGCCGCCCACCGCCTGACGGCCAGCGCCGTCGTCCATGGTCAGGAGGAGGATGATCAGCCCACCGCTGGCGAGCCCTCCCAGGTAGCCGAACCGCTCCACGAGCATGACCTCCGCCCCGTTGCGCGCGGCGGCCGTCGCCGCCGCCAGCCCCGCCGAGCCTCCGCCGACCACCAGCACGTCCGGCTCAGCCACGATGGGGAGGCGCGATTCCGGCAGGACGACGTGGCGCCTCGAGAGCTCTGCCAACGCCGCGTCCGTCCTACGCAGGCCGAGCGACGCCTTTGATGTGCGGCCGCACGAAGACCAAAGGCGGGATCGGCGGATGGGGCTTGGTCAGCTCGATCCGCTCGAACTCAAAGCCGGCCTCGCGGACGAAGCTCGCGACGTCGCGGTTGGGGTGGCAGCCGGCGCCGACCCACCGCCATACAGGCGTGATGAGGTCCTGCCAGAAGGCGCCGAATGCGTGGTCGTAGCGGACGTGCTCATACAAGCGCAGCTCGCCGGACGGCTTTAGCACCCGTCGCACCTCTGAGAGCGCCCGCAGGGGCTCCCCGACGCTACACATCACGAGCGTACTCACCACCGTATCGAACGATGCGTCTTCAAAGGGCAGCTGCTCGGCGGAGGCCTGGTGCAGGTCTATCGAACGCCCTATGCCCTCAGCCCGGCGTCTGGCCCGCTGCAGCATGTAGGGGTCAGGCTCGGTAGCGGTGACCTCCTCGGCCTGGTCGTTGTAGTAGGGGAAGTTGGCCCCGGTACCGACGCCGATCTCCAGTACGCGACCTCTGGCGCCGCCCGCAATCTCCTCTCGGACATCCCTCATGAACGTCCGCTCGGCGCGAGCCGTCATGGAGTCGTATATCGAGGCGAACCACTTGTGGCCCTTCTGGTCTTGAGTCATGTACGGTCCTCCTGCCGCGACCCTCCACCACCCTCCTGCCGGCTAAACCGCACACATAATAGCACGCGCTAGACGGCCGGCGCGGCCTCGCCTTCCGATAAGCGGAGGCGTTTGCCATAATGAAAACACCGCCCCACTTACACCGCAGAGGGAGTATGCCCGCCGACGCCGGAGATGACGCCCCAGATACCTTAGCCGTACCCGCGGCGCTAGATGAATCTAGCCTGACCCGATCGGTTATCCGGCTCGCCTGGCCGGTGGTGATCCAGCAGCTGAGCTTCGCCACTGTCCAGTTGGTGGACACGTTCCTCGTCGGCCACCTGGGGGAAGACGCGCTGGCGGGAGTGGGCGTGGCCTCGATACTGTATTGGTTCCCGCTCTCCGGGATGTTCGCCATCGGCATCGGGGCGACGGCGATAGTGGCGCGCAACGTGGGCGCGGGCCGCCGCAAGCAGGCCGAGACGACGTTACGCAGCGCCCAGATGCTGGCGCTGGCCTGGGGCCTGGTGATGGGGGTGGTGTACTTCGCCGCAGCAGAACCGATGCTGCGGATCATGGGGACGGAACCGGCAGCCATGGAAGAGGGGGTCGAGTACATGCAGGCCGCGGCCTTCGGGATCCCCTTCTACGCGGTGCTATACGCAAGCACCGCCTGTCTCCAGGGCGCCGGCGATACGCGGACGCCGATGATGATCATGGTGGCGGTCAACTTGGTGAACGGGGTGGTGGACTACGTCCTGATCAATGGGACGGGACCGTTCCCGGAGTACGGCGTGCGGGGCGCCGGACTGGGACTATTGGCGTCGGCGATGGTTGGAGTGGTGCTCATCTACGGCGCACTCCTCAGGAAGAACAGCGCCCTGCATCTGTCGCCTTCGAAGGTGCTGGCGATCGATAGGGCGGAGACGGACCGCGTCCTCAAGATCGGCATTCCCGCTGGCGCGGAGCAGTTCCAGTTTCAGATGGCGTTCCTGGTATACACGCGCATCATCGCCAGCCTAGGAACAACTGCGCTGGCCGCTCACCAGGTTGTATTACGAATCGAGGGGTTGACGTTCTTGCCGGGGTTCGCCTTGGGAATAGCCGCTACGACTCTGGTGGGGCAGGGGCTGGGAGCGAAGAGGCCGGATCTGGCGGAAAAGGCGGCGGTCTCGGCCGCCCGGGTGGCCTTCGTACTTATGGCCGTCCCGGGAGTGATTCTAATGATCTTTGGAGAGCCGATAACGCGGCTGTTCATTAACGACGACGAGGTGGTGGACATCGGACGCAAGCTGCTATTCATCTTCGCCTTCGCGCTGCCCGCGCTCTCCATCAGCATGTCGCTGGGCGGCGCCCTGCGGGGCGCCGGCGATACCCGTGCGGTGCTAGCGATTATGAGCGTGGGCGTTTGGGGGGTGCGCCTGGGGCCGGCTTATCTTCTGGCAGTGGTGGCCGGACTCGGGGTGCCGGGGGCCTGGCTGGCAGCAATCATTGACATAAACACGAGGGCGCTCCTCATGCTCCTCCGCTTCCGACAGGGCCGTTGGAAGCGGATAGACGTGTGATTGTGAAGGGCGAATCGCCAACTATAGAGACCTGTCCTCTTTAGACACTCACGCATCGATGCTAGAATAGCCTCTGGAGTCTCCCCTCATGGGCAACGTCATCATGTACACCCTGCGCAACTGTCCGACGTGCGATAAGGCGCGTGCGGCGCTCTCAGAGCGCGGAGTTGAGTACGAAGAGAGACGGGTGGATGATAGCGAGGAGTGGTGGGAAGAAGCCCTCAAGTACGCCTTTACGGTCCCGGTCATAATCTGGGGCGAAGGTGATGTCGAGATCGGCTGGGAGGGGGAGCATGGCTGAGAGATCAGCTAAGGGGGGCCGGGCGCCCTCCAGGCGAAGGCCGCGGGCGGACGCCGGCAGCCGAAAGCGGGCTGTCCTCAGCCTGCACAACACTCTCACAGGCAGCAAGGAACCGTTCGCGCCGTTGGAGCCGGGGTTGGTAAAGATATACACCTGTGGACCTACGGTGTACCGCCATGCCCACATCGGCAACCTCCGCACCTACCTGATCGCCGATTGGCTGCGACGCCTTCTGGAGGCCAGCGGCTATCGCGTGCGCCACGTCAAGAACATCACCGACGTGGGACACATGCGACAGGAGATGCTGGAGCGCGGCGAGGATAAGGTGATCGCCGCCGCCC
>CAZYOV010000073.1:0-11199 GCA_964649215.1 uncultured Dehalococcoidia bacterium
AGGCGGCGCCCAGATACAGAAACAACGGCTTCCGCTCATCGACGTAGCGCCAGAGGCAGATGACGATGCCCAGAGTGAACACGGCCACGTAGATGTCGTTGCGGGCGAAGCGGCTGAAGTACAGCAGCGTGGGTGAGAGGGCGATCAGCCCGGAGGCGAGCAACGCTCCCACTCGGCCCAGCCGGTCGCGGAAGAAGAAGGGTAGCACGATGAGCGCCACGCCGAACAGCGCCGGCATGATGCGCACCGCGTAGTCGCTGGCGCCGCCGCTGAGGAAGAACGTCAGCGCCATCCCGAAGAACTGGAACGGCCCGTGGAGAAGCGGGCTATGCTCGTAGCCCCGGCCCAGGAAGATATCGTAGGCGTAGAAGCCGTGCAGGCTCTCGTCGTGGTGAAGGGCACGCGACCCCAGGTCCCAAAATCGCATGCCCGCCCCTACGACGATGAACGAGGCGTAAGCGACAAGCTCCCAGTTCAGGCGCAGCTCAAGACTGAGAGCGCGCCTCTCGACGGGCTCAGCGGGCAGCGGTGCCGCGATCTCGCTCACGGCGTGGGCACCAATATCTGCGCCTCCACCTTCTCCATGCTATTCAGATTACCGTACGGCTCCCGGAAGACCAACCAGCGCCAGAGGGGAAGAAGGTCCAGGTCCGTGGGGTACCAGCCCTCACCCAGACGCCAGACCTCGCTCGCGGTCGTGAATCCGTCGACCTCCCGCCCCGCCGGCACGACGACCGCGCCGGCGTCATCCTCGGGATCGGCGAAGGTAACGGTGACATCACGCAGGTACCAGGCGAGAGGCTCCGCAAGAGCGGGATCGATGAGAACGGGCCCGGTGCGGCTCGCCACGAACTGCTCCACGACCTCACGGAACTCCTCGATCCGCTCCGTGGTGCGGACGTCCACGGCGAACTCGGCGGCCTCATCGTCGCGGATGAGGCTGAGGTCGGTATGGGCGAGAAAGGCGAACGCCACAGCCGCCACCACCGCTAATCCGATCACGGAGGCGTCGCGTCCCATGATCGAGTAGCAGCCGGCCAGCACCGTCATGGCGCCGCCCAGGGCCAGCACCAGATAAACGCGCTCCGCCCCGCTGACGCCCTCCTCCGCCCAGATGGTAGTCATGAGGGCGGCGTAAGCCATGAGAACCAGCGCCACGGCGACAGCCGGCCACCAGCGACGCAAGGCGGCCCAGTTCAGCGCCGGCAGAACCTCCTCCGCCAGCAGGCCGCCCAGAAGCGCCAGCGGCACGATGAGGATCAGCGTCTGCCCCGCCTCTCGCTGGCTGGCCAGCCCTACGACAACGCTCGCCACCACTACCCACAGCAGCACCAACCGCTGGGCCGACGTCAGGGCGCTAACGCCACGGCGCGCCAGCCGCTGGGCGAAGACCACGACGCCCGTGCCGCCGGCCAGCAGGATCGGCCAGTCGTACGCCAGGAGGAGCGCCATCTGGTACTCCGGCTCGCGGCCGTCGCGGGGGAGAGCGAACATATCGCGCCATAACGCGAGCCCTGCCGGTTGCGACAGGTCGAGAAACGTGCCGAAGTGGGTGACCCCCAGCTCCACGGCGGCGGCCAGGACCAGCAGCACGCTCAGCCAGTGGGACGGGCTGCGCCGAAACACGCCCCAGGCGCGGGCCACCGCGCCCTCCCTCGCGACGATCGGCTCAAGCAACAGAAACGCCGTCACCGCGATCGCCGCCGTCGTCGCCACAGCGTCGGCGAAAAGCGCCAGCCCGAAGGCGGCAGCGAACAGGAACGCCGTGTGAGCCCGCGGTTCCCTCAGGTAGGAGAGCAACGCGACGGCCATCGCCACTGCCAGCAGACCGCCGAGACTGAAGGGCAGGGCGGAGCGAGAAAGGAGCAGCGCCAGCGGCGAGAAGGCGAGCAGCGCCCCCGCCGTCAGGGCACCAACCCGCCCCAGGCTACGGCCGCCGAGCCAGACGGCCGCCACCATGACGGAGCCCGCGACGGCAGGCGCAACCCGCGCGACGAGCTCGCTCCCCTCGAAGGCGCGGAACAGATACGAGGTGACGACGGCGGCGAGGTCGCCGTTCCAGCCTTCAGGCACGCTGTCCTGGGAGACACGCAGCGCGTCGAGCGCGCGTGCGGATTCCTCGAATGTGAAAGGCAGCGCGTCCAGCCGGACGAGCCGCAAGGCGGCCGCCGCAGCGATGAGCCCCAGCCAGAGAAGGGTGTCGACCCGAATCGTCAGGCCGCCTGCGGCGGCAGGGGGCGCAACCGCCTCCTTCATCGCGCCCTACTTGCGCTGGTTACCGACATCTCATTCAGTAAGAACGAAAGCCGGGAAGGGCTGGTTGCGCGCTCGAGCAGGCGGATCTGTGGCTAATCGGGGAGTGAGGCGCCGCCCTAAGCGAATAGCGCGTCCACGAACCGCTTCGGCTCGAAATTGGCGAGGTCGCCCACCTTCTCGCCGGTGCCGACGAAGCGCACGGGGATTCGCAGCTGGTCGCAGATCGCGAAGACAACGCCGCCCTTGGCCGTGCCGTCCAGCTTCGCCAGAAGGATGCCCGTCACGCCCAGCGCCTCCGTGAAGTACTTCGCCTGGTGCAGCGCGTTCTGCCCGCTGGTCGCGTCCAGTACCAGCAGCACCTCGTGCGGACCGTCCGGCACCTTGCGCTGGATTATGCGATTGACCTTGCGCATCTCCTCCATCAGGTTGACCTTCGTGTGCAGCCGCCCGGCCGTATCGATGATGAGTACGTCGACATCGCGGCTCTCGGCAGCCGAGAGGGAGTCGAACACCACAGCGGCGGGGTCGCCCCCCTGCTGGTGGGCGATCACGTCCACCCCGGCCCGCTCACCCCACTGTTTGAGCTGGTCGATGGCCGCCGCGCGGAACGTGTCGGCGGCGGCCAGCAGCACCTTGCGGCCCTCCTTCTGGTACGCGTGGGCCAGTTTGCCGATGCTGGTCGTCTTGCCGGTGCCGTTCACGCCCACCACCAACACCACTGCGGGCTTCGGGAATTCCGCTCGTCCTGAGCCTGTCGAAGGGCCATCCTGAGCCTCTCCACCCATCCTTAGCCCTGTCGTAGGGCCTGCCCTGAGCTCAGCCGAAGGATCACCGGACGCCGGCCCCCACAGCCTCCCCAACCTCGCCTCCACGTCCAGGATCGCCAGCAGCTCCTCCCTTAGCGCCTCCTGAGCCTGCTCCGGGTCGCGGATACTCTCCTCTTTGACCCGCTCCTTCAGGTTCTCCAGCAGCTTCACCGTCGTCTCCACGCCCGTGTCGGCGGCGATGAGCATCTCCTCCAGCTCAGCCCACAGCTCGTCGTCCAGGCCGCGACGGAACAGCCCGCCGATGCGCGAGAACCACGTCCGCCGCGTCCGCTCGACGGCGTGCTCAACGGACTTCGGCGCCTCTTCGTCGGCAGGCGCCTCGACAGCCTCCGCAGGCTCAGCTTCGGGGGCTTCGGGGGCCTCGACAGGCTCGACCGCTTCCGGGGCCGGGGCATCGGCCTCAGGGGCCTCTTCGGCCCCCTTCTTGCGACGGAAGAACCTCACCATCGCATCCGATGATAGGGCGAGCGGCGGAGAGGGGCAAGCGCGGGAGGGGCGTCTATCCCGCACGCTCGCGCTGGGCTATCGCTCCAAGCGCCTCCCATGTCGCGGCGTCGAGCGGGATCCAGTCGTTGAACGCGAGTCCGTCGGGCTCGCTGCACGTGCTTACCTGAACCTGGAAATGGAGCGTGCCCAGCCCGGGCTCGTTGAAGATGATCGGATATGACCACCTCGACTTCGGCTCCCGGGCGGGTGTCACTTCCCACAGCTCGAGGAACCGGCGGACGTACCTTGGGTCGCCCTCAAGAAAGCGCTTCATCACCTCCGAGAAGTACGCGCTCGATCCTTCGGGCCGGGTTTCCGGCCCAAAGTGATGCCCTTTGAGGATTCCTATGGCGGTTCCCACGGCCTCGTCCCAGTTGGCCACCTTCTCGGCAAACCGCGGATCGCTCGCCACGCCCAGCAGGTTGCGTTCCAAGGGCCCCGTGAACTCGTTGTTCAGGTCAACGCCCCACAGCCTTTGGACCAGTTGGTTCGCGGCCACCAGTTCCATCACGTCATTCAGTACGCACGCCGGCCAACGGCACTTCTCCACCTCCTCAGCGGCCTCTTCCACCGTGAAGAAGTATTTCGGCGCCCGGTCCGGCGGGAACAGCGTGTCGGGCACGGCGAAACCCGCACCGGTCAGGATCGCGTTGCGCGTACGCGCCTCCACCTTCAGAGAGTCGAGGATGGCCGTCAGGTACACCCGCGAGGGATTGCGGAGACCCAGCTCGTAGGCCTTGACGGTGGAAGGGGAGACACCCGCGCGCTCAGCCAGTGCGCGTTGCGAGAGCCTGACGGCTTTCCGTGCTTCCCGAAGCTTGGTTGACCAATCGCTGAGCGCCACACGAGTCCCCTTTGCGGCCGAGTGGTTACACAGTGTATACCATTATGTCTTGCATGGCCAGCCCAATGCGGGTAAGACTGTTGCCATAAGTCGTAGGGGGTGCGATGGCCAATCTGAGGCGATATAGGGGTTCTTCTGGCAGGCAGTTGCCCTGCCGGAGACCCTCTCCGCATGTCTGGGGCTCAGACCGCTGCAATGGCACTATCGTCGGCTCACGCGAGAGGGAATCGCGGTACACGAGCAACCCTGGTGAGGTCTCACTTCAGTATAGGAGGTCAATCATGCGAGCAATAGGGACGCTGCTGCTCACGGTAGTGATTGGCCTCGCGCTCTTCCTGCCCAGCAGCCCGCGTTCGGGCATTGCCCAGGCCACAGAAGGCCCGAGCGCCTTCTGCCACGTCACCGACGGCAACTTCACCGTCTGTCCCGACAGCAATGAGGAGTGGTCGGACATTACGCCGACGGTCCAGCCGGAGACCGGCGGCGTCGTCTACGCGGACCAGGCCGACCTCGTCGACAACGGCAAGATCGCGGACTTCGAAGCGGATCTGATAACCGCAGAGGAGTTGTTCGTCCCAGACGGCGAGCTCGACCACCTCATGCTCATGTATGAGAGCGAGCGCACAGAGCCCCTGGGCCCAGATGAGTACGTCCTCGTCCACTTCATGACCGTGGACGATAAGGGCGCCAATCCGGAAGCCCTACTCCACTATGTGGTCCGTATCTATGGCGACGCCACGATACAGGTCTTCGTGGACGGCGAGGAGCGCGGGCCCGGAGGCCGGCAGGAGCAGATCGACACCATGCGCGGGGCCGTGGGGTTCGGAGCCTCGCCCACCAACCCTTCTCCCCACGTCCTGTCCGAGTTTCAGATCGGGCTCGAACTCGCAGGATTCGAGATCTGCTGCTATTCCCCTGATCCCGCCTGGTGGTCCAGCACCACGCCACCGGAGCCTCCACCGCCCCCGCCGCCGCCTGAACCCATTTCTCTGGAACTGAAAACAACCTATGCGGAGCTATCGGACGAATTTCTTGATTTGGGGATAGCCTTTTTTACCCTTCCTCCCGACTGTCTTGGCTTCGCTGCGTACTGCACCATAATTTTCATTCCGACCAGCGCAATTCTAAACCTGATCAGTCTCTACTATGCTTTGCTATCACTAGATCCTCCAGATCCCAACTTCACTGAGATCGCCGAGCCTATCTCTCCAACTGTGTCTCAGCGACCATTCTCCGTTGAGGAGGGACTTGACCAGGACACGGCGGATGCGATGAATGAGCTCTTCGCAAACCTAGAGGAGATGATCGGCCTTCAGCGCGCCATCAGCACCTCCGTGGATCGGGCCCAGGGCGCCCACGAAGCCGGAGACGTGTTTTGGGAGACACAGCAAGTGCTAGCTGTCCAGCAATACAATTCGCAATTAGGGGCGCTTCTCGACGCCGCGCCCAGTCTCCTCACCGATCTCCAGACCGCCGTTGAAGCCACGGGCCTACAACTGACGTTCAGCGCCGACAACGTGCTCGACGCCCAGGCAATCGTCAGCATCGAGGGCCTGCCACCCGAGGTGACCCAAGCTCTAACGGAACTGGGTGCAGATAGCGCGACTCAGGACGATATCCGCCAAGCCATTCTTGCCCGCGACCCGGCCGAAGTCGCAGCGGTAGGTGGCGGCAGCTTCCCCGAACTATTGACTGATCCGTTTCTCATCACGGCCTTGCAGGAGGCGGCGGCAGCTCTGAGCCTGCCCGTTGGTGTAGTGAACGGCGACTTCGAAGACTGCACCTTAGATGGTTGGGACGTTGCACCGGACAGCGTAGCCAGCGCGATAACAAGCCTGGGTCCCTCTGGGCCGTTTACGCCCATCCTTCCAGCGGAGGGTCAGTGCATGGCGTTCCTGTCTACCTCAGGAAACGCCTCCACTCCGCCCGGAACTCTAGGTAGCGTAATCAGCCAATCCTTCGTCCTGCCACCCGACGCTTCTACACTGGATTTCTGCTATCAGTACGTCAGCAACGACTCCGCGCAATTCGAGAACTTCTTCCTTGCTGAGTTAGAATCCGGCCTCGGGACGTTCGTGCTGGGTTCTGCTGATAATGCAGGCGGCTCTCCCGCCGGCGGCTTCGAACCGCCGCCGCCGCCAGCCATCAGTCCAGGCGTAACCTTGACTCCTGATCCGGCTCCTATCTTCCTCTCTGGCGTAAACATCTTGGGGTCGGACCTCTTCATCATCCCATCCAGCCTCATGCATGATCGCGTCTGCTCGTCGTTCGATATTCCGGCGGAGTTGCTCGGTACAGCGGCTACCTTGCGTTTCATCGCGGGCGATGCCCTCGATACGATAATTGCTTCGGCAGTCGTAATCGATGCCCTGACCACTGACGGCCCACCGGGGCCTGCCGACGGTGACAGTGACGGCGTAGCCGACGCCGAGGACAATTGCCCCGGAACTGCGAACCCGGACCAGCAGGACACCAACTTCGACGGCATCGGCGATGCCTGTCAGGAGACGACCGCCCTGGATACAACGGCCTTCTTGCAGGCGAACCTGGACGGGACGACCGGCGGCCAAGCGACAGACCCGGCAGCCGGGGAGCCCTCGCTTGAGGAACAGATCACGCGGATCGTTCAGTTCCAGATTGATGGGGGACTGACTGATGACTTCGAGCAACTGGCGGCGAACCTTGTCGGCAGTCAAGTTGACCTCGGCCTGGTGCCGCCGGAAGAGGAGGAGGAGGTTGTGGACAGTGTGCTCCAGCAGGTCACCCTACCCGTCGAAATCGACATCAAGCCGGGCAGCGACCCCAACTCCATCAGGCTGCGCAATAAGGGCGTCATCCCCCTGGCGATTCTGGGCACTGACACTTTCGACGTCACGGACGTAGACGTGACCACTCTGGAATTCGGACCCGGTGGCGCAGCTCCTGCCCACGACCTGACCGACCCAGTCGTGTATGCTGACCATCTCCGGGACGTCAACGACGACGGTTTTACGGATCTGGTCTCTCACTATCTCACCCAGGAGACGGGCATCTCGGCGGGCGATATAGAGGCCTGCGTTACCGGCCAGACCACCGGCGGTGTATCTATCGAGGGCTGTGACGCCGTGAGGCTTCTATAGGGGCTCCCCTACCCTGCCCTCGTGCCCCGCAGCCCGCTGCCGGCTGAGCCTTCCATCTCTCACGCCCCTTGCGGTACGCTCAAAGCGTCATGCGTACTTTGTCACAAGTCGGCGGTCTTCCTCGCTGCGCCCGCCCGCATCTTCGCGGCGCCGCTTCTTATCTACGGTCTTTGATCGTCCGCCCGGCCCCTTCCACCGAACGTCGCTCAATCAAACAAACCGACGCCCGCACAGGCCCCGCTGGATACGCGGCGCCCCCAAAACGAAAAACTACCCCCTCAGACGATCAAACCGGCAACCTGAAACGGCTCACCCCATCAAACTTCAGATTGCGAAAACCCGTTGATCGACTGTTAGTTCGCGGCCTTCACGTCCGCCAGCCGCATCGACAGCACTCGCGAGGCCGCGTCCGGCCCCATCGACACGCCGTAGATGCTGTCCGCCACCTCTATCGTCCCCCGGTTGTGTGTGATCACGATGAACTGCGTCTTCTTCGAAAGCTCCTGCAGCGCCGACACGAACCGCCCCACGTTCGCCTCGTCCAGCATCGCGTCCACCTCATCCAACACGCAAAACGGCGAGGGGCTCGCCTGCAGCAGCGCGAACAGCAGCGCCACCGCGGTCAGTGCCTTCTCCCCACCGGAGAGCTGCGCCAGGTTCTGTAGCCGCTTGCCCGGCGGCTGCGCCTCGATCTCCACACCCGTGTTCTGCACATCCTTCGGATCGCTCAACGTCAGGCGGGCGTGGCCGCCGCCGAAGAACGCCTGGAAGTACTCCTCGAACCCGGCCGCCACCGTCTCGAAGGTGGACTGAAATCGCTTGCGCATGACGCCTTGCAGCTCGTCGATGGCGCGGTGAAGCGCCTTCTCGGCGCCGCTCAGGTCCTCCATCTGCGAAGTCAGGAAGTCGTGCCGCTCTCGCAGCTCCGCGTAGTCCTCCGTCGCCTCGACGTTTACCGGGCCCAACCGGCGCATCTGCGAACGCAGCCGCTCGATGTCGCGCCCCAGCGCCTCGGGGTCGATGTCGGCGCCGCCGGAGACAGGGCGAATGCCGCCGGCGCCCTCGTCTGGACCCTCGGCCGCCAGCCAGTGAGGCACCCGCGGCACGGCGATCTCCGGCGACCGGATATCGCCCTCACTGGTGATGCTGAGGCCATCCTCCTCAATCCGCTGCCGAAGGGCGGCGATCTCCGTCTCCCAACGTCGGACCTCCGCCTCCGTCTCCAGAACACGCCGTTCGGCCTGAAACATGTCGCTCTGCGCCTCGAGAAGCTGTTGATGCAGCTCGCGCTCGCGCAGCTCAAGCTGGACGGTCTCCCCCTGGTCAGGCGCGGCCGTCTCAGCCAGAGGCCGGAGCTGCTCCTGAGCCTGGGCCAGCTCACCCTCATCGGAGCGGGCGCTGGCGGCCAGCGTGGACTGCTCCATCTCCAGGCCGCGGAGCTGCACGGCCTTAGCAGAGAGCTGTGAGTCCAGGCGCGCCAGCGCCGCCTTGCCGCTCTCCCGCTGCACGTCCAGCGACTGTAGCTGGCCCTCCAGCGACGCCGTCTGCGACATCACCTGCACGACGGCCCCCTGGAGCTGGGCGCGCCGCTCTTCGACGATGGTGTTGGCCTTCCGCAGATAGCGTGCGGACTCCTCCAGCTCGTGCGCCTCGGCCAGAGAGTGATCGCGCTCCTGGGCCAGCCGCTCCGACTCGCGCTCAAGGTCATCACCCTGATCACGCACGGTGTTCTGGGAGGCGATTAGCCCACGCATCTCGCCCCGGCGCTGGGCCAGCGTGCGCTGGCGGTCGGCTATCGCCTCCTGGACGCGCACGCGGCGGCTGAGTTCATCTTCGGCTTCGCCGGAGGTCGCGGCCATGGCCGCCTCGCTCTCGCGCAGACGCTCACGGAGAGAGCCAGCCTCGTCCTCGGTGGCGGCCAGGGAGCTGCGAATGCGTTCGATCGCCTTGGGCAGCGACTCCAGATCGCGCTCATGGCCGAGGATGTAAGGGCGCGTAAAGCGGGGAAAGCCGATGGTGATGGCGCCGATAGGGTGAAAGACGATGCCATCCAGCGTGACTACCGTGCCCAGTCCGCGACGGACGATGCGGGCGGCCGCTGCCACGTCCTTGACGACGATGGTGCGGCCCAGCAGGGCATCGATGAGCTTCTGGTAGGGCGGCTGACAGCGCACGAGTTGGGCGGCCACACCGACGATCCCCTTCTCACGCATAAGGTTCAACGGATAGACCTGCTTCACGGCATCGATGGGGAGGATGGTAGTGCGAGGGGCGTCCTGGGCCACCAAGTCCTTGATCGCGTCGAGAGCCTCCGCCTGGTGCTGGACAACGAACGCCTCCACCATATCGCTGAGGGCGGCCTCGATAGCCTGCTCCAACCCGCGGGGCACGTCTACAACCTGATAGATGGCAGCCATCGCCCCCTCAACTGTGACTGGCGGGTCCTCTTCTTGCGCGGATCGCAGCTGATGCTGGGCCTCGGTGAGAACGTTAAGACGCGCCTCCAGCGCCTCCATCTTGCCGCGGCGGGCGTTCTGGTTCGCCTCAAACTTGGCCAGGGAGTCACGTATCTCGGCGACCTCCGCCTCCAACCGCCGACGACGCCCACTCACGCCGCCGAGATCGCCGGCCAGCTTGGCGTCATCTGCGCGGAAGCCGCGGAGGATGCGCACGAGCTCCGCCATCTGGCTGATGATAGAGCGGCGGCGGGTGTCCAGGCGATCAACCTCCTTCTCCAGCTCACGCCGGCTAAGGGCCATACGCTTCAGGCGCTCGCCTATGTCTCGGGCTGCTGCGCGTAACCGCTCGCCCGTCGCCTCTTCGCTGCCTGCGCGTCCCTCGCCCCCGGCGAGCTCCTTCTCCAGGGCGGCCTGCTCGTTTCGGCGGCGGTCGAGATCAGCCCCGGCGGCGGTCAGCGCCTCCTCCAGCTCAGCGCGACGAGAGTCCAGCCCGGAGACAATCTTATCGGCCTGGGCACGCTCCTCCTCCAGGACCGCGGACTCGTCGCGCAGCTCCTGCTGGCGCTGCTCCAGGATGGCGCGCCGCTGAGTGGACACGGCCAGCCCCTGCTCCAGCTCGCGGATGTGGTCGGCCAGCCGCTGGCGGTCAGCGGAGGAGGAGGCAGCGGCGCGGCGACGATCCTCGAGACCCTTACTAACCTCAGCCAGCTCCCGCTCGCAGCTTTCCATGACAACCTTAGCCTGAGTGAACTCCGCCTGCCCCTGGTCATGAGCGGCGCGGGCGACGGCCAGCGCCTCGTGAGAGTGATGCCAACCATGCTCGTAATGGGCGCGGAGAGCCTGTGACAGCTCACGGGAGATGCTGGCGTAGTCGGCGGCCCGCTTCGCCTGGCGCTCGAGCTGGCCCAGACGGGGGGCGATCTCCTTGACCAGAAGCTTGATGCGCTCCACGTTCTCGTGGGTGCCGGTGAGCTTCGCCCGCGCCTCATCGATGCGCAGGCGGTAGCGCTGTATATCCGCCGCCTCTTCAATGAGATGGCGCCGCTCATCGGGGCGTAGGTTAAGGACGGTTTCCACCAGCCCCTGACCGATGATGGCGTATGAGCTCTGGGCCATGCTCGCCTTGGCCAGCAGCTCGTGGATGTCCCGCAGTCGCACCCGCTTGCGGTTGATCCGGTACTCGCTCTCGCCGTTACGGTAGCCGCGAC
>CAZYOV010000074.1:0-11111 GCA_964649215.1 uncultured Dehalococcoidia bacterium
CGTGCCAGCCCATGATGCCCAGGCCGATCTTGCGGGTGAGCTTGGTGGCGTGGTCGATCTCCTCAATCGGGTAGCGGCTCATGTCGATGACGTCGTCCAGGAAGCGGACGCACTGAGGGATAACCTGGGCCAGCCGCTGCCAGTCCAGGCGACGCTTGGAGCCCTGCCTGCCGTTCCCCTTCACGAACTTCGCCAGGTTGAGCGAGCCCAGGTTACAGGACTCGTAGGGGAGGAGGGGCTGCTCACCGCAGGGGTTGGTGGCCTCGATCTCCCCCAGGCTGGGCGTGGGGCTGTCGCGGTTGATGCGATCCATGAAGACGATGCCGGGGTCGCCGTTTCGCCAGGCGTTGGACACCAGGAGGTCGAAGACGTGGCGGGCGCGGCGGCGGCCGACGACCTCTCCGCTGCGGGGGTTTATCAGCTCGTACTCCTCATCCTTCTCGACAGCGCGCATGAACTCCTCGGTCATAGCGACGGAGACGTTGAAGTTTGTGAGGGTGCGCATATCGCTCTTGAGGGTGATGAACAGCTCGATGTCGGGGTGGGTGACGGCGAGGATGCCCATGTTGGCGCCGCGGCGGGTGCCGCCCTGCTTGATCGCCTCTGTGGCGGCGTCGAACACCTTGAGGAAGGAGACGGGGCCTGAGGCCACGCCCATAGTGGACTGGACGCGATCCCCCTCCGGCCGCAACTTCGAGAAGGAGAAGCCGGTGCCGCCGCCGGACTGGTGGATGCGGGCGGTGTCCTTAATCGCCTGGAAGATCCCCTCGATGCTGTCGGGAACGGGCAGGACGAAGCAGGCGGAGAGCTGCTGGAGGTCGCGGCCGGCGTTCATCAGGGTGGGGGAATTGGGGAGGAAGTCGAGTCGCGCTATCAGCTCGTAGAAGCGCTCCTCCCAGCGGGCAGCGGCGTCGAGAGCCTGCTCTGTCCCCTTTGCGGACTCCGATGCTCCGCTCGGAGAGCCTGCCGGAGAGTCTTCAGGGGGCTTGTAGAGCAGCTCAGCCTGTGCGATGTTGTGGGCGACGCGGCGGAACATCTCCTCCGGCGTCTCCACCGGCCGGCCTTCGGCGTCTTTGGCCAGGTAGCGGCGCTCGAGGACGACGCGGGCGTTGTCGGAGAGCAGTATCTTGGCGCTACCACTCGATTCGCGTATAGTCATCGTGGTGACCCCAGTATAGCATCGACATAGACGGCAAAATGCCGCCCGGATGCGCCTAAAGTATTGACAAAACGCTCAATTGTTCTAGGAGTTTATTGGATGACGCACAGAGCGAGGAGGGGCCGATGACAACCTCCACTTTGTCTGTCCAAAAGGGTCAGCAGAGCGGTTCCCAGGAGGAACTGCGCGCGTTCGCGGTGCGGTTCCGCCAGAAGAGGCAGGACGTAAACCTGTATTCAGCGGTGTTGTCGCTGAAGGACGTGCTGGGCCGCAGCCGCCCGGACACCTACCGCCACGACAACCGCAAGGGGTACCAGCGGCCGCTGACGCCCTCGCGGATCCGGCAGGTCTCGACATATCTGAGGGAAGAGGAAGGCGTATTGCCGACCTCGCTCCTGATGTGCATCCGACGGCCTGATCGTGCGTCGTTTGAGCCGGCCGGGCTCGAGAGCAGCGGTGGCGAGCCGGGGATGCTGACGATACCCGCCGGCGTCACGATGTGGCTGGTGGACGGCCAGCACCGGCTGTTCGGCCTGGAGCAGGCGCTCACCAAGGACAATGCGAAGTGGCTGGCCGACTATCCGCTGCCGGTGACCATCGTGGAGGGGATAGACGCCTACGAAGAGATGCGCTACTTCCACGTCATCAACACCCGCCAGAAGGGCGTGCCCACGGACGTCGTCGACCGCCACCTGCTGACGATGCGGGAGACCGAGGGCACCGCCCTCTTAGAGCGGGAGGGCGAGCGTAACTACTTGCGGGCGCGGGCCACCAAGCTGGTCGATATCTTAAGCGGCGACCCTTCCAGCCCCTGGCACGACACGATCATCATGCCCGGCGAGAAGCGGCGACCGCATCACCTGATGCGCCAGCATAGTATGGTCATCTCCCTGGACCCGGTGGTGCGGGACAGCTTCGTAAAACGGCTAACAGATGAGGAAGCGGGAAAGCTGCTGCTGAACTACTGGTGCGCGGCCCGCGACCGCTGGCAGAGCGCCTTCGAGGATCCGCAATCGTACATGATCCAGAAGGCGTTGGGCGCTGGCGCCCTGCACCAGATATTCCCGGACGTGCTGGAGCTGTGTCGCAGCGCCGATGACTTCTCGCAGGAGAAGGTGGCCGACATCCTGGCGGAGATCGGCCGCAGCGCCGGCTTCTGGCATAACGAGCGCGGACACTACATGGTGCGGCAGAGCGGCGCCCGCTACGTGAAGGCGCTGGCGGAGTACCTGCGAGCGCGCCTGCCCCGGCCGGTGCTGCGCCGGCTGTAGATTCTATCGCGATAGACGCCCAGCAGTGTAGAGGCAGATGGCTCTGCCGTAACTACAGCGACATGATCACCTGCCGCGATCCGTAGGGTGTAACGGTTGCAGCCGCCATCGCGGCGGCGGACCGCGTGGAGAGCAGGGGCTTAGCCCGGCTCGTTGACACCGTTATCGGGCGCAGAGCTAAGGTCTGGCTAAGTAAAGGCCGGAACGGCGAGGCGCGTGCGGTAGAGACAGAAGGGGCGCCCCGCCTGCTGGGGGCGCCCCTCCCGCCCAAAGGGAGGTTTGGCTAGGTTAGCTGCAGCCGCTCGTGGTGCCGCAGTTGTCGCAGCAGTAGCAGGTGCCGCGGCGGACCATGATCCAGCCGCAGTTGGCGCAGGGCGGCGCATCGCTCTGGCCGCCGTTGTTGTAGCTGCTGCCGTTGCCCGCCGCCGCGGGCGGGTCGAACTCCTGGGCCATTAGCTTCGCCTTGACGGCCGGCGAGAGCACGCCGAACTCCTCCTTCTCCTCCTCGCTGAGGAACTGGGAGGCGAGCCAGCGGAAGATGTAGTCCACTATGGACTGAGCGACGGGGATCTCGGCGTTCTCCGTTCGGCCCGAAGGCTCGAACCGCATGTGGGAGAACTTGTTCACCATGTCGCGCAGGGGGACGCCGTACTGCAGCGTGAGCGAGATTGACGTGGCGAAGGCGTCCAGCATGCCGGAGAGGGTGGACCCCTCCTTGGCCATGGTGACGAAGATCTCGCCTGGGGTGCCGTCCTCGTAGATGCCGGCGGTGATGTACCCTTCGTGCCCCTCAATCGAGAACTTGTGGGTGAGCGAGGCGCGCGTGGCGGGCAACCGCCGCCGAACGGGCCGGCCCTCATGTCCCCGGGTCTCAGCGTCTTGGTCAATGCTGGTGCTCAGAACCTGGGCCCGCTTGGAGCCGTCGCGGTAGATGGCCAGGGACTTGAGGCCGTGGCGCCAGCCCTCTATGTACGCCTCCTCGATCTCCTCCACGGTGGCCTCTTCCGGCAGGTTGACGGTCTTGGAGATGGCGCCGGAGATGAACGGCTGGGCGGCGCCCATCATCTTGACGTGGCCCAGCCAGTGGACTGTGCGGCTGCCGTTCTGGGGCTTGAAGGCGCAGTCGAACACGGGGAGGTGCTCCTCCAGCAGGCCGGGAGCGCCCTCTATGGTGCCGGTCTCGTCGATGTGGGCGAGGATGGCGGCGGTCGCGTCGTCGCTATAGCCCAGGCGACGGAGGGCGCCGGGGACGGCGGTGTTCACGATCTTCATGAGACCGCCGCCGACCAGCGTCTTGTACTTGATGAGGGCGATGTCCGGCTCGATGCCGGTGGTGTCGCAGTCCATCATGAAGCTGATGGTTCCGGTGGGGGCGAGGACCGTCGCCTGGGAGTTGCGATAGCCGTGCTCCTGTCCCAGGGTCAGCGCCTCGCCCCAGGCCTCGCGCGCCGCCGCCACGAGTGAGGTGGGGGCCTTCGTCTCATCGATCTTCTGGGCTTCGGCGAGGTGCTTCTCGATGACCCCTATCATCGGCTCGCGGTTGCGCTCATAGCCGGCGAACGGGCCAACGCGGGCGGCGATGGTGGCTGAGGTGGCGTACGCCTGGCCGGTCATGATCGCCGTGAGAGCGCCGGCCCAGGAGCGGCCCTCGTCGGAGTCGTAGGGGATGCCGAGCGACATGAGGAGGGCGCCCAGGTTGGAGTAGCCGAGGCCGAGCTGGCGGTAGTCGACGGCGTTCTGGCCGATCTTCTCGGTTGGGTAGGAGGAGTTGGAGACGATGATCTCCTGGGCGGTGATCATGACGGCGCAGGTGTGGCGGTACGCCTCGATGTCGAATTCGCCTGCCTCGTCGAGGAATTTGAGGAGGTTGATGGAGGAGAGGTTGCAGGCGGAGTTGTCCAGGTGCATGTACTCCGAGCAGGGGTTGGAGGCGTTGATGCGGCCGCTGTTGGCGCAGGTGTGCCAGTCGTTGATGATGGTGTCGTACTGCATACCGGGGTCGGCGCACTCCCAGGCGGCCTGGGCGATCCGGCGCATCAGGTCGCGGGCGCGGTAGGTCTTGGCGGGCTCTCCTGTGGTGACGTAGCGCGTCTGCCACTCCTGGTCCTCCAGGACGGCCCGCATGAACTCGTCGCTGACGCGGACGGAGTTGTTGGCGTTCTGGTACTGGATGGAGATCCAGGCGTCGCCGTCCAGGGAGACGTCGTAGCCCGCCTCGCCCAGGGCGTACGCCTTGCGCTCCTCCTTCGACTTGCAGTCGACGAACTCCTCGATGTCGGGGTGGTCAACGTTGAGGATCACCATCTTGGCGGCGCGCCGCGTCTTGCCGCCGGACTTGATCGTGCCGGCGATGGCGTCTGCGCCGCGCATGAAGGAGACCGGCCCGGAGGCGAGGCCGCCGGCGGTGAGCCGCTCGCGGGAGGAGCGGACGTTGGACAGGTTGATACCGGAGCCGGAGCCGCCCTTGAAGATCCTCCCCTCCGTGCGGTACCACTCCAGGATGGAGTCCATGGAGTCTTCGATGGAGAGGATGAAGCAGGCGGAGCACTGGGGCTTCTCCTCAATGCCCAGGTTGAACCAGACGGGTGAGTTGAAGCAGGCCTTCTGGTTGACCAGGATGTGCTTCAACTCCGCGTGGAAGGTTGTGGCCTCCTCTTCGTCCGCAAAGTAGACGCCGGCGCGGCCCCAGTCCGTGATGCCGTTGACCACGCGGTCTATGAGCTGCTTGACGGAGTGCTCGCGGATGGGGGCATCCGGGTGAGGGGCGGCGGCGGCGGCCTCGCTCAGGGGGCCGCGGAAGTACTTGGAGGCGACGACGTTCGTTGCGTTCTGCGACCAGTCTTTGGGGAACTCGACGTCTTTCTGCTCGAAGACGGGTGCGCCGTCCGCGCCGGCGATGACGGCCGTGCGGTCACTCTCCCACTCCAGCTCATCGTAGGGGTCGACGTCCGGGCGGGTGAACCGCCGGGCGATTATCCGTTCGTCAAGGTTGACATCCTCTGATGTGGGCGTGCCTGGCTTGGCCTCTGAGACGCACAGGATGGCCCATTCCCCGACCGTATCTGTGCCGGTGATCGACGTCTCGTTGCCTGATGAATGAGGCGTCAGGCTCTGATGCGCCATGGCCACCGCTACGATCTCGTCGCACTCTCTTTGGATTCTCGATTTCACTGGTTGGCCTCCGTTACCGTGAATCGTGTCCGGTGATGATTCCGCCGCCTTAGTGTTCACGCGCGCGCCCAGCGGGTACCTTCGGTACCCGCCGCGCACGTGCGCGCGTGGCAGGCCAGTGGCGCTCACCCCGCTTCGATCTGCCCGCCCTGGCCGTATCCGATGAAGAGAGGCACGACTCTACCGCTTGTGCTTGGTGCGATCAGCGAGCTTCCATGTCATGCCGGAGCTCGGAGTGGGGGGAGCTGGCTCGTTCTTGACGATTGTCGCCTCCCTACCCCTAGGTGCGCCCCGCGGTCCTAGGAGCCCATATTGCCCGGAAACTGGCGCCTTCTGACCTGGCTTGAGGACAGGTTTCTTTGCCATTTCTCTCACCTCCCCTCCGCCATAGTCTGCGGCTCCCGCACTGCCTCGCTGCCTAGCCCGTATCGCTGACGGAAGCTCTGGACGGCGGCGCGGGCCTCTCTTGCGCGCTGGCTCGCCTCCGCGTCCCCCTCCGCCCGTCCCTCCAGCGCCTTCTCCGCGTCCACCCACACCCTCAGCAACTGGATGTACTCCTCGTACTCGCGTTCCGTAAGCATGCTCATGGCTCCGTGTGCCCCCTTTTCCAGTAGGCGTACACCGCCGTCGTCTCCTCGTCGCCGCCGCCGCGGCCGCCGTCGCAGCCCAGCTTCAACAGGAACTCCTCTACGTGCAGCGCCTTCTCCGCGCTGGCAAGCCGCCGCGCGATCCACCAGTCCTCCTCCCGCACCCCGTGCTCGCTGATCCGCTCGTCCGGGTCGGCTGCGATTGCCGCGTACCAATCGGGGTACGGTGCCCGCGACCTGTCGATGAACGCCTTCATCTCAATGCGAGCGTCGAATTCGGATGTGACCTGCATCAGCGGGCCCCCCTCGCCTGTCGCGGCTCCTCGTCCGCCTTCTGCCGTCGCACGCGCAGCAGGCGTGGCTTCGCCGGTTTCGCCTCCGACTCCGGCAGCAGCGCCATCTGGTCCTGGGGCACGTCCGGCCGCCGCCAGCCCGCCTTCAGCGCCTCCAGCTCCTGCTCCAGCTCCTCCACGTCCGCGAAGGCGCGGTACACGGAGGCGAAGCGGATGTAGGCGATGTGGTCCAGACCCCGCAGCCGCTCCATCACCAGCTCCCCGATATAGGAGGACGGCACCTCGGCCTTCCCCTGGGCGTAGACCGCCTTCTCCACCTCGTCCGCCAGCGCCTCGATGGCGCCGGAGGGGATGGGGCGCTTCTCGCACGCCCTGCGCACGCCGGCGATCACCTTCTCGCGGTCGAACTCCTCGCGCGAGTCGTCCTTCTTGACGACGGCGACGCCGCCCAGCTCGATCTTCTCGAGGGTGGTGAAGCGGCGGTTGCACTCCTGGCACTCGCGGCGGCGGCGCACGCCGGCCTCATCGGGCCGGGAGTCGATGACCCTGGAGTCTGGGTGGCCGCAGAACGGGCAGTTCATAGTTCGGCTGCGCTCACTACTTGCTTGACAGAACTCACATACGCTTTTTAGAACCGCTGCGCCCCCTCCATTAGGGGGGCGCAAGGGTTACAGTAGCACTAGATGTTGGGGTTGTCAAGCCCTTCACCACAATATTTAGTGGTGAAATGTGTCACGAATGGCTGAGCGAATTAGCCGCAGATGAACACAGGTTAGTTGTCTGTGATGATCTACGGCTGTGCAGCCTAGTAAAGCAGCGGGTCGGCGAAGGAGAGCACTTCGATCCAGGTCTGCCCGCGGTTGAACCGGACCTCGTTCCCCGCGGCGTTGAAGAAGCGGATGCGCGAGAACTCGTCGGGCTTGGACCAGGTGCCGGGGATCGCCACGCCGTCCTGGAAGACCACCGCCTCGCCGCTGCCCGTGGTCTGATACTGCAGGTGAGACGTGCCGTCGCCGGCGGAGCGCACGGACGTGACCGCCACGGCGACGTTCCTGGCCTGGATCCGGTTGCCGGAGCCGCCGTCCCGGTGGGGAGCGCCGCCCTGGCTGCGCAGGTAGCCGTTCGTCTTCGGGTCGTGCTCCCAGGTGACGGCGTAGTCGGAGAAGAACGGCCCGCCGAAGCCGATGTCGATCGTCGGCGCCACCGTCGCCCCGGCATCGCGCGCCCGCCTGGGCTCGTCCTCCTTGAACAGCCACCCCTCGATCTGCGGAGGTCCAATCCAGCCGTTGTCGGCGGCCAGCTCCCACATGGCGTCGGTGTCGGCGATGCCGTCGTGCGGGCCCAAGCGGGCGGGGTCGCGGGAGAAGTAGGGCCCTCCCATGACGAACCCGTCGAAGCGGCGCAGGCCGAGGCGGGAGATGGCGGAGGGGACATCAGCCGTGGCCACATTGGACCTGGCCATGCCCCAGTGGACGTAGATCGCGTCCAGGCCGGCCGCCCAGTCCAGGTAGTAGACGCGGGCGGAGCGCACGGGCTCGACGAGGCCGGGCTCGTCGCTCCAGAAGACGGCGAGGAAGCGGGTGATGCCGCCCTCGGCCACAGCCTCGAACACCAGGTCCGCCTTCTCCAACCCGATCTGCGGCCGGGCGTCGACGAAGTTATCGAGCATGACGGCCAGGGGAAGGCGGCCCTCGATATCAGGCAACTGCTCGGGGTAGACGAGGCGGCCGTTGAGGAGGGTGGGCTCTGTGGGGGGCGGCCTGGGCGACGGTGTGGGGATGGCCGTGGCGCTCGGCTCAGGCGTCGTGATGCCGTCGAGGACTTGAGAGGAGCCGCCGCTGGAGAAGACGCCCGTCGCGGCCAGGACGCCTATGGTGATGAGGAGCGTCAGAATCGCCGCCGCTCCGCCGGCCATCGCCTGTCGGCGGCGGCTGTGGGCCAGCCAGGACGGTAACGGTACCCGCATGGTGGATTGACGGCTCTATCGCTGTCCGTATAATGAGGCCACATCCCGCCCAAGCGCAACAAGGAGGAACGCGCATGCCAACGGCAACGGTTAACGGCAGCGAGTACTACTACGAGGAGAAGGGGTCCGGTTTTCCGATCGTCTTCGGCAACTCGCTGCTCTTCGACCATCGGATGTGGGACCAGCAGGTGGAGACGCTCTCCTCCCGCTACCGGTGTATCACTTACGACTTCCTGGGGCACGGTGGCTCTTCAGTCGGTGGGGAAGGGTACAGCCTGGAGGACGAGGCGGAGAACCTGCACGCCCTGATGGAGCAGTGGGGCGCCTCGCCGGCCCACATGGTGGGGCTGTCCATGGGCGGCATGGTGGATATGCGGTTGGCGCTGTCCCAACCGGAGGATGTCCGCTCTTTGGCGCTGTTGGACACCTCGGCGGAGGAAGAGGTGGCGGAGCGGCGGCCGCAGTACGAAGCGATGGCGGCGGCGGCGCGGGCCAGGGGGCCGGAGGCGGTCGTGGACGCGGTGGTGCCGTCCTTCTTCAGCCCGGGGTTTCAGCAATCGAATCCCGAACCGGTGGCGGCCTTCAGGCGGCAGTTCATCGCATCGAACATTGACGGGATCGAGCTGGCGGTGCAGGCGGTCACGCGGCGTACCAGCGTGCTGGACAAGATACCGCAGATCAAGGTGCCCACGCTCGTTATCGTGGGCAGCGATGATATCTCGACGACGCCGGACAGAGCGCAGCACATCGCTGAGGGGATCGCGGGCGCGCGGCTGGAAACGATAGCGGGGTCCGGACACATGACGGCCATCGAGCAGCCGGAGCGCGTCTCACAGCTGCTTTCGGAGTTCCTGGCCCAGGTAGATGCGGCCTTGCCGAAGTAGAACCGCCTACCGACTTATCGGACGCTTTCCAACCCCGTAACGGGGTTCCTCTCAGACAGCCTCCCTATAGGCAGACATCCGCTGTGGCGGGCTGCGCGTATACCCCCATAGGGTATGTATGAAACGGGAGGTGGTGCGCTTGAGCCTGAGGTACGGAACGATCGGAGCCGTATTTGCGACCCAATTTCAGGAGGTCATTGCGTATGTCAATCGAACACAGGACTGATCTAATCCCCAGTCCGCCCATCCAGACCACGATCTACCCGCTGCTCATAGCGGCGGGATTCGCGATCGTGGTCTCCGCGCTCGGCATCGCGGTAGTGCTCGCCACCGTGGCCAACGACGTCTTCGACAACGCCAAGGAGGCGCGGGACGCGGCGGCCGCCGGCACGGCGCTGCTGGCGCGGCAGGGTGACCTGGCGACGTTCCCGCTGTGGGTGCAGCCGTTCAAGTTCGTCGGCCTGACGCTGCTGATCAGTGGCATCTTCACGGTGTTCTGGGGGCTCTTGCGCTCCCTGCAAGAGGCGCGCGGAGCGGCCATGGTGGAGAGCATCCCGATTCTCCTCAAGGGTTCGTCTTCGCCGGAGAAGGAGGGGAGGTAGAGATGGCGATGCGAGAAATGGTGTTCGGTGGGCGCGCCGTCCTGACGGAGGCGGTGCCTACCGGGATGCAGAAGATGGCGGCGCTGATGTGGGCGCCCATGCTGATCATGGGGCTGATGATCGTCTTCGCCAGTCTCGGCCTCAGCGCGGTCAAGGCGAACTTCGCCTCGGACTACTTCGGCGTGACGAAGGCGATCCGTGAGGCGGCGAATGCGCCGGCCTACCTAATTGACAAGCGGCAGTTCATCGAGTCGGTAAACGTCTGGCTGCCTGGATTTCAGCTTCTGGGGATAGGGCTTATCCTCTCCGCCATCACCTTCTCCCTGGCTAACATCCTCGGTGTCTTTCGCACCGGCGGCGTGCAGATTCAGAAGGCGTTCGGCAAAGAGCCCCAGACACTAACCCCACCCACTACCGCGAAGCTCTTTCCGATGTTCATGATGATCGGTCTGATGATCCTAATCGTGAACCTGATCATCGCCGGCATCATCGGCGTGATCGCCTGGGATGTCTATGGCAACTCCGTGGCGGAGATCAACGCCGCGGAATCCGGTTCGAGCCTGCTGGGGGACCAGGGAACGGTCAACACCTTTAAGGCGTGGCTGGAGCCGTTCAAGTTCGTGGGCCTCGCCACCATCCTGGTCGGCATCTCCCTGGCAGTGCACACGATTCTGCAGGTGATCCGGTTCCAGGGCCAGCGCATCCGTGAGCTGGCGGCGGGAAGCTAAGGGGGAATGAGATGACACAAGCAGTTAGCACGCTAGCCGCCGGGCGCATTGAGCTGCGCGCGCCCGGGATGACGAAGATGCAGCATATGGCGCGCCGGATGTGGCTGCCGATGTTCGCTATGGGTGCCATGGTGCTGCTGGCGGCGCTGGTTATAGGCGCCGTGCAGAGCAGCTTCGCCTCCGACCTGTTCGAGCTGGATAAGGGGGCGCGAGATACCGTGACCGGCAGCCTGCTTGACAAGCAGCAGTTTATCGAGACGACGAACATCTGGCTGCCGCGGTTCCAGCTCCTGGGCATGGGGCTGATGTTCGGCGGTATCACCTTCCTGCTGGCGACGATTCTGGGTAACCTGCGTCTCTACGGTGGATTGGTCCAGGAGCGCTCCGGCCGCAAGGTGCTGGCCCTTAAGCCGCCCTGGTCGGCGCAGCTGTTCCCGATGTTGATGATGC
>CAZYOV010000075.1:0-11038 GCA_964649215.1 uncultured Dehalococcoidia bacterium
GAGGAGATGGGGATGGAGACGGTGGAGCGGGATATCGACCGGAGCGAGTTGTACGCCGCCGAGGAGTGCTTCATGACGGGGACCGCCGCTCACGTGACGCCCGTGGTGGAGCTGGACCACCGCCCGATCGGGAGCGGCAAGGCGGGCCCTGTCGCCAGGCGGCTGATGCAGCTCTACTTCGATGTGATCACGGCCCGCAATTCCAAGTACGCGTCCTGGTGCACCCCGTGCTATTCAAAAGTCAAGGCGTAATCATAGAGCGACCCCGGCGCACACTGGGGGTGGTGGTGGCGGCCGTCCCGGCCGTAATCGCCGTTGGTCTGGCCTTCGCCCTCATCGCCAAGGCTACGACCTGGCCCGTCTCGCTCACCCAGTTCACGGCTATCTCCGGCGCCATCGTGCTCATCGTCCTCGCCCTGGTGTTCGCCTTCTGGGCCTACGCCTGCTACACGCTGCAGTACGTGGTGGACGGCAGCGGTCTCACCATCGCCTGGGGGACGCTGAAGCACTTCATACCGATGGACCGGATTGAGGGCCTCTCCCTGGGTCGTGGCGAGGACCGCCCAGCGCTGCGGGGGTTGAACTGGCCCGGCCTGCACGTCGGCCGCGGTCAGGTAGGCGGAGAGGAAGTACTGTTCTACTCCACCCACCGTTCGTCTGAGGAGATCCTCTACGTGCGGACGCCGGCTGCGACGTATGCGGTCAGTCCGCAGGACCCGCCGCGGTTCATCGCCGAGGTGGAGCGGTTCAAGCAATCGGCGCTGTCCGGCGGCAGGGAGTCCGTCCAGCGTGACAGCGTGGGGGGTCATCCCATCTTGGCCGACCGGGTCGCCCAGTGGCTGGCGCTGGGCGCCGTCCTCGTCAACCTCGCCTTGTGGGGGTACGTGTTCGCCATCTTCCCGGACCTTAGCCCGCAGATCACGATCGAGTTTCCTCCTCTGGGGGAGGTCACGGACCTGCATTCTCGCAACGATATCCTGCTGATACCGGCTGCGGCGGCGGCGGTCCTCGCGGTCAACCTGATAGCGGGCTTGGTTTTCCAGTGGCGGGAGCGGGCTGCGACGTATCTGATGCTCAGCGGCAGCGTGTTCCTTCAGTTCCTGTTCTGGGTATCAGCCGGCATCGCCGTAGTGAACGCTTAGCGCGGCGTTGAGGGCCGTTTGCTGATAAGTTGTTGCTCAGCGGACTGAAGGCCGCGGCTCCGGGGAGTAGCCAAGCCCTTCGCCGAGCGGGCGCCCTCCTGCTAAACTGATTGGCGTGATGCGCTACGACGCTATCGTCGTCGGCGCCGGCCCAGCCGGTAGCACCGCCGCCCTCACCCTTGCCCGCGAGGGGGCGTCCGTACTGCTGCTGGATCGCACCCGCTTTCCCCGCGACAAGCCGTGCGGCGGCGGGGTCACCGTTCGCGCCGCTTCCTGCCAGGATATCGACCTGGCGCCGGTAGTTGAACGCACCATTACGGGAGCGCGGTTCTCTCTACGGCTAGGCTCTGCCTTCGACCGGCGCTACGATGAGCCGCTGACCTATATGACCCAGCGCAGCCGGCTGGACGCGCACCTCGTCGAGGCTGCCGTCGGTGCCGGGACCGCCTTCCGGGACGGCGAATCGGTTCGCTCCGTGGAGGTTGCCGCCGATCCAGACGGTCTCGGCGGCGGATCAGGCTCAAGCCTGGCCGGCGCGGTCACCGTCCGCACCGACGGCGGCTCCTACGCCGCTCGCGCTCTCATCGGCGCCGATGGGGCCAACGGGGTCGTCGGCCACGCCATGGGCATCCGTCCACTGAGCGAGGAGTCGGTTGCGCTGGAGGGGAAGGTGTCTTACCCGAATGGCGTGCCGGCGGACTGGCTAGATTTCATTGGATTGGACTTTGGCTGGCTGGCCGGTGGCTACGGATGGGTGTTCCCCAAGGGTGATCATCTGAACGTCGGCGTGGGCGCCTGGAAGTACGCAGCCTTCACGCTGCGACCCAAGCTGGCGGAGCTCTGCCGTCGTTACGGCTTCGATGTGGGGGCGCTGGAGAACCTGCGCGGCCATCACCTGCCGGCCCGCGTCCCCGGCTCGAATATCGCCCGCGGGCCGGTGGCCGTTGTCGGCGACGCTGCGGGACTGATCGACCCCATGACGGGCGAGGGGATACATATGGCGTTCATGAGCGGGCGCATGGCGGCGCAAGCGGCGCTGCGGCTCTTGGCTGGGGAGACAAATGACCTCTCGCTGTACCAGCGTGCCGTGGACCGCCGTCTTCAGCCGGAGCTCACGGCTTCGCGCAAGCTGCAGGAGCTGCTACAGTTCACGCCGCCGCCCTACATGGCCGTGATGCGCCGCAGCGGGAAGTTCTGGCGCTTGTTCTGCCATCTGATTCGCGGCGACCTGACCTACCTGGACTTCCTGCGTATGATCGGGCCGCTGAGGCTGGCGGTGGACGTGTTCGCGGCGGTAGCTCGGCGGCGAAGGCTATCGCGTGTGGCGGACGCGGCGCGCTAAGAGGATGCTGCGGCCTCTGGCGCTGATAGCGGCCCTCGCCATATTGTTGGGCCTCGCCTGCGGGGGTGGCGACGGTGACGCGACGGCGACCATCGTCGTCATCGGCGGTGAAGGCGAGGGAGTGGAGCTGACGGTAGAGCTGGCGCGGACGGCTGGGGAGCGCCGCCGCGGCCTGATGTTTCGGGAGGAGCTGCCGGTGGACGGTGGCATGCTGTTCATCTTCTCGGGGGACACCGAGGCCGGCTTCTGGATGAAGGACACGTTGATCCCGCTGTCGATCGCCTTCATCGCGGAAGACGGCGCGATCCTGGACGTCCAGGACATGGAGGCGTTGTCCGAGGAGCGGCACCGGCCGCCGGCGCCTTACCGCTACGCGCTGGAGGTGAACCAGGGCTGGTTACGGGAGCACGGCTTCGAGATGGGAGACCGGGTGGAGATACCGGATTCGGTGAGCGGGGCGACTGCGGGGGAGTGAGGTTGGGTGGGTTGTACCCAGCATTTGCTTGACTTGGCGGAGGCGCTGGCCTACAATTTTCTTTACACGCTAATCCCGCCTTAGGCGGGCAGGCGGCATAGGCAGAGGCGACGAAGGGGAGTAGTAGAGAGCCAATTCGCTCCAGAGAGCCGGCGTCAACGGTGCGAGCGCGGTAGCGAGCGGCCTCCAACTCGCCTCCCTCGACAGAGTCGGGGGATCCCACCCTCAAGGCGGGACCTGAGCCAGCGGGCTGAACCGAACAGTAGGTTCGCTCGGGTGCGCCCGTTACAGCGCGAGAGTGCTCCGAGGTTAGCTGCGGCCTGTGCGCCTTGGAGAAAAAGGGTGGTACCACGAGACCACAAGTCCCGTCCCTTTGGGGTCGGGACTAATTTAGTTATGCGGGAGTGAGCGACGGAGATGGTGACGACCAGAAGGCTGAGAAGCGAGGCGATGAAAGGGGGCCCGGCGCGGGCGCCCAACCGGTCGTACCTGCGCGCGATGGGCCTGTCCGACGAGGACATCCAGAAGCCGTTTGTGGCCGTGGCCAGCTGCTGGAACGAGGCCACGCCCTGCAACATCCACCTGGACCGGCTGGCCGACCGTGTGAAAGAGGGCGTCGGCAGCAGCGGCGGCACCTCACGGGAGTTCGTCACCATAGCCGTTTCCGACGGTATCGCTATGGGCCACGAAGGGATGAAGGCCTCTCTGGTCAGCCGAGAGGTCATCGCTGACTCTATCGAGCTGATGGTGATGGCTCACGCCTACGATGCGCTGGTAACGATCGCGGGCTGCGACAAGAGTCTCCCCGGCTCGTTGATGGCGGCGGCCCGCCTGAACGTACCGTCCATCTTCCTGTACGGCGGCACGATCATGCCGGGCCGCTACGAGGGCCGCGACGTCACCGTCCAGGACGTGTTCGAGGGCGTCGGCGCGTACGAGGCGGGTCGCATGACCGAAGAGGAGCTGTATGAGCTGGAGTGCGCCGCCTGTCCGGGGGAGGGCTCCTGCGCCGGTATGTACACGGCCAACACGATGGCGTGCGCCAGCGAGGCGCTGGGCATGGCGCTGCCCTACAGCGCCTCTATCCCCGCCGCCGACCCGCGCCGGGACGACCTCTGTCGCCGGACGGGCGAGGCGGCGTTGAGTCTGCTGGAGGCGGACCTGAAGCCCCGCGATATCCTCACCAAGGCGGCGTTTGAGAACGCGATCGCCGTGGTGGTGGCGATCGGCGGCTCCACTAACGCCGTCCTTCACCTGCTGGCGATCGCCCGCGAGGCCGGCGTGTCGCTCTCACTGGACGACTTCGACCGTATCGGACGCCGCACCCCGCACATCGTCGATACGCGGCCCGGCGGACGCTACGTCATGGCCGACCTCGACCGGGTGGGCGGCGTGCCGTTGCTGATGAGGGAGCTGCTGGATAGCAGCCTGCTGAACGGCGAGGCGATGACCGTCACCGGCAAGACCGTAGCTGAGAACCTGGCAGATATTCAGAGCGGCGATGGCCAGGACGTTGTCCTGCCTATCGATAAGCCGCTGGAGCCTACGGGTACGCTGGTGGTCCTGAAGGGGAATCTGGCGCCGGAGGGTTGCGTGATGAAGACCAGTGGCGTGAAGAAGCTACGGTTCAGCGGCCCAGCCCGAGTTTTCGACGGCGAGGAGGCGACGGCCGAGGCGGTGCGGGAGAGGCGGATCAAGGCGGGCGACGTGGTGGTCATACGCTACGAAGGGCCCAAGGGCGGGCCCGGCATGCGCGAGATGCTTGCGGTGACGGCCGCCATCGCCGGGCAGGGGCTGGGCGAGGAGGTTGCTCTTATCACGGACGGCCGCTTCTCGGGGGCGACTCGCGGGTTCATGACCGGCCACGTGGCGCCGGAGGCCGCAGTCGGCGGCCCCATCGCCTTCGTCCGCGACGGCGACGTCATCAGCCTTGACATCCCCGAGCGCCGCATCGACATTCAGGTCGGCGACGACGAGATGAAGCGGCGGCAGGACGGTTGGAAGGCGCCTGCGACCAAGTACACGAGCGGCGCCCTCGCCAAGTACGCCCGGCTTGTATCATCGGCGTCGGAAGGCGCCGTATGCGGATAGCAATCGGCGGATGAATGTAACAGTAATGAGCCGAGCTGTGTCTGGAGGAGTGTAGTCATGGAGGAGTTGACGGGAGCCCAGATGGTGATGGAGTCGCTGGCCCGTGAGGGGACCGAGCACATCTTCGGTCTGCCGGGGGGCGCTAACCTGCCTCTGTACGATGCGATTCCCCAGTACTACCCGAAGGTACGCCACTATCTGGTGAAGCACGAGCAGTGCGCGGCCCACGCCGCCGACGCCTACGCCCGCGTATCGGGCAAGGTAGGGGTGTGCTTCGCTACCTCCGGCCCGGGCGCGACGAACATCGTCACCGGAATCGCCAACGCCTGGATGGACTCCGTGCCCCTGGTCTGTATAACGGGGGCCGTGATTAGCGCCCTAATTGGGCGCGACGGCTTCCAGGAGGCGGACATCACCGGCATTACCATCCCCATCACCAAGCACAACTACCTTGTGCTGGACGTGAGGGAGATACCCAAGGTCATACGGGAGGCGTTCTACATCGCGTCCAGCGGCCGTCCGGGGCCGGTGCTGGTGGACATACCCCGCGACGTCTTCCAGCAGAAGGCCGAGTTCGTCTGGCCTGAGAAGGTGGAGCTGAAGGGGTACAGGCCGCGGCTGTACCCGGACCCGGCGGAAGTGGCGAAGGCCGCGGAGCTGATAGCTGATTCCAAGCGGCCGGTAATACTTTCGGGGCACGGGATCATCATCTCGCAGGCTTACGAGGAGATACGAGAGCTGGCGGAGAAGGGCAACATCCCCGTCATCACCACTCTCCTTGGCATCAGCGGCTTCCCCGGGACGCACCCGCTGTATATGGGCATGCCCGGCATGCACGGCATGTACTGGAACAACATCGCCATCCACGAGTCGGACCTGCTCATCGCTGCTGGCATGCGCTTCGATGACCGGATCACGGGCCGGCTCAAGGACTTCGCCCCCAACGCCAAGATCATCCACATGGAGATCGACCCGGCGGAGATCGGCAAGAACGTCCGCCCCACCGCTACCCTCCAGGGCGACGTCCGTAATAGCCTGCGCGAGCTCAACAAGCAGGTCGAGCACGTGGAGCGTCCGGACTGGTTCGCCCGCATCGAGGGGCTGAGGCGGGATCACCCCTCCATCACGATCCGGGAGACGCCGGAGGTGCTGCCGCAGTATGTGATCGACAAGCTGTACGAGGTCACGGGCGGCGATTGCTATGTTGTCACCGGCGTTGGCCAGCACCAGATGTGGGCCGCCCAGTTCTTCTGGTACGACAAGCCCAACTCGTTCGTTACCTCCGGCGGCCTGGGGACGATGGGGTTCGAGGTGCCGGCGGCGATGGGCGTGCAGGCGGCGAAGCCGGGGGAGCTGGTGTGGTCCGTCTGCGGAGACGGCGGCTTCCAGATGACGATGCAGGAGTTGGCCACCATCGCCGAGTACGAGTGGCCGATCAAATTCGCCATCATCAACAACGACTCCCTGGGCATGGTGCGCCAGTGGCAGCAGCTCTTCTACAGCAACAACATCGTGGCTACGCCGATGCGTAACCCGGACTTCGTCAAGCTGGCCGAGGCGTTCGGCATCCTTGGCCTCCGGGCCACCCGGAGGGAAGAGGTAGAGCCGGTCATACGCCAGGCCATGGAGCACGATGGCCCCGTGGTCTGCGACTTCCAGGTCAAGGGGGACGAGAACTGCTACCCGATGGTGCCGCCGGGCGCCTCCCTGGAGGAGACGGTTGATCTGCCGACCTATGAGGACGAACGGGTGGAGGTCAAAGCGTGAGCCAGCGAGACAAGATCCAGCCGCACACGATAATAGCGCTGGTTGAAGACCGTCCCGGCGTGCTCAACCGCATCGTCTCGAAGTGGCGGCAGCGCGGCTTCAACATCGAAAGCCTGGCCGTCGGCCACTCCGAGACGGAGGGTCTCTCCCGCATGACGTTCGTCGTGGACGCCAACACGGACGCCGAGCAGGTGGTCAAGCAGGTGGACAAGCTTGTAGATGTCGTGAACATCCGGGACATCTCCGCCGAGGAGATCGTGAGCCGAGAGATGGCCATGATCAAGGTGCGGGTGGACGCCGGTAACCGCAGCCACATCATCGAGATCGCTGACCTGTTCCGGGCGAGTATTGTGGACGTCTCCTCGGAATCGGTGATCCTGGAGGTCACGGGGGACGAAGCGAAGGTGGACGCCCTGTTCGAGCTCCTGAGCGACTACACCGTTATCGAGCTGGTGCGCACGGGCCGAGTGGCGATGCTGCGGGGCTCGGCCGTCTCTCACCCCCAGGAAGTGCATGAGGAACCGGAGCGCTACGAGGGCCCGCACACATGGTAGGAACAGAGCCGCCCTATTCAGTCAAGTAGAGCAAGGAGCATACCGTGGTCAAGATCTACTACGAGAGCGACGCCAAGCTGGAGCTGATTCAGGGAAAGACGATCGGCGTCATCGGTTTCGGGTCGCAAGGGCACGCTCACGCCCTCAACCTGCGCGATAACAGCTGCAACGTGATGGTCGGCCTGCATCCGGGCTCCAAGTCCCGGCAGCTTGCTCAGGACGCCGGCCTCCGCGTGGGCAGTGTGGAGGAGGTGGCGCGGGAGGCGGACATCATCATGATGCTCGTCCCGGATCAGTTGCAGCGGCAGGTCTACCAGGAGAGCGTTGAGCGCGGTCTCAGCGCCGGAAATATGCTGATGTTCGCCCACGGGTTCAACATTCACTACGGCCAGATCCAGCCGCCGCCGGACGTGGACGTGACGATGATCGCTCCCAAGGCACCCGGCCACGGCATGCGTGAGCTGTTCAGCAAGGGTCTGGGGGTGCCGGCGCTGCTGGCGGTACACCAGAACGCCACGGAAACGGCTAGAGAGGTCGCGCTGGCCTACGCCAAGGGGATCGGATGCGCTCGCGCCGGGGTGCTGGAGACTACCTTCGCTGAGGAGACTGAGACCGACCTGTTCGGGGAGCAGACCGTGCTCTGCGGCGGTGTCACGGCGCTGATAAAGGCGGCGTTCGAGACGCTGGTCAGCGCCGGCTACCAGCCGGAGATCGCCTACTTCGAGTGCCTGCACGAGCTGAAGCTGCTGGTGGACTTCATCCACGAGGGCGGCATGGCCTACATGCGCTACACGATCTCCGATACGGCGGAGTACGGCGACTACACGCGTGGGCCCAAGGTGATCGACGACCGTGTGAAGCAGTCCATGAAGCAGATCCTGGGGAACATTCAGTCCGGGGCGTTCGCCCGTGAGTGGATCCTGGAGAACCAGGCGGGCCGGCCTAGCTTTATGGCGCTACGCAAGCAGAACGCCGAGCACCCGATAGAGCAGGTGGGCAAGGAGCTGCGGTCGATGATGCCCTGGCTCCATAAGCGGGACTAGGGAGGTAACTCATGCCCAAGGCGAGCCCCCAGTTCATAGAAGCTCTGAACGAGGCCCTCACCGAGGAGCTGGCCTCCATCATCCAGTATCTCTGGGACCACATACTGGCCCGCGGCCTGGAGAGCCCCGCCATCGCCGATATGTTCAAAGAGCTGTCCATGATCGAGATGAAGCACGCCTACGCCATCGCGGAGCGCGTGGATCTGCTGGGGGGCGTGCCCACCACCACCGTCGGCCCCATCAAGATCGGCGGCGACCTGCGCGAGATGGTGGACACCAACCTGAAGCTGGAGTACGACGCCATCGAGATGTACAAGAAGCTGGTGAAGACGGCCGAGGCGGAGGACGACCCGGTCTCCCGCCGCCTCATGGAGGACATCCTGGGCGAGACCGAGGAGCACGCCAACAAGCTGGAGACGGTGCTGGGGAAGAAGTAGCGATGTTCGGCGGTAGCACTACGCTCAGCCTCAACCTTAGCCGGCCCTCCCCGACCACAGTCGGGGGAGGGCCAGCCTGAACGCAATGTAGGGGCGACCTTCGGGTCGCCCGGTGGGCCGACTCATCGGCCCGCTACACCTAAATCGTTAATGGAGGTTGAGTAGATGACACGCGAAGAGAAGACCCCGCCCGCCGGCGAGCGGGTACTGATCTTTGACACGACGCTGCGTGACGGCGAGCAGTCGCCCGGCGTCGCCCTGGGCAGCGGCGAGAAGCTGGAGATCGCGCGCGCCCTGGAGCGTATGAGGGTGGACTTCATCGAGGCCGGCTTCCCCGCGTCCTCGCCGGGCGACTTCGAGTCCGTCGTCGCCATCGCCAAGGAGGTGCGCGGCACCGTCATCGCGGGCCTGGCCCGCGCCGTCGCCGGCGACGTGGACGCCTGCTGGGACGCCGTGAAGCACGCGGCCCAGCCGCGCATCCACGTATTCCTCTCCGTCTCGGATATCCACATCCTTCACCAGTTGGAGAAGGACCGCGAGCAGGTGCTGGAGATGGCCCGCACACAGGTGGCCCGCGCCAAAAAGCACTGCTCCGACGTGGAGTTCTCCCCCATGGACGCCACTCGCTCCGAGCCTGAGTACGTCTTTCGCATGATCAGCGAGTGCATCGAGGCCGGGGCGACCACCATCAACATCCCCGATACCGTAGGCTACGCCATCCCGGAGGAGTTCGGCGAGTTCCTGCGCCAGATCCAGGAGAACGTGCCCAACATCCACAAGGCGCTGATCTCCGTCCACTGTCATAACGACCTCGGGCTGGCCGTGGCCAACAGCCTGGCCGCTATCCGCGCCGGCGCCCGCCAGGTCGAGACCTGCGTCAACGGAATCGGCGAGCGGGCGGGCAACGCCTCTCTGGAGGAGGTGGTGATGGCGATCAAGACGCGGAGCGACTTCTTCGGCCTTTCGACAAACGTGGACACTACGCAGATCCACCGCACCAGCCGCCTGGTCTCCCAGCTCACGGGGATGGCGGTTCAGCCGAATAAGGCGATCGTGGGCGTCAACGCCTTCCGCCACCAGTCGGGCATCCACCAGCACGGGATCACTAAGCTGCGCGAGACCTACGAGATCATCGACGCCCGCGACATCGGCCTCAGCCGCGGCGGGATGATCGTGCTCAACAAGAACTCCGGCCGCCACGGTCTAAAGGCCCGCCTGGACGAGCTGGGCTACGAGATCACCCGCGAGGAGATGGACCGCGTTTTCCTGGCGTTCAAGGAGCTGGCGGACAAGAAGGGCGAGATCGATGACCGGGACCTGGACGCCCTGGTGTCCGAGGAGCGGCGCACGGTGGAGGAGGTCTACAAGCTGGACCTGCTCCAGGTGTCCTGCGGAAACCAGGCCATGTCCACGGCCAACGTGTGCCTCATCGGCCCTGAGGGCCGGGAGACGACCACCACCTCAACCGGCACAGGGCCGGTTGACGCCTCCTATCGCGCCATCAACGGTCTGGTCGGCGTGCCCAACCAGCTCATTGAGTACGCGGTGAACGCCGTCACCGAGGGGATCGACGCCCAGGGCGTGGTGACGGTGCGCATCGAGGCCGACGGCCGCACGTTCGTGGGCCGCGGCGCCGATACCGATATCGTTGTCGCCTCCGCCAAGGCGCTGCTCAACGCCCTCAACCGGCTGCTGGCCCACTCTCCCCAGGCCCGCGACAGCGAGGTGTGGGCTAACCCGTAGAGAGGATCGCTGGGAGGGCGATGGCGAATTCGCCCTTCCTGGCGTATTCTGGTAAGTGCCAGCTAGCCCCTTTTGGGCCACTAGAAGGTGCCATTGTGAAACCGAAGACCCTACTCGAGAAGATATGGGATGCGCACCTGGTGCATCAGGAGGAGGGGAAGCCCTCTCTACTCTATGTGGACCTGCATCTGGTGCACGAGGTGACCTCCGCCCAGGCGTTCGAGGGGCTACGGCTTGCCGAGCGTAGCGTACGCCGTCCTGACCTCACTATCGCCACCGTTGACCACAACGTGCCGACTACCGACCGCAGGCTCCCGATTCGTGACGAGGTCTCGCGCAAGCAACTCGAGGCGCTGAAGAGCAACTGCGAGGAGTACGGTATACAGCTTTACGGCATGGAGTCCGACCGGCAGGGGATCGTCCATGTGATCGGCCCGGAGCTGG
>CAZYOV010000076.1:0-10995 GCA_964649215.1 uncultured Dehalococcoidia bacterium
TTTTCGCGGCCTTCGCTGGATCGGCAGTCTTGCTCTACATCGCCTCCCGGCTGCCACTCCCCTTCACTCCCCAACCAGAACCCATACCCGCCGCAGGTGAGTAGGCCGGCCCCGCCTGCTGCATCCGTATGAGCGCGAAGCCCGCCGGCACCGCGGCGCTACTGTCCCACCGCAGGATCGGCTATAGCGCCTGCCAGTACCAACGCTCTTCTTCAATTAGCACCCGGCTAAACGTCAGGCCCGGGCACTAGCTGTCGCGCTCAACTCTGCATCCCAGACTTCGTCCGTCTTCAGCGTGAACTTGGCGAAATTGAACTCATCTATCACCTTGGCGAGTGTGTGGCCGCACGACATGAGCGCCCGCATTGCCTCGTTCCGAGTCACGTCTTCGGCCGTTGTGTACTCCCCAAGCGCCTTCAGAACTAGCTTCTGCATACGGGGTAGGAAGCGCGAGGCGTAGTCGTCGCTACTTCGATCGCAGGCATAACTACCCTGGATCTGGTTGTCCCACATCACGAAAAGCTCAGGCTTGATTGTGTGGAGTATCTTTGAGGCGGCAGTAGCCTCGTATCTGCTTCCGCAGGAGGCTATTGCCTGGAACACTAGGGAGATATCGCGTCGTACAGAGTCCGCGCTCAGATCTATCGTTAGAAGGGTTGCCTTCCCCAATGCTTCGATCCGGGGGAAGGCGCTGCGAATCGCCTGAAGTAGCTGGCGCCGTTGAGTCGGGCTACTGTCGTAGTGGGAATTCCACTGATTCAGGAACAGTATGAGCCTCTCTACTTCGGCCTCCGGTATGGTGTCCGGCTTGGTCCACAGGCCCATTCGCTTGTCGCTCGAGTATCTGTCGTAGTATGTGGCGCGCGGGTCCAAATGGTAGAATTTGGAGCCGACTAGGATTGCTTGCCAGAGCATCTTTTGTGGGTCGTGGCTTCGTCCGGTCGCGATATCGTTGTTATCGATAGATTATAGCGCTCTGTGTGTCGGGTCGCACTAGTGCGCCTGAGCTGCCACGCCCGCGGGCACCGCGGCGCTACCTACCCAGCCAGCCCGGATTGCTCACCAGCAGCTTGTCTCGAATCGCCCGCCGCACCTGACTGATGACCGCCTCTCGGAACGGCCCTGCGTCCGCTTCTCCCGCACGTATGCGCTCGCACAGGTCTGCCGTGCGGGCTCCCACCGCCTCGCGAAGCGCCGCTCGGCCTTTCGGCGGCTTCGCTGGCCCCAGCAAGCCGTCCAGGCCGGCCCACTCGGCGGCAAGCTGCTCCTCCTCTCGCTCCAGCTCCCGTCGGACGATGCCGAGGACGTTCGCGGCTACGCGGGCGTGGAACCGGCGCACGCCCTCCGTATTGGGGACGATCTCCTGACTCAGGAAGCGCTCCACGGCAGCCAGCAGCTCGTCGTATGTGGGACGGTCCTGCATCAGCCCTCCTCCATCAGGTTCAGCAGCTCCCACTCCGTCTCCGCGGTACGCCGCCCGATGGCGGCGAGCTCGACGCTGGGGCTGAGCCCGTCCAGGTAGGCCTTCGCCTGCGTGATACAGATGATCCCCCACCGGAGGTTGCCGAACACCTCCCAGAAACGGACGCGCGCCGGGTCCACCGGCGAACCGCCGGCCGCCTCGTAGGCGCGCCAGAACTCCTCCCGAGTGCCGATGCCGCCCACAGGCAGGTCATCGTTGCCAAAGCGCCAGGAGCGAACGCATATCCAACCGAGGTCCTCCATGGGGTCGCCGATGTGGGCCAGCTCCCAATCCAGGATGGACCGCGCCCCTTCGGGGCCGAAGATGACGTTGCCGATGCGGTAGTCGCCGTGCACGAGAGTTCGCTCCTCCGCCGGCGGCAGGTGCTGCCGCAGCCAGCGGAACGCCAGCTCAAAGCTCGGGTGCGGCTGCGGCGTCACGGCGCGGTACGTCTGCTCGTACCTCGTCACCTCATTCTCGGCCGGAGAACGGTCAGGTGGGGGCGCCGGCAACTCGTCCAGCCCCTGCCCCTCGGTGGGTACGCGATGGATGTTGGCCAGGATCGCGCCTAGCTGTCCCGTCATCGCCCGGCGAGCCTCGGCGTAGATGTCGTCGCGCAGAAGGCGGCGCGGGATCGTCTCGCCCTCAACCCGTTCCATGAGGAAGAAGGGCATCCCAAGCGAGTCGTCGCCCATGAGATGCACCTTCGGTACGGGAACACCCTCCTCGCCGGCGGCCTTTAGAAGAGCGTACTCCAGCTCTCGCGGCATAAGGTTGGGCCCCCGGCGCGGGTCGCCGCGCAGGATCAGCGCCTGTCTGCTGATCTCACCCCCGGCATCCTCGATCACGGCATCGAACGACCAAGTCTGCCGTGAGGCGCCGCCGGTTAGCAGACGCAGCCCCTCGATCCGGACGGAACGGGCGCCGTGGGATCGCTTGAGGAACTCCGTCAGCCGTTCGGCGAGCTGTTCGGGGGTCAACCTACTGGATCTGATCCAGATACTCGGAGATGCCCAGGCCGATGCGGCCCTCGCAGCGGTATTCGGTCATCCCCTCGCCTATGTGTGTCACCATGCCGGCCCGCCGGTTGCGCAGGGGGATGAACCCCCTCACGCTGCCCTCCAGGGTGAGCCGCTCCCCGCTCTCCAGCCCCAGCGTCGCGGTCAGGCGCTGCTGGTGGTAGGGGGAGTCGGGCAGATACTCGGTGTCGATCTTCACGGTGCTTATCCGCTCCAGGCTTTCGCCGCGAAAGACGACGCCGCTCTGGATGCTGGCGCCCTCAGCGGGGCAGACCTCCGAGACCATCAGGCCGAAGTCCGGGCCGAAGGTGCAGTTAAGCCAGCGGTAGTACTTCAGCGCCTGCCAGTATCGCGGTCCCCAGGAGTGGTCGCGCAACCCCAGGCCGTTGATCTTCGTACTCTCCCCGTCGATAACCAGGGCGCCACTGATCCGCATGTGCTGCTCGTAGTGGGCGCGGGCGAACTCCCTCTCCGGGTCCACGGCCTCACGCTGGGCGCCGGTGGATCCGAACACCGGTCCCACGGCCTCATGGATCAGATCAAGGCTCACCTGCTTGTGGGGGTTCTCCCGGAACGCCTGCCCCGGCTCCGCCATCTGCTCCGGCTCCCGCAGGAACACGGCCGACCCTTCGTAGAGCGTCCGGTGCTTCGCCAGCGGCTCCACCACCTCGAACCTCATCCCGCCCGCATCGAAGGCGTCGTTATCGGCGATCTCGGGCCGCTTGTAGTTGAACATCACCTCTCCTCCCGGGAGATAGAGACAGAGGGTGACCTCCGCGTATCCTTCGTTGGCCCGATTGCCGGTACGCAGGAAGCCCCCGTAGCCGCGCTCCCCGTCGAAGAAGTTGAAGTACATGCTCTCGTTGAAGTTCTTCTCCGTGCCCAGGGGGTGAGTGAACTCGTCCTTCGCCTCAATGTCGCCGTAGACCGAAGTCATAGGCTCCTCCTCGTCTGGCTGCGGGCGCTCGCCTGGTTGATTCTAGCACTTCACGGACGCTCAGCGACCGCCGATTCGCGCTGGAACTCTATCTGTTAGCATCAGGTAATGATGGTAAAAGGTGCGAGCGGGGCTCTCCTTCTGACAGCTGCTTTGGTCGCGCTGTTGGGAACGGCCTGCGGCAACGATGACCCCGGTGGGACGCCGGCTGGGGCGCCAAGGGAGGCTTCCCCCACGCCGGAGCGGCCGGACACGCCTGAGCAGCCGACACCGTCCATTTCGAGCGACCTGAGGCAGTGGGAACAACGGGCGCCCGTGCCGACCCCACGGTCCGAGGTGGCGGTGGCCGAAGTACTCGGAAAGATCTACGTGGTCGGAGGGTTCGATGACTCAGGGATTCCGACTACCAGTGTGGAGGTCTACGATCCCGACACCGATAAATGGAGCCAGGCCGCACCTCTGCCGGGGCCTCGCCACCACGCAGCTGCGGTTGGCCTCGATAGCAAACTGTACGTGGTTGGAGGGTTTGAGGTCGGTTTCAATGACCCACGTGATGATCTGTTCGTATACGATCCCGAGTCGAACACTTGGGAGGAGAAGAGTCCAATGCCGACGGCAAGAGGGGCGCTTGCCGCTGCGGCCGTTGGGGGCCGAATCTACGCGATCGCAGGCGTAGCCGGCGCTGGCGCGGCGAACTCCGACGCCGTCGAGGTCTATGAACCCCTGTCTGACTCCTGGACACGGGCTGCATCCATTCCGACCCCCCGTGATCACCTGGCGATCGGCGTCATCGACGGCAAGATATATGCGATCGGAGGCCGCATCTCGTTCGACTTTGGCCGCAACCTGGACACGAACGAGGAGTACGACCCAGCGACCGACGGATGGGTCGAGCGGGCGCCACTCCCTACAGCTCGAAGCGGAATCGGCGCGGCTGTCGTCGCCGGCCTCATCCACGTCGTCGGGGGCGAAGGCTCTCAAGGGACTTTCGATGAGAACGAGGCCTATGATCTCGCATCCGACTCGTGGCAGACGCTCCCCCCTCTACCGACTGCTCGGCATGGGATGGGTGCGGCCGCAGTTGCTGGCGCGATCTACGTGCCTGCCGGCGGACCGGTGGCTGGCCTGTCCGTGACGTCCGCGAACGAGGCGTTCGTTCCCTAGCGTCGTTGCAGAGGCCACACTATGGCAGATCAGTGATCCGAGATGTGGAGCGAGCTAAAGCTCGCTGCTGCCATATACTTCCGGTAGCGCTTTAGCGGCGTGCTCGGATGAAGAACGGGGGCTTCGGAATGTTCAGCCCTTGAACTGATTCACGATCCGCTCGACGAACTCGGCGACGGGCGCGCCGGGCGTCCCTTCGTAGCTCGGGTTCTCACGTATCCACGCCTGCCAGTGCTCTTCAGAACTGAAGAGGTTGTTCACCCCTCAGCCCCCGCCGTAGAAGGCGTACGTCGAATCCGGCGTCGCCGATGTGACTTTCGCGTTTTCGATCGCTACCGAAATCCGGTCCAGGCAGTGGGCGCACGAGTCCTCGATCTCGATCCGTTCCTCTGGGTAGTCGCTGCTGACCAGCAGCATGAAATCGACCGCTCAGGGTACGTTGAACACCTCGCCGCGCGCGCGCACCGTGTGGAAGAGCAGGCCCACACCTTCAATCAGACGCTCGTGATCGTCCGCTGGACGCCATCCCTGTTCCGATAGAAGGCCGATCCGCCGCAGCATCGCTTTCGCACGCTGCCAGCTCTGCCCGTCCAGGGCCGCGGCCGCCTGCGCTTCGTCCTCGTCCTTCGCTAGCACGAGGGCGCGGCCCGCCAGCTTCTCCTCGTTGGTGAGGGTCACCGTCGACGCGGACACGCCGTACCGGGCTTTAGTGGCCAGCGACCCGGGGTTCGCTTGCAGATGCTCGTACAGGCGCCACCGTAGCTCGTCGTCGGGCGGCAAGCCCAATGCCTGATGCGCCTGCTCGATTGTTGTGATATCGAGAGGGCGTGTCCACCTGTCGCGCAAGAAGGCCAGGGTCCGTTCGAAGGCTTCGTCGCTCGTCTTGCTCTCAGACACGATTCCCCCTCATCTTACACCAGAGCGGCTGGACCGGCCGCGCTTCCTTTGATCCGCGCCTCCACCTCATCCAGCGGTGAGAACACGACGCAGCCCACCTGGTCGTCCCGCCTCAAGACCCAGTTCGTGATCGCCAGGATCTCACAGCCGGCGTAGCCGCGGGCGGCCGCCAGCAACAGCGAGGCGCCGTAGAAGATCAGGGCGGCCTCGCGGGTGAAGGGGATGATGAACAGCACCGTCCCCACGGCAAAGTTGAGACAGAACCCCAAACCTCCCGTGGCGTTGAGGGTCTCGTTCGTGAAGCGAAGCCGCACGGCCTGGAACAGCATCAGCGCAGCGGGGAAGACAATCAGCCCCAGAACTGGCCCCTGCCATGCCAGCTCCCACTCAGGCATGCCAAACTCGGTAACCGCTAGGTAGATGAACGCTAGGCCCAGCAGCACTCGGCCGATGGTTCCGCCAACGCCTATCGCTCGCTGCTGACTGGGTGATGTGCTCAAGGACATGGGTTGTTCTCCTTCTCGGTGTCGTCGATTTCCAGCTATCGGCTATTCCTGAACCTCTACTGCAGTGGCGAGTTCCTTCGCGTGGGGGAGGACATTGGACCATAGCTGCTGTGCGAGCTCGTAGCCCTCCTCCAGTGACAGGATCTCGATGTCGTCTCGGCCGCTAGCCCACTGCTCTGCTTCGCTCCTCGACGCGAAGAAGAAGATGTGGTGGCAGAAGGTCATCCAGATGGACGCCACTGAGCTCATGTCCGTCTCCTTCGGCACCACGATCGTGACTACCGCATCGGCCGGCTGCGCGGTCAGGACGCCATCTGGGCTGACCGTTACCCGCACCATCTCCTTGTTCAGCGGTGACTCGGACTCGACAGCCGCCGTCTGCCCTAGCATGGCGGGCAGGAAGAGCGTGTCCGCGGCACACCAGGTCGACATCGGGATACCGTTGACAGTGAACCGGTGCGCGTGATCGTTCAGCGACAGCCCCATGATGCCGACGATGCTGTCGTCAGTCTCACGTTCCGTCATCTGCCTCAGGAACTGGTCCGCCTGTGCGGGCTCGATGCCGAGGTCCGAGACGAACTCGTTTATCTGATTCCCGGTGACGGGGTGGCCCGTTGCGAGAGACCGCCAGACCAGGACGAGCAGCCGCGAGAGCTGTGGCCCGTAGTCAAAGAGACCTCCGATCTCCGCCATCTTCATCGTCATCTCATCTATTCGTCCGCTCGCCATTGTGTCACCCTCCTTTTGCTGTCGCGGGAGACCAACGTTGCCGCCCGTTCTAGGAGCCAGACTACCCAGGAGAGGCGCGCCTGCCATCCGAGTAACCACGTAATTTGGGCAACGAGAACGGGCGCCGAAACGCCCATCCGTGGCGGAAAACACGTAGAACCAACTGCGGCAGGCTAGAAGAGGCCGTGGGTCAGCGTGTAGGCGGCGGCGTCCGCCCGGCCGCGTGCGCCGATCTTCCCGTAGACGTTCGTGATGTGTCGCTCAACGGTACGCACGCTGAGCACGAGCGCGTCGGCGATCTCCTTATTCGTTCGCCCCGCAGCGACGAGCCGCAGCACCTCGATCTCCCGGTCCGTCAAGCCGTCCGGATGGGCCATCCTTGACCGGTCACCGCCGACCGAGGGCGCCGGTGCCGCCCCGGTCGCAGGCTGCGGCTCCTCATCCAGAAACTCAACGAGGGCACTGGCCGCGGCTTCGGTATCGCCAAGGTAGGGTGCTGTCGACTCCCCCTCCAGCAAGGTCAAGCGAGCATCCGGTATCCGGGAGGCGAGGTTTTGGGCGACGCCTGCTGGAAACCACGAAACATCAGGCCGGTGCAGCACGAGCGTGGGCGCCCGTATATCGGAAAGCACGTCCGTCACGTCGAACCTGCCCGCGGCTGCCAGCGCGGCTGCGGCGGCGTCCCGGGTCACGGCTTGCCGCAGCCGGTCAGCGGCCTGCCTCCCTACTTCGCCCGCCGACCATCCGAGGGCTATCTGGGCACACGTGTCCGTCATGAGCTCCCAGTCCTGATTGATCAGGCTCAGCCAGGCCTGAATTCTCGGCGAAGCCAGGTCCGCGGTCCTCGCCCACGAGCACCAAAGCACAAGGCGCGCCACGCTTTCGGGATGCCGAGCGGCGTAGGAAATTGCGACTGGCCCCGCATCTGTAGCGGCTACCAACGCGAATCCATCGAGGCCGATGCGGTCCACGACCGCCTCTAGATCCGATACCTGGGCTTCCAGTGAGTAGTCCGCAACGTCCCGGCCGGATGATCCGGTCCCGCGAAGGTCGTAACGGACCAGCATCCGGTCCTGCGCGATGCGGTCATACCAGCGGCGGCACTCGGGGACCTCCCACAGTTCGATGTGGTGCCAGGGACCACCTGCCATATAGACAAGAGGCTGACCCTCGCCTAACGTCCAGTAGGCGATGCTCGCGCTATCCGGGGACGTTGCGTACTGAATGCTTGGGTCCATGGCGAGGCCTATTTTACACCGTCGAAGGGAGTGAAGCGTCGGCCAGGCCAATAACGTCCGGAACGATTATTCGTTCAGGTCCTACTGATATTAGATGGGCGGATTCGTTTCGCGACTGCCGGATTGGGCGATTTCGGGAACTCGACGACGCCATGAGCCCGTCACAACTCTCGGTGAATTGTCATACGGTCCTTGCGAGGTTAGCCCGTTCTGCGGTATGTATTGCTCATAATGCGGGTTGGAATCTTGGGAGCAGGCGCAATGGGTGTGATGCATGCCCGTGCCTACCACGGCATTGCGGGCGTCGAAATCGCTGCGATCTATGGGCGAACCTTGAGCAAGGTCAGTCCAATCGCCGAGAGTGTGAGTTCCCCTGCTACAACTGACCTCCACCAACTTCTCGACGACCCCACTATTGAGGCTATGGACGTCTGCCTACCTTCGAACGTGCATCGCGACTTTGTTGTGACAGCACTAAACGCTGGAAAACATGTCTTCTGTGAGACTCCCTTCGCTCTCACCGAAGAAGATGCGGAAGCGATGATTGGCGCGGCTCGATCCAACGACAGGCTTCTTCTCGTCGGTCTGCTCATGCGCTCGGTTTCGGAATACCAGCACATCCAGCGGGCAGTCGTGTCTGGCGAGCTGGGTAGACCACTGGCAGTGTACGCCTACCGACTTGGGTCGTACTTACGCCGAGAAAGCAGCGAGTTCAAAGAGCACTATGGCGATCCCACAACTGAACTGATGACCTTCGACTTAGACGTTCTGAATTGGCTGTTTGGCCTGCCAAACGAGGTTTACGCTGCTGCGACAGGCTATCCCGAAGGAATCCCGGGTCATGTCGTTGCCGCTCTTCGCTACGGCGATTTCGTTGCGAATGTGGAAGCCAGTGGTCTCATGCCAACCAGCTTTCCCTTCAGCGTTGGTATTCGGGTCGTCGGAGAGACGAAGGCTCTGGACTTATCTACGACGTTCCCTAACGGTATACCCAAGACTACTCTCGCTTCCTATGGAGCTGGAAGCGAAGACGTCCGCGTCAATGGGCAAGACCCCTACGTGGCGGAGTGCCAGTACTTTGTCGAATGTGTCCGCGGCGATGCCGATCCACAGTTGCTCAGCGCAGAGCGAGCCTTAGAGGCACTCCGACTGTCTATAGCCATTCAAGACTCCATCCAACAAGAGAAGGTAGTCCGATTACCCACATGATGCGGAGTTTGCAGCTGCCCCGATGTCAGGATAGAATCCCCTCGCCAGCCCTTATGACCCCTGTTCCCACAACGAGAGCACATGCCCTTGATCCGGCTTCGAGCGTCCCTCTAGGACGTCCCGGTACGCGCCCTCTACCGCATCGCGTCCAGTGTGACGGACAACGCTCAGCCACTCGTCGCTTGAGTCGCGGAACCGCACCCAGACCTCTCCTATTCGCTCCTGCAGGCCGGCCGCACCCCAATCCTGGCTGCGCTTCTGTATTTGGCTCGGTGCGAAGAAGAACTTGGGAGTAGCTCCGGGAAGATCGCTCGCTAGCGGGCTGGCGCCCCAGTGCGTCCCGCCGACCAGGCAGCTGTACTTGATGTTGTTGCCGTAATGATGGTGGAGCCCGTTCACTACCTCACCGTCGCCTGCGTGATCCACCAACACAATCGGAACGTCTGCCGCGAGCGACTTGAGATCGTCGTAAGCGACCGCCTCGGCGTAGAACCCCAGGCTGTCCACGAACGGTAGGTTGCCTCGCGAAGTCAGTCCGATGACCTTGCCGCGCCCTCGCTGGGCGAGCATGAACGCAAGCGCGATCGCCGTCTTGCTAGAAGCGCTGGTGATCACGAAGGATTGCGCGCCGAAGAAGTCGTTGTCGGCGAGGAAGTCCTCGACCAGGAAGGACGTAAAAAAGAGCCCCCACAGGAGCATGTGCTGGTCCTCGCGCTCGGCCGTGTAGAACGGGTCGCCCCTGACCCGGGAGTACTGTCTGTAGGCCGCTGCCGTTTGCTGTCGGTGCGGAGCGGCGTCGATATACTGCCGTGGGGTAACCCTGTCCGCCTCGATCGCGAGATAGGTGGACATCGGGAAAAAGCCGAAGACACGATCGCCTTCGGGCACGTCGGGGTGGCTCGACCGGATAACATCTCCGAAGCCCATCACGGGCAGTCGGCCCCATCCCTCCTCTGTCGGGAAGAACCGCCAGTATCCCAGCGCGTCTCCCGCCAGTGCGTACGAGATGTTGTTCGATGTGAACGCGAAACGGTCGACCCGCAAGAGCACCTGCCCGGGCTGCAGCTCGCTCTCTACCGCCGCAGGCACGAACCGGCACTGCCGCCAGTCATCTCGCTTCACGATGAAGTCCAGGCCGTCATGAGATTCCGCGGTCACGACGGCATCTCCGTAGCGGCCAGCAGCCACTGGCTCTCGAGGCCGGCCGCGCGGGAGGCCCCGATCTCCTCCTGAACGTAAGGATCGCTGGCGATCTCGAGAAAAGCCTTTCGTGACGGGTATTCGACCAGGGCCGCAGCGTGGAATCCTTCGCCGCCCTCGCCGATCACCTGAGAGTCGATCCGGCCGATCCAGATGAAGCGCCCACCCTTCGACTCGACAAACATCTGCATCTTGATGCCGTAACGCCGGTAAGCCTCCTCACCAGACATGCCTTCTTCAGGCCTATCGGCCTGCGACTTGAAGCGAAGCAGATTGATCATGACGACAGGCTGGTCTTGCGGGCCGGCGACCAGCTTCTGAACCTGTTCCGGAGTCGGGTAAATTGACATCACCATCTCCCAAGCAGTGCTCGTACAGTTGTGTATATTCTAGCTGAAGTTGTATGTTGTGCGTCGCTTCTTTCGCGTGATCACGGTGCCGCGCCCGCGACCACCACTAAGTGCCGTTAGTGCGCTATCAACGAGGTCGCGGGACTTGATATCGTGGTGATCGGCACAATACTCGTCTACCTCATCCTCTTTCACGTTCGCCCGCAGGGATATGGATTCCTTGAATGTTGTCTCTCAATTGCTGATAATGGGGCAAGCATACTCAGGCCCTGAGGGAGGGTCCA
>CAZYOV010000077.1:0-1128 GCA_964649215.1 uncultured Dehalococcoidia bacterium
CGATGAAGGCGGTGATGATGTTCGAGAAGCTGCAGGTGCCCGTCTTCGGTGTCGTTGAGAACATGAGCTACTTCGCCTGTCCGCACTGCGGCGAGCGCACAGACATCTTCGGTCACGGCGGCGCCCAGGAAACCGCGGAGGAGTTGGGGTTAGATTTCCTGGGCGAGATACCCCTGGACGTGACGGTCCGTGAGAGCAGCGACAGCGGCGTGCCGATCATGGTTAGCGCTCCGGACTCCCCGGTGGCGCAGGCGATTCTGGAGATCGCCCAGAAGATCGCCGCTAAGACGAGCGTGCAGCACTACTTCGCCCAGACGGCCGCGGCGAGCTAAACGGCGCGCTCTACAGCGCCCGCCAGACGCGCTTCCCCTCCAGCCGCACGAGCTTGCCGAACCCGGGATCCGGGAAGTGGCAGATGGCCGCCAGCAGCCCGTCCGCCTCCAGTTGGTCGAACACCTTGCTGCGGGTCTCGACCGCCTGCGTGGGGTCACCGTCGACGCCGGGGCGCCACTCTGTGCGCTCGACCTGGGCTGGGTGGTGGGCGAGGTCGCCGGTGATGATCGCTCTCTCGCCCGCCGAAGAGACCATGATGCTGGTGTGGCCGGGGGTGTGCCCCGGTGTGGGGTAGGTGGTGAGCTCCGGTGTGATCGCCTTCTCGCCCGAGAAGAGATCGATGAGCCCATCCTCCTTGAGGGGAAGGACGGCGGCGCCGATGTGGGGGTTCTGCGAGACCACTTCCGGATTGGTGAAGAAATCCCAGTCGCCCTGAGGGATCCAGTAGCGGGCGTTGGAGAATGTGGCCGCGTTGTCAGTGGTCCGGTTCCAGCCCACGTGGTCCGGGTGAAGGTGCGTGAAGATCACTATGTCCACGCTGTCCGGCGGGACGCCCTTCGAGTTCATCTCCTCCAGCAGGCGGCCACCCATGCCTGGGCCTATGCCGGTGTCCACGAGGACCGTCGTGCCCTGAGAACGCAACGCGTAGCAGTGGGCGTAGGTGCGGAACTTATCGTCGCTGGCGTAGGAGCCGGGATAGCGGTCCCTGTAGGGGTCGAAGTCCTGCTGGCTGTTGTTGGGGAAGAACGCCGCCCAGGGGAACTCCATCGGCGTGTCCAGTAGCGATACGATCTC
>CAZYOV010000077.1:1228-10952 GCA_964649215.1 uncultured Dehalococcoidia bacterium
CGGTGCGAGCGCCCTGGAGCAGCGTTACGGCTTTGCCCCGCTTGATCGCCTCGTCAGCCAGGACGATGAGCGCCGCTACGCCGAGCCCGCCGGCGACCAGAAGCAGGTTCTGCGCATCGCGTTTGACAGCGTAGCCTCTACCCAGGGGCCCGAACAGCGTCAGATGATCGCCAGCCTGGCGCTGGGAGAGCCATGCCGTCCCACGCCCGCGGACGTCGTAGAGGATGGCGAACTGACGCTCGTCGTCAGTATCGCGGAAGCGGTGGAAGCTCATGGGTCTCGGGAGCAGCGGGTCGTAACCGTCAGCGCAGTGGATCATGAGGAAGCGCCCCGGCGAGGCGCCGCGGGCTATGGGCGGGCAGGAGAGCCACATGAGGAACGTGCCCTCGTACACCTGCTCGTGAGAGAGGAGGCGGGCGGTCTCCAGCTTCACGGCGAAAGGTAGTCTCGCAGGGGCTGGACAGTGAAGTGGCGGTCGCCGCCGGCGAGAGCGGAGACGGCGGCGGCGGCGGTATCGATGGAGGTGAACGAGGGGATGCGGCGCTCGGCGGCTGCGCGGCGGATCTGAAATCCGTCGCGCAGGGTGGCTGCCTGGCCGCCCTGCGGCGTGTTAATTACCACGTCCACCAGCCCCTCGCGGATGATGTCGACGACGTTTGGGTGGCCTTCGTCCAACCGCTTTGGCACCTGCTCGACGGCCAGGTTGATGGCCCTGAGCATGGCCGCGGTGCCCTCCGTCGCATAAATGCGATAGCCGCACTCGGCCAGGCTGCGTGCGACGGGAAGGGCCTCCGGCTTGGTGTGGTCAGCGAGGCTGAGGAGGATGGAACCGCGGTTGGGCAACGCCAGACCGGAGGCGTGGAGTGCCTTGGCCAGGGCGGCCTCGAAGGTGTAGTCCACGCCCATCACCTCGCCGGTAGACTTCATCTCCGGGCCGAGGTAGGTATCTACACCGATCAGCTTGGACATGGAGAAGACCGGCGCCTTGACCGCCACGAGCTTACGCTTGGGCCAGAGCCCCGGCTGGTAGCCTAGCTCCGCCAGCGTTTTGCCCAGCATAACCTGGATGGCGAGGCGGACCATGGGGACGCCGGTCACCTTAGAGATGAACGGTATCGTGCGGCTGGCGCGGGGGTTCAGCTCCAGGATGTACACGGTCGAGCTCCCGCCATCTCCGCCCGAGGGGAGCTGACCACGGCGTTCGTCCTTGTCTGAGCGCATGATCACGTACTGGAGGTTCATCAGGCCGCGCACCTTGAGGGCGGCACCGATCCGCTGGGTGTAGTCCACGATGGTGTTCACCTCGTCCATGGTGAGGCCAAGGGCAGGGTAGACCGCCATGGAATCGCCGGAGTGGACACCGGCGCGCTCAATGTGCTCCATGACGCCGGGAATCAGGGTGGACTCGCCGTCGCAGACGGCGTCCACCTCCGCCTCCTTGCCTTCGAGGTACTTATCGATGAGGATGGGCTTCCCTTCGCTCATAGCGACGGCTTCGGTGACATAACGTATGAGCTCAGTGGCGTTCTGGACGATTTCCATAGCACGGCCCCCGAGGACGTAGCTGGGCCGCACCAGCACCGGATAGCCGATAAGCTGGGCGGTGCTGAGGGCGTCCTCTACGTTGCTGACGGCAGCGCCCGGCGGCTGAGGTATGCCCAGCCGCTGCATCAGGTCCTCGAAGCGGGCGCGGTCCTCGGCGACGTCGATCACCTCAGCGCTGGAGCCGAGGATGGGCTGGTTGGCACGGTGGAGGGGCGCGGCCAGGTTTATCGCCGTCTGACCGCCGAACTGGACGATGGAGGGCGGCCCCTGACCGTTGAGCGACTCGTTCTCCAGCAGGTCACGCACCGCCTCCTCATCGAGTGACTCGAAGTAGAGACGATCGCTGGTATCGAAGTCGGTGGAGACGGTCTCGGGGTTGGAGTTGACCATGATCGCCTTCATGCCGGCCTCCTGGAGGGCCCAGGCGGCGTGCACGGAGCAGTAGTCGAACTCTATCCCCTGACCGATGCGGATGGGCCCGCTGCCGATGACGAGCGCCCTGTCGCCCTCCAGCGGCGGCGCCTCATTCTCCTCGTCGTAGGTGCTGTAGAAGTAGGGCGTATCCGCCTCGAACTCGGCGGCGCAGGTGTCGACCATCTTGTACACGGGCTGCACGCCCCACTCACGGCGGAGGGCGCGCACCTGCTCCGGCAACCGGTCGGCCAACGTGCCGATAACAGCGTCGGAGAGTCCGAGCCGCTTCGCCTCTCTCAGGAGCTGCGGGGCCAGCGGCTCGGAGAGGAGGCGCTGCTCCATCTGGACCATACGGTCTAGCTTGTGGATGAACCAGGGATCGATGCCGGAGACGTTGGAGAGCTTCTTCGGTGTGTGACCACGGCGCAGGGCCGCCAGTAGCGCCCACAACCGCTCGTCGGTGGGCTCGGCGATGCGGGAGGCGGGGTCGACATCGCCCCAGGTGGGGTCCTGCCACAATAAGGAGCGTCCGCCGAATTCCAGAGCGCGGAGCGCCTTGCCGAGAGCGGCCTCGAACGTGCGGTCGATCGCCATCACCTCGCCGGTGGACTTCATCTGTGTGCCCAGGCTGCGGTCGCCCAGGGGGAACTTGTCGAACGGCCAGCGGGGGATCTTCACCACGCAGTAGTCGAGAGCGGGCTCGAAGGCGGCGGTGGTCTGGCCGGTGACGCGATTGGCGATCTCGTCCAGGCGCTTGCCGGCGGCGATCTTGGCGGCGACGCGGGCGATGGGGTAGCCGGTGGCCTTGGAGGCGAGGGCGGAGCTGCGGGAGACGCGGGGGTTCACCTCGATGACGTAGTAGGGCGGCCGCCCGTCCGGCCCCAGGGCCCAGTCCACGATCTCCCGCCGCGGCGCCAGGGCGAACTGGATGTTGCAGCCGCCCTCGATGCCGAGGGCCCGGATGATCTTGAGCGAGGCGGAGCGCAGCATCTGGTACTCCTTATCGCTCAGCGTCTGGCTGGGCGCGACGACGATGCTGTCGCCGGTGTGGACGCCCATGGGGTCGAAGTTCTCCATGTTGCAGACGGTGATGCAGTTATCGGCGGCGTCACGCATCACCTCGTACTCGATCTCTTTCCAGCCCAGGAGACAGCGCTCCAGCAGCACCTGATCGATGGGCGAGGCGGCAAGGCCGGCGCGGACGATCGCCTCCAGGTCAGCAGCCGTGTGGGCGATGCCGCCGCCGGTGCCGCCCAGCGTATAGGCGGGCCGCACGACCAGGGGCAGGCCGAGCTCCTTGGCTACGTCTTTCACCTCGGCGACGGAGGTGACGGCGGCGCTCTCCGGCAGCGGTTCGCCGATATCGGCGAGGAGCTGCCGGAACAGCTCGCGGTCCTCGGCGCGGCGGATCGTCTCGATGGGGGTGCCGAGGACGCGGACGCCGTACTGGTCGAGTACGCCGGAGTCAGCCAATTCCACGGCGAGGTTGAGGCCGGTCTGGCCGCCCAGCGTGGGCAGGAGGCCGTCCGGCCGCTCGCGCTCGATGATGCGGGCGATAACGGGGACGGTGAGCGGCTCGATGTAGACGGTATCGGCGATCCCCTCGTCGGTCATGATCGTGGCGGGGTTGGAGTTCACGAGGACGGTGTGGACGCCCTCCTCGCGGAGGGCGCGGCAGGCCTGGGAGCCGGAGTAGTCGAACTCCGCAGCCTGGCCGATGACGATGGGGCCGGAGCCGATGATGAGGACGCGCGAGGGGTTAGCGGTCATGCGTTGTGATGAGGCCTCTCATTACCCTCGTAGGCCGTCGATCCACGATTGACCTCCATTGCGACACGATCATCTGGGACACGCACGTTCACTCCGCGTCCCTCCCGCGGCGGATGTCCAGCCAGAGGAACGCCAAGGCGCTGGCGCCGGCGACGATGAGGGGGATGGCGCCACCGGTGTCCTCGCTGACGGTGGCCAGGCCACCGAGCAGCGCCGCGCCGCCGATAAGGGCGAGCGCCCAGCGGCGTGCGGCCTTCCACAACCCACCGCTGGGACGGGCCATGATTAGCGCCAGCGTGCCGAGGGCGAACACGCCAAGCAGCGCCGGGAAGCCGATAATCAGCACCGCCAGCAGTACCTCGCCCCGGTCACCGCCGCTGAGGGCGATAGCGGCGATGGTGACCGCGCCCACGACCAGCAGCAGGGCGGCTAGGCCCGTCCACAGCCAGGCCCAGGTGGGACGGAGGGAGCGCTCGCTCACAGCGGCAGCTCGTACTGCATGCCGCCGCCCACGACCTGGGCCAGCGCCCCGATCTCGCTGAAGAACGCCAGCGCCGCCTCGTTGCCCGACGGCAGCGTACCCCGCACCTTTGTGTAGCCGGCGGTGCGGGCGAACTCCAGCGACATCAGCGCCAGCTCGCGGCCGGTACCCTGCCGCCGTGCGGCGGGCAGCAGCCATACGCCCAGCACTGCGGACCCCTCCTCCTGCGGGTCCGGCTCCAGGGCCGCGAAGCCGCAGAGCCCCTTCTCCTTGGCGCATACGAACATCGCGCCCTTATCCGCGTAGGCGGCGATGCGCTCCGAGACGTCGGCGGGCGTCATCGCGCCGGGCAAGCCGCTGCCGTCGCCGAGCTCGTCGAGCATCTGCGAGCCGATGGCGGCGATCGCACCGGCGTCCTCTTGGCCGGCTTGGCGGTAGGTCAACTCGGACATCAGGCGGCCTCCTCGATCATCTCGATGAACCGGTCGAAGACGTAGACGTTGTCCAGCGGCCCCGGCGAGGCCTCTGAGTGGTACTGGATGGAGAGCAGAGGCTCCGCGGGGTGCCAGAGCCCCTCGACGGTGCCATCGTTCAGATGCGTCTGCGACACCTCGATGCCGCCGCCGAGGCCGTCGGGGTCCAACGCGTAGCCGTGGTTCTGGGCGGTGATGTGGACGCGGCCGGTTCGCAGGTCCTTCACGGGATGGTTGGCGCCGCGGTGGCCGAACTTCAGCTTGAACGTCTTCGCGCCGAAGGCGCGGCCCAGAAGCTGGTGGCCCAGACAGATGCCCAGCACGGGTACCTTGCCGACCAGCGGTTTGACGGTGGCGACGGCGTAGTCCAGCAGCGCCGGGTCGCCCGGCCCGGGAGAGAAGACGATGCCATGCGGCTTGAGCGCCAACACATCATCAGCAGAGGTGTTGCAGGGGACGGCGGTCACGCGGCAGCCTCTCGCGCGCAGGAGGCGGAGGATGTTGTACTTCAGCCCCGTGTCCATCACCACCACGTGCCGCTTCGGCTTCCCCTCGCCCGGCCAGTCGTACGGCTTTTCGACGGTGACCCCGCGGACGTAGTCGGTCTCACCGTAGGGAGGCAGGGAGCGGAGGCGGGCGAGCGCCTCGTCGACCGTCTCGTCCACGGTGACCGTGCCCATCATGACCCCGGCGCGGCGCAGGCGGCGGGTGATGGCGCGGGTATCGACGCCGGAGATACCAACGACGTCCTGTGAAGCGAGGTATTCGTGCAGCGTCATGTCGGAGCGCCAGTGCGAGGGGAGGTCGCAGGCCTCGCGGACGACGAGGCCGCGCACCTGGATGCGCTTCGACTCCACATCCTCGGCGTTGATGCCGTAGTTGCCGGCGAGGGGGTAGGTGAGGACGAGCACCTGGCCGGCGTAGGAGGGGTCCGTGAGCATCTCCTGGTAGCCGGTCATGGCAGTGGAGAAGACGACCTCGCCGTGGGCCCTTCGGGCGGCACCGGCGGCCCCCAGCGGCTGCCCGGCGAAGGCCGTGCCGTCTTCGAGGACGAGGAGGGCGTTAGCGGTCACGCTCCACCCCACTAGTCGGCAGATTCGTGTCAGCATGCTTCCACCCCATGCCTGTCCACAAAAGTCGCCAAGCCTCATTGAACCTCTCGGGTACCGGTGTTGTCCCCGGGAGTGGAAAGTCGAAAACTGCCCAAGCGCCCACCTCTGCAAAGAGCTTTCGCAGATACTCCGCGGACACCGGGTCCAAATATAGGCAATTCTGGGTCCACCACTGATCTGCTGCCCGGAACGTCGCGCTGAATCGCTCGCGGATATCCTCTCGAAGAGGAGGCGTGTAGGAAACAATGTTCTGGAGCTCGACGAGGTGTCCTATGGCCTGTTGATACCTCGTCAGCCTATCCGGATATAGCGCCACTCGGTACTGCTCTTCTCTGTGAGCCTTCTGCGTGAAGAAAGCGAGAATAGCGGCGACCACTCCCACTGACGCAGTACTCAAGCCCGTGAATAGCGCGACAAGAACCACATCACTCATTCCTGCCACACCACCCGTCCCCCGTACACCGTCGCCACAACGCGCCCGCGAAGCATACGCCCCGCCAGCGGCGTGTTGCGCCCCTTGCTGGCGAACCGCTCCGGCTCCACCGTCCACTCCGCCTCGGGGTCGATGAGCGTCACGTCGCCGGGCGCGCCGACGGAGAGCGTGCCGATCCCTTCGACATGGCGGTCGAGGCCGAGGGCGCGCACGGGGCCGACTGTGAGCTTCTCGATGAGCGCGGGTAGCTCGACTCGGCCATCGTGCACGAGCGCGAGACAGAGGCCCAACGCGGTCTCCAGGCCGCTGATACCCATCGCGGCCTGGTCGAACTCGCAGAGCTTGTCCTCCACGGCGTGGGGAGCGTGGTCGGTGGCGACGCAGTCGATGGCGCCGTCAAGGAGGCCGGCGATACAGGCGGCGGCGTCCTCGGGCGTGCGCAGGGGCGGGCTCACCTTGGCGTCGGTGTCGTACGCCAGTCCGCCCGGCGTCTCACCCGCGCCCAGGAGCACCGCCTCGTGGCTGAGGCAGAGGTGATGCGGCGTAACTTCGGCCGTGACGGGGAGTCCGTTCGCCCTGGCGCGACGGATGAGTTCCACGCTGCCCGCGGTGCTCACGTGGGCGATGTGAACCTGTGCGCCGGTCAGCTCGGCGAGGGCGATGTCCCGCGCCACCATCGACTCCTCGGCGGCGGCGGGCACGCCGGCAAGGCCGAGGCGGACAGCCACCCAGCCCTCGTGCATCACGCCTTCCGCCGATAAGGCGGACTCCTCGCAGTGGTCGATGACGGGCAGGCCCAGCATGGAGGCGTACTCCAGGGCGCGGCGCATCAGGTGCGCGTCGGTTACGGGCGAGCCGTCGTCGCTGAAGGCGACGGCCCCAGCCGCGGCGAGCTCGGCCAGCTCCGCCAGCTCCCTGCCCTGGCGGCCCTTCGTGACGCAGCCGATGGGGAGGACCCGCACTGCACCCTCCCTCTGGGCGGTGCGCAGGACAAACTCGATGATGGCGGCGGTGTCGGCGGCGGGCTCCGTGTTGGGCATGGCGCAGACGGTGGTGAAGCCGCCGCGGGCCGCCGCCAGGGTGCCGCTGGCGATCGTCTCCTTGTGCTCGAAGCCGGGCTCGCGCAGGTGGGTATGGATATCGACGAAGCCGGGGCAGACGACCAGGCCCGTGGCGTCGACCGCTTCGCGGGCTTCCTTGCCAGCGTCCGGTGCCACGGCTCCGATGCGTCCATCGGCGATAAGCACATCGGCAACTTCGTCCAGACCGTTGACGGGATCGATGACGCGTCCGCCGCGGATGGCGAGCGATTCGCTCACGGCTTTCCCCTCGCCAGCAGATAGAGGACGGCCATGCGTACGGCGACGCCGTTAGTCACCTGTTCTTCAATGGCGGACTGGAGGCTGCGGGCGACCGCGGAGGAGATCTCAACGCCCTCGTTCATTGGGCCGGGGTGCATCACGAGCGCTCCCGGGCGGGCGCGGGCGAGCCGCTCCTCGTTCACCTGGTAGAGACGCGCGTACTCACGCAGCGAGGGGAGTAGGCCGGAGGCCATCCTCTCCAGTTGCAACCGCAGCGCCATGACGACGTCGGCGCCCTCCAGGGCGCGGTCGAGGTCGGTCTCGACGGCCACGCGGGGCAGGGCCAGCGGCTCCTCGGGCGGCGAGCCGTCCGGGCGCATACCGTAGGGGAGGAGGGTAGGCGGTGCGCACACTACGATCTCCGCACCCAGAGTAGCCAGACCCCAGAGGTTGGAGCGGGCCACGCGGCTGTGGGCGATGTCGCCGATGATGACGACCCGCTTGCCGCGCAGGTCGCCCAGGTGAGAGCGCATGGTGTAGAGATCGAGCAACCCCTGGGTCGGATGGGCGTGCCAGCCGTCGCCGCCGTTGACCACGTTCATCTCCACGTGGCGGGCCACCAGGTAGGGAGCGCCGGAGGAGCCGTGACGGATCACCAGGATCTGAGCGCCCACCGCCTGGAGCGTGCGCACCGTGTCGTACAGAGACTCGCCTTTCTTGACGCTGGAGCCGGAGGCGGCAACGTTAATGACGTCGGCGCCCAGGGCCTTGGCCGCCAGTTCGAAGGAGACGCGGGTGCGGGTGCTCGCCTCGTAGAACAGGGTGACGATAGTCTTGCCGCGGAGGGCAGGCACGCGCGGCACCTCGCGGCCGAGCACCTCCTTCATCGCGTCGGTCGTCTCCATGACGATCTCGATCTCGGGGCGGGTGAAGTCGTCCAGATCAAGGACGTGACGCCTCTCCCAGGCCGGCTGCACCTCCAGGGCGGCGATGGCGCCCCCGGCTACGGTCGGTTGCTCGCTCATCGTTCTCCCTCCACCTGCCCTTCGACTTCGCTCAGGGCAGGAATGACGACCACCTCATCGCGGCCGTCCGTCTCCTTCAGCAGGACTTGAACGTCCTCATTTGAGGCGGTAGGTATGTTTTTCCCCACGTAGTCGGGCCGGATGGGCAGCTCCCGGTGGCCACGATCCACCAGCACCGCGAGCTGGATGCTGGCCGGGCGCCCAAAGTCGATCAGGGCGTCGAGGGCGGCGCGGATGCTGCGACCGGTGTACAGCACGTCGTCCACCAGGACCACGCGCTTGCCGTGGATGTCGGTAGGCAGCTCCGTGGGCCTGATCTGAGGGCGCAGCTCCATGGCGGGGATGTCGTCGCGGTAGAGGCCGATGTCCAGGGCGCCAACCGGCACCCCACCTTGGGCGGACTCGAACTCCTGGATCGCCGCCGCCAGACGTGACGCCAGGGGCACGCCGCGAGTGCGCATGCCCACGAGCACCACATCGTCCAGGTTACGGTTGCGTTCCACGATCTCGTGGGCGATGCGGCCGACGGCGCGATGGACGTCGTCGGCGGTGAGGACGGTGCGGCCGTTCATCCCCCTGCCCCCCACCCCCGGAACAGGGAACAAATAGCCCTCCCGCCGTAGCGACGAGAGGGTCTCCAGTTCGCTCCGTATGTTGCGGTCTTCCCTAGACCATGTGTGTAGACCAGGGCTGTCTCTCCTTATCGGCCTCACAGGACCGACTTAAAGGTTTGACCCTTCGGCTTCGCTCAGGACAGGCGAAAACCGAAGATTGCTGTCTCCCGTATGCTAGCACGGGGCGCTGCTGCCCGCAAGACGAGGGCACATGCTATGATAAACGCACCCGCAGGTTCGTAAATTCAAAGGAGACACCATGGCCGACTTCGTGAGGGTTGCCAGCGTCGGCGACGTCCCCCAAGGCGAGATGCTGATCATCCAGCTGAACGGAGATGACGTCGTCCTGGCGAACGTCGACGGCGAGATATACGCCTTCGGCGGTGAGTGCACGCACCGCGGCGGCTCGCTGGGCGATGGGTTTCTGGAGGGGGTCGAAGTGGAATGCCCGCTTCACCAAGGCCGGTTCAACGTCAAGACCGGCGAGGTGATCGACGAGCCGCCGGACAGCCCAATCCCAACCTACCAGGTGCTGGTGGAGGGAAACGACATCAAG
>CAZYOV010000078.1:0-10833 GCA_964649215.1 uncultured Dehalococcoidia bacterium
CCACCGTGATGACGTGGTTGTTGGTTACGATATGTCCCTCCTCATCGATGATGAACCCAGTACCCACCCCCCGCGTCGGCGTGACCTGTCCGAATACGTCCAGGGCGGCCGCCTCGCTGAGGATGTGCACAACCGAGGGCGTCAGCTCCTCCACCACGTCCGGCGCGTACAGCGGGTCCTTATCGTCGGGCGGATCGACCATCTGCGGCGTGGGCGAGGCTATCGTAGCTGTCGCCGTAGCGCTGGACTCGCCCGAATCACCGCCGCAGGCGGCGGCAACTATCGCCAGCGAAAGAATGAACGCCGAAAGATTAACCGTCGAAGGACGAAACACCTGGACCTCCTTTTCACCTGCCCCAGTGTAATTAACGCTGGGTGCATGAGCCAGGTTTTGCCGTGTAGAATGGATTTCGAATCGGCAGCTCTCTCGGCAGAGAATAAATCTGGCAAGGCGCACGTGAACGTATCGTCTAGTGGCTCGGACTACAAGCAGCTTAGTGACGAAGAGCTCATGCGGCGGCTCTTCCACAAGGATAGGCACGCCTTTGAGGCTATATTCGACAGGTACGGTGATCTAGTGTACTCAACCGCTCTGCGGGTCCTGCGAGATGCTCACCTGGCACAGGACGTCTCCCAGGAGATATTCGTCCGCCTGTGGCGGAAGCCCGAAGGCTACGTCGCCGAGCGCGGCCGCTTCCTCACCTGGCTGATCTCCGTGACCCGCAACCGCGCCGTGGACGAGATACGGTCCCGCGGCCGCCGCCTGCGTCACGAGACGGCCTCCCCTGAAGAGCAAGAGCGGGAATTCCCGGCCGGCGAAGCTAACGACCCGGCTCTCAACGCCCAGCTTGCCGAGCAGGCCCGCACCGTCCGCGCCGCCCTCACGGAGCTCCCCCCGGAGCAGCGCCAGGTCATCGAGCTTGCATACTTCGGCGGGCTTACCCAGCAGGAGATATCTGACCGGCTCGACCAACCCCTGGGCACAGTCAAGACGCGCATCCGGCTGGGAATGCAGAAACTGCGGGCGGCGCTGGCGCCCGAGATGAGGTCGGAGCGAATCTGATGGACTGCGATCAGGTCGGGGAGCTTCTGGACGCCTACGCCCTGGGCGCCGCGGAAGCCGATGAAGCCGCCGCTCTGGAAGAGCACGTAGCCGACTGTGTGCGCTGCTGGTCCTCCCTCAACGAAGCCCAGCAGGCAGCAGCCGCCATCGCCCTCTCCACCGCCTTCGAGCGCGCTCCCGCATCACTCCGCAACCGCATCCTCGCCGAGACCGAACGAGGAGAGCGCCTCGGGGTACCCGGACTCCTGCAACTGGCGCGCAGGCTGCTGCCGGTGGGGGCCGGCGTCGTCGCCGCCGGAGCCGCTGCCTCCCTCACTTTCGCGTTCTTCCTGCAGGCGGAGGTAGACGACCTGCGCGACGAGAACGACCAGCTCGGGGCCGTGGTCGAGGACGCCGGCGAGCGCCTAACGGAGCAGCAACAGCTCATCACCGTCCTCGCCGCTCCCGATTTCCAGCAGGTGACGCTTGACGCCACCGACAACACCACCTCGGCTGGTGCTGTCTACCAGTGGAGCAACTCCGCCGGGACAGGCGCACTCCTCTGTAATAACCTGCCGGCCCCGCAAGAGGGACAGGAATACAAGGTATGGTTCCTGACCCAGGATCACAGCTATGAAGCGGGCAGCTTCCAGACCTGGGACGGCATCGGCCAGCTCGCAATGGACCTCGAAGACCTACCTGAGCTTCCGGTCGCCATTGGCGTCAGCGTCGAGCACGTCGACGCGCAGGAGCCGGGCGAGATGTTCCTGCTCGCTGAATTCGATCAATAGTTCAGCCGCTTACCCTGTCCTACCGCTTGACAACCATACGGCTACAGACGATACTATGTCTCACTGATACCAGGTATCATTACTATGTCCGAACTGGAATCCGTCATCCGCAGGCTGGAAGCGCTCGACCACAGGATCACCCCCTCACGGGTGGCCGTCATCGCCGCCGTGCTCACGCAGAGCGGCCACTTCTCCGTGGAGGAGATCATGCGTTCGGCCCGCGCCGTAGGCCGCGCCACCGTCTTCCGCACCATGCGCCTCCTCACGGACCTCGACGTCGTCTGCCGCGTCCTCCTGGAGGACGGTAGCCTGCACTACCGCGTGAGCCGCCGCGGCCATCACCACCACCTGGTCTGCGTCTCCTGCGGCAATGTCCAGGACCTGGACGAGTGCGCCGTTTCCGATCTTGTGCGGGAGCTGGCGGCGGCCACCGAATACGAGATCGAAGGCCACTGGCTGGAGTTCTACGGCCGCTGCGCCACCTGTCGCAGCCCCCTAGCCCTGGCCGCCAGAGCGTGAGGCAGCGCCCGCCCGTGTTCCGCCCCGCCGCCGTCGCCGCCGCCCTCCTCGCCGCCCTCGCGCTTGCCGCCTGCGGCGGCAGCCGGGCGAGCGAGGACGATGGCCGCCTTCAAGTAGTGGTCAGCCTGCCCCTGTTCGCAGACTTCGTGCACGAGGTCGGAGGCGACCTTGTGGAGGTCTCCTCATTGCTGCCGTCCGGGGCCGACCCCCACACCTACGAGCCTACACCCCAAGCTGTCCGGCGCGTCACGGAGGCGCACCTCGCCTTCACCAACGGCTTCGACCTGGAACCTGGGATCCTCAACGTCATTGAGCCCAATCTGCCCAACGCCGCCTCCCTCATAGAACTCGCCCCTGAGGCCGCGGCCACGGGCGCCACCCTGCGCGAGACTGACCCGCACCTATGGCTGAGCGTGGACAACGCCCGCGAGTACGTTCGCATCATCCGCGACACCCTCACGGAGACCGATCCTGAGGGTGCCTCGAAGTACGAGCAGAACTACCAGGGCTACCTCACCCGTCTTGATGAGCTGGACGAGTACGTTCGGGATAAACTCTCCGCCCTGCCGCCGGAGCGGCGCAAGCTGGTGACGACCCACGACGCGTTCGGCTACCTGGCCGACTACATTGGCTTTGAGGTAGCGGCGGTCGTATCGGTGAGCCCCGGCCAAGAGCCCAGCGCCGCGGATATCGCGGCGCTGGTGGAAACGATCGAGGAGGTCGGCATTGCGGCGGTGTTCGAGGAGCCCCAGCTGGGCGCCGAGGCGAGCGTCCTCAGGCAGGCGGCTGACGACGCCGACGTCGAGGTCTGTACCCTGTATAGCGGCGCCCTGGATGACCGGGTGCCCACCTACATCGACCTGATGCGCTTCAACGCGGACGAGCTCGCCCGCTGTTTGGGAGTATGACGCCCATGCCTGACAACTCACCGGAATTCGTCCCCGCGGTGGAGGTGCGTGACCTCAGCGCCGGCTACAACGGACACGTAGCCCTGGAGGACGTCACCTTCTCCGTTGAACGCGGCTGCCTGGCCGGACTAGTCGGGCCGAACGGCTCCGGCAAGTCAACCCTCCTGCGGGTGATGCTCGGCCTGCACAAGCCCTGGCAGGGAGAGGTGCGCATCTCCGGCCGGCGCGGCAAGCCCGGGCGTGGCCACATAGGGTACATGCCGCAGTCGGAGCTTGTGGACTGGAGCTTCCCGGTCACCGTGGTGGACGTGGTCCTCATGGGCCGCTACGGGCGTGTAGGACTCATCCGCCGGCCCAGAGATAGAGACCGCGAGATCGCCATGGCCGCCCTGGAGCGCGTCCACCTGGCGCACTTGGCACAACGGCGCATCGGTGAGCTGTCGGGAGGCGAGCAGCGACGGGTGCTCATCGCGCGGGCGCTGGCCCAGGAAGCCGACCTCGTCCTCCTGGACGAGCCGCTGGCCGGGCTGGACGCCACTGCCCAGCACGACCTCCTCCGCCTCCTCGAGGAGCTGCGCAGAGAAGACAAGACCCTGTTCGTGGCTACCCACGACCTCTCCTGCGTGGCCGCCAACTTCGACCACGCCGTCCTCCTCAACCGCAAGGTAGTCGCCTTCGGCCGGCCGAGCGATGTGTTCACGGAGCAGCTCCTGGCTACCGCTTTCCAGCGTCACCTCCTCGTCCTGCCGGGCGGCGAAAGGACACTCGTCGGCCCGTGAGCGAGCTGCTGGATCTCCTACGCGAGCCCTGGACGTTCGAGTTCATGCAGCGCGCCCTCATCGCCGCCGTTTTGGTTAGCGTCGTGGCGGCCGTCGTCGGCAGCTTCATCATCCTCAAGGGGATGGCGTTCATCGGCGACGCTCTCCCCCACGCCAGCTTCGGCGGAGTCGCCATCGCCTTCGCGCTGGGCTTCAACCTGCATCTGGGCGGTGCCGTAGCCGCCCTCCTGACCGCCCTCTCCATCGGCTTCATCGCCCGCCGCGGCTCCGTCGGCTACGATACCGCCATCGGTATCGTATTCATTTCGGGCTTCGCCCTTGGCATCCTCATCGTCAGCACACAGAGCGGCTACGTCGTCGACCTGTTCAGCTTCGTCTTCGGCAACGTCCTCGGGGTAAGCTGGACCGACGTCTGGCTCACCGTCGGCCTGGGCGGCTTCATCCTTATCGCCATCGCCCTCTTCTACAAGGAGCTGCTGTTTACCGCCTACGACCCCTCCATGGCGGCCGCCACCGGCGTCCCCGTGGCCGCTATGCAGTACGGCCTGCTGGCCCTCATCGGCCTCACGGTCGTGATCGCCCTTCAGGTGATGGGGATAGTCCTTATCCTGGCGATGCTGGTGGCGCCCCCCGCCACCGCCCAGCTCCTCACCCGGCGTCTGCCCCCGATGATGGCGATCGGCGCGCTGGTCGGCGCCCTCTCCGCCCTCGGCGGCCTCTACATCGCCTGGTACGCTGACGTCTCCGCCTCCGCCGCCATCGTCCTCACCGCCACCGGCTTCTTCTTCCTCGCCTTCCTGCTCGCCCCCGGCCGCGGCCTCCTCTGGCAGCGCCGCTTCGCCCCCACTGAATCCGCTTGACGGGCTCAATTGCCATGGAGCGCGCATCACTCTGGCGCTTACCCGCGTCTTACTCAATAGAATGGATACGGAGAGATTGCGGTGACCGAAACCACTCAGACCAGGATAGACCGCAAGGCGCGGCTGAAGATCCCCTTCCAGCCCGTACCCAAACAGGACCCCAAGGAGAGAGTCAAGAACTGGGACGAGGTCTACCTTGGGTACGACCTCCCAACCGCCAAACTGGAAGCCACCCGCTGCATCCAGTGCCCCGCTGCCCCCTGCATCAAGGCCTGCCCCCTAGACAACGACATCCCCGGCGCTCTCCTCAAGCTGGAAGAGGGCGACATTCTGGGCGCGGCCGAGGTTTTCCGCAGCACCAACCCCGCGCCCGACATGTGCGGCCGGCTCTGCCCTCAGGAGGCCCTCTGCGAGGGCGACTGCGTCGTCGGCAAGGTGGCGATCCCTGTCGCCATCGGCAAGTTGGAGGCGTTCATCGCCGATCAGCAGCAGGCGATGGGCGGGCGGCCCATCCCCCAACTGCCGCCGCCCACCGGTATGCGAGTGGCCATAGCCGGCTCCGGGCCCGCCGGCCTGGCCGTCGCCGAGCAGTTGGCGCTCCTTGGCCACGGGGTCAAGCTGTTCGAGGCCTGGCCAAGGCCCGGCGGCGTCCTCCGCTACGGCATTCCGGGCTTCAAGATGGACAAACGCCACGTCGACGACCAGGTCGACTGCCTTCACCAGTTGGGTGTCCAGTTCGTGTTCAACGTCCGCGTGGGCTACGACGTGACTGTCGACGAGCTGTTCGACCAGGGTTTCGACGCCGTATTCCTGGGCCAGGGCGCCGGCCAGGGCAATCGCCTGAACGTCCCCGGCCAGGACCTCGAAGGCATACACATGGCCACGGAGTTCCTCGTCCGCGCCAACTTGCCGCCGGAGGATCTGCCGAACCACCTCCGCAAGCCGATTGAGACGGGCAAGCGGGTGGTAGTCATCGGCGGCGGGGATACGGCGATGGACTGCGTTCGCTCCGCCCTGCGCACGGGCGCCGGCGAGGTGGTGTGCGCCTACCGCCGCACTGAAGCCGAGATGGGCGGCCGCCGGGAGGAGCGCCAGCATGCGCACGAGGAGGGCGTCCTCTTCCACTACCTGACCATCCCCATCCGCTTCGTAGCGGGCGAGAACGGGCGCGTGCAGGCGGTCCGCTTTCAGCGCGCGGAGCTGGGGGAGCCCGATGAGTCGGGCCGTCGCAAGCCAGTCCCAGTCATCGGCTCCGAGTTCGAGCTGGAGGCCGACACCGTCGTCATCGCCATCGGCTACAAGGTGGAGAAGCTTCTCTTTCAGACCACGCCCGATCTGGAGGCCAGCGACTGGGGAGCCGTCGCCACCGACGAAAGCGGCCAGAGCAGCCGCAGCGGCGTCTTCGCCGCCGGCGACAGCGTCCGCGGCGCCGACCTCGTCGTCACCGCCCTAGCCGACGCCAAGCGCGCCGCCGCCGCTATCGACCGCTACCTGCGCCAGAAGATGTCGGCCGCCGCCTGAAGCCCTACAGCGTCTCCATGTACTCGCCGATGGAGTCCAGCCGCACCTTCTCCACCGCCATCTCCGGCGCGTACACGATCTCGTCCGCCGCCCACACCAGCGTCGGCTTCCCCTCCTTGGATACGCCGATGACGCCGTTGAGCACGTTGCGGATGTTCTCATTGATGCGCAGCGTGTTCGGCTTGAGCGGCTCGGCCAGCTTGCCGTCGCGGATGACGTAGGAGTCGCCGACCACCGTGCCCGTGAAGTCGCCCGCCCGCAGGCCGTTCACCGGGTACGTGTACCAGATACGCCCGATGTAGATCCCGTCGCCCACCAGGCGACACATCGACTCCGTGGACTCAACCTCGCCGGGGAGGAGTATGTTCGTCGGGTGGATGCCCGGCTGAGCGTCGAAGTGGCGGCCGCCCCCGCGGGCGAACCGGAACCCGTTTCTGGGCACAAACGCCGAGGCGTTCGCCTTGGGGTCCACCCCCAGCTTCTCCCTCCCCTTCGGATCGCTCATCAGCCGCTGAGTCTCGTAGTGGTTGGAGAGCAGCCCCACCAGCTTTCCGTCCTTGATCAGGTCGGTTTGGCCCGTGGGCAGCCCCTCGCAGGTTATCCCCTTGCTCCCCACCAGCCCCGACGCGGCGCCGTCGTCGTGGATGTTGAATTTGGCCGAAGCAACCTGCTGGCCCATCTGGCCCATGAACGGCGATGCCACCGCGTAGAACATCCCCGTGCTCAGACCCGGCAGCACGATGTAGTGCATGATCTCCATCGTCGCCTGGCGACCGAACACCACGCGATAGTCGCCGCTGGGCAGCCTCACGCCGCCGATGGTGGCAATGGCGGCCTGCGCCGCCTCCCGCCCCGCCTCGTCCGTGAACCCGTCCAGCCGCGTCGTCGCCTCATAGCCGCTCCCCTTGGAGCCCTCCCGCTCCACCATCGAGGTGATGAACGACATGATTGCCGCCGACTCGTCCGTCTGCACCTCAGGCATGGCGTAGGAGGCGATCGCCATCCGCTCCTGGAGGATCGTCACGTCACCGCTGACGATGAGGCCCAGCTCGCCCAGCTTCTCCGGCCTCTCCACCAGGTTACCCAGCGACTCCGACGTCTGGAACACCCGCAGCGCCCCGTTCACCACCCGCCAGCCGGCGTCCACCAGGTCGGCGTCCTTGATATCCAACACCTTCGGGTCGTGGTAGCTCTTCAGCTTCCGCTGCTCCGCCGTGGGCCGCGCCAGCGTGTAGAACTCTGGGTCGGCCACGGCCCCTCTGCGCGCCTTTTCCAGCGCCGACTTCACGCCCTCGACGCTAATGTCGGAAGTCTCCGAGCCGAAGCCTATACGCCGCAGCTCGTCGTCACCCTTAAGGACCGCCTGCACGCCGACGCCGTAGTTCTCCACCGACTTCGGCTCCTCGACGCCGTTGCAGGGGATGTGCGAGGTGTAGTTCAGCCGCGTCAGCAGCACCCCGTTGGCGGCGACGTAGACCTCCCCCTCCTCCACGTCCTCCTGTGCCTTCAGGTACGCCAGCCCCTCACGTACGGCTTTCTCGAGCTCAGATAGTGGGATCATGGGCCTACACCCCCGTCAGGCGCGCCCGCGAGCGCATCGTCGGGCCGCCGTTGCTCATACGCTTCGTCTGCATCGGCTGCCCCTTGCCGCAGTTCGGTATCGCGAACAGACGGAAGTCGTTCCCTACCGCGTCCACGTTCAGGAAGTAGTCCCGCGTATCGCTCATCAGGCCGCCATCGCGGAACATCTCCCCAATCTCCCCGTTCTTGATCTCGTAAACCTTCATCGCCGTGATGCGGAAGTTCTCCCGCGACTCGGCGATAGACGGTATGCGATGGCCCACCACGTAGTATCCCTTCTCCACCTCCCGTATTATGTCGTGTGGATCGCGGTCTCCCGGCGCGAACGCCGTGTTCGACATCCTGATCAGCGGCACCAGCGAGGCGTCCGTCGCCTTGTAGTGGCCGTTCGGCTCCAGCCCCATGATTGCCGCCGTCTGACGGCTGTTGGAGAAGCCGCCGAATATCCCCTTGTCGAAGTGGTAGACGCGACGCGCCGGCGTCCCCTCATCGTCGTACATGTAGTGCCCGAACCCGTCGATCGTGGGGTCGCTGAACGCCGTCACCAGGTCGGAGCCCACCCGCTTGCCTACCTGGTTCTCCTTCAGGTCGCGCAGGAACCAGGAGCGGCCCGCGTACCCCGTCTCGAACTTCAGCGCCCGGTCCAGCTCCGTCGGGTGGCCCACCACCTCGTGACAGACCAGCGCGTTGTAGTGCGGATCCGTCACCACTACCACTTCCTCGTCCGTCGCCTTCAGCGGCTTGCAGGCGGCCAGGGCCACCGTGTCCCGCGCCAGCTCCAGCGAGAAGTCCATCAGGTGCGGCATCTGAATGAACTCCTCCTCCGCGCCGCGAGTGATTACCTCCCACCCCCGCTGGTGTCCAGAGTAGTCGTACAGCTCCTGGTGCCCGCCCTCCCCCTGCGCTACCACGAAGCACGTCCCCTGGCTGATCGCCCACGTCTGATCGATGTTCGCCCCTTCCGAGCTGACGAACAGCTGACGCTCCAGCATGGTATACGCCGAGACGTAGTTGAAGGCCACGCCCGGGTCCAGACCCTGTACCCGCTGCGACACCTCCCGCACGTACTTCCCCGCCTCCTCCAGCGGCACCGTCCGCGGGTCGATCTCGTACCGGGCGTCGGTAGTGTCCTGGCGCACCTCGACGGGTGCCAGCGACATGTCGTACAGGGCGTCGCCCAGGCCCGAGAAGCGGCTGCGCGAGTCCTCCTTGGCGCGGGCGTTGGCCACCGCCCGCTCGTAGGCATGGTCCAGCCCCTCCTTGAGCCGCTCTCCTATCTTTGGCAGGTCCGCCGCGCCCACGATCCCCCCGAAATATCCGGGCGAGACCACGTTCTCGCCCCCCAGCACGCGAATGCCGAAGGCGAAGCCGTAGTCCTCGCCGCTGAACTTATCCATCCCATTCTCGGCCACCGCCACCTTACCTTCACTCACCTCAATGCGAACGTCGGCGTAGCGACAGTGGCGCTTGCTACGGCTATACGATGCGATCAGGTCGAACACGGCGTCCCGCATCTGCGGGATCGCATCAATACTCACTCTCTGGGGCACGTGTATCCCTCCGAAGCTATCGATGGGGACTGAGAATATCCGCCGTCTCCGGCGAATCATCAGAATTGTAGCCAGCGCGCCAGCCTAGTGTCCACCTTCAACCCGCTGAACCTGTAACAATAGCCGCCTTGGACGGTTTATTAGAGTGACATGGCCACCGTATCACGCATCGGTTCCGCTGGGCCGGTCCGCCTGCGCTTGGAGCTTGTGGGCCTCGAGGTGTTCCTCATCGGCTTCATGATATTCCTGGCCGGGCTCTCGGACCTGCCGGGCTTCGTCTGGTTCGTGCTGGTCGGCGTCTCCGTACTCGTGCAGAGCGTCCTCTTCTACAACATCGGACGCGTGCGCGAAAAGCTGGAGCGCTGAGCCTTCGCTCACGCCGGACGATAAGGCCGACGCTCTTTCGAGCGCCGGTCGATCCGTATTGCACTCAGCCGCGCCACTGACCTCGCGCCCCGCGACGGGCCGCTACCACTCCACGCCCAGCGACCGCAGCTCCCGCTCCAGCGTAGCGTAGTCGCCCTCGTGGTGGATGGCCTGGAAGCCTGCCTCACGCGCCCCCTCGACGTTGCGCGCCAGGTCGTCGATGTGGACGCAGGCAGATGGCTCGACCCCCATCCGCTCCGCCGCCAGGTGGTATATGCCCGCGTCCGGCTTCGCAATCCCCACCAGCGCCGAGTTCACGATCACCTTGAACAGGCCGTCGATCTTGTGATGATCGCGAAGCTCACCCTCCAGCCGCGGCGTCGAGTTGGAGATGAGCCCCACGTCATAGGGGACACCCAGCCGTTCGATCAGCCGCAGTACGTCTGCGTCCAGCGTTCGCCACATCACCGCCCACTCGCCGCGAATGTCGGGGAGCGAGCGCCCGGCGAACTCGTCTAGCTTGCGGCGCACCGCCGCCACCCAGGCCTCCTCCGTGCCCTCTCCGATCTCCGCCGCCTTCCATTCGGGGATAGCGTACAGCGCCTTTATGAAGCTGCCCTTCGGCAGCCCGTATCGGACCTCCAGTTCGGCCAGCAGCCCCCTGTCCAGCCGCGCGATGACACCGCCAAAGTCGAAGAAGATGGCGCGAACTGTCCCGTCTTGTTGCATATTAGAACCCCTTATATCTGTTCGCTATCGGCAGACGACGGTCACGCCCGAAGGCGCGAGGCGTTGGTATTCCCAATCCCGCGCATTGAAATGCGCGGCTCCCCCTAGCTCTCATACTTGCCCGATCTCCGTTTCTGCGTCCCAATGTACCACGCCACCCGTCGAGCCTCGCTGCCCTCAAGCTCCC
>CAZYOV010000079.1:0-10681 GCA_964649215.1 uncultured Dehalococcoidia bacterium
CTGTCGGGTGTAGCCGCATCACGCGTGGGGTGCGACCCCACGCTAAACGGTAGTTGTGAGCGTATGGGCGTTAAGCGTGTGCCAGTACAGCAGCGGCTGCGGCAGGTCAGACCGCTCGATTAAGGCGGCGACCGTCTTGGCGGTGTAGGTGGAATCGAGAGTCAGACCTTCAAGGCGTGAAAGGAGTTCCTTAGCTTCTTCGCCCTTCCGCGTGGGGTGGCCGTAGCGCTGCGCCTCGGCGTCCGAAATGACGGTGAGGTCGCCCGGGCGGAAGGAGCGATATGGGATAGGGGCCCCGCGGTGGCGCAGAAGGCGGGCCGTGGCGTTAGCCAGGCGGGCCACGCCGCGGGCGCCGACGGTTGGCATGTCGCTCACCCGGACAGCGATGACGGAGGTGTCGAGGCCGGCCAGCCTCAACCCTAAGAGGAGGCCGGCGGCGGTGCCGTGGGAACCAAGGGGCAGCAGAACCGCTCGCGGCTCTGGCAGGAGACGTTCGCGGACCTGGTCAGCCATCTCCAGCGCTGCGTTAACAAAGCCGACGCAGCCCAGCGGTGTCGATGCGCCGACCCAGAGCAGGTACGGGAGGCGCGGTGGCAAGCCGAATTCCGTACAGCGGAGGGCCAGCCAGGCCGCCCGGACGACGGCTGAGGGGAGGTTGCCCGCACGTACGGTGCGGGCACCGAAAGAATCGAGCAGGCGAAGGTTGACCCGCACCTCGTCCGTCTCCGGCTGTTCAAGGAGGACAGCGGCTACCCGGATCCCAAGTTCGCGGCCGTAGATGGCTGTGGCCAGACAGTGATTACTGCCGGTGCCGCCGAAGGTGAGGACTGTCGAAGCGCGGCGACGGAGCACATCGGCGAGGACGAACTCCAGCTTTCGTACCTTGTTGCCGCCGTATGCGGCGCCGAGCAGGCCATCGTTCTTGAGCCAGAGGCCGGATCGGCCTAAGTGCTGCTCCAGGGCGCTGAGAGGGCGCACTGGGCTGGAGCCCCCGCACAGGTCGAGCCCGGGCAGCCGCTGCTCCAGTTCCGGGAAGCGGTTGTACAGCGGGTAGCGGGTGAGAGTGGCCACGGATGCCTTATTCCCGGGCCGCATCCCGCTGGCGCAGTCTTTTCCAGATGGCGCGTGCCTTGTCCAGGTCAGTTCGTTCATTGAGGTTGACGAAGCTGAGGCCGTCCGGGTCCAACCGGCGCATCTCCGTCTCGTCAAGCCGCTGCACGTCCAGCCGCTCCAGTAGCTGATGCATGCTGCCGCCGCCTGCGGATACCATAACGTCCACCGACTTCAGGCAAGAGCGAGCGTAGATAGCACATAAGGGTTGCCAGCGATCTGCCGACCAGGGCACCAACGCTTGGTAGGAGCGAGGCAGGTCTGCCATGAAGCGCAGCAGTTCCACGTTCAGGAAGGGGAGGTCGCAGGCCACCACCAGGATATGCTCGGCGTCGCAGGCCTGAAGGCCGGACTGAAGGCCGGAGATCGGGCCAAGGCCCGGCGCGGCATCCGCGACAAGTTTGGCGGAGAGGCGCAACTCCTGATAGCGCTCAGGTCGATCCACCGCCACTACGACGTGGTCACAGACCTGGGCAACCCTGTCGACGACAATCTGCAGGAGAGGAGCGTCGCCGAATCGGAGCAGCGCCTTATCCAGGTCCAGGCGGCGGCTCGATCCTCCAGCCAGGACCACGCCATCCAGCGGCTTCATCAGCGCCGCGCCGTGGTGGAAATACGGAACTGCGGGGACTCCGGACATTGGGCGGGCCACCTCAATATCGAAGCCGGAGTGCCCCGCAGTTGCAACTCTAATCTAACGGGGTGTCCGCCCGCTGTCTGTCAGGCAAAGCCACTACACAGCGTGGGGTTTTTCCCGACATTGTGCCGCTCATTCAGCAGCGGTAAGGAGCCCGGTCTTGAGTGCGTAGCGCACCAGCTCCGAGCGGTGATGTAGGTTGAGCTTCTCCATGATACGCTGCCGGTAGGTGTCCACCGTCTTTGGGCTGATCACCAGCTTTTCTGCTATCTCCTGATTGGTGAACCCTTCAGCCGTGAGCTTAAGCACTTCCTTCTCACGGCTTGTTAGCGTCTCATACTCTCTTTTGCCGCCTTCACCTTGAGCGCCCCTGAGGTACTCGCCCAGCACCTTCTTAATCGCCGACGGGTAGAGGAACACCTCTCCCCTGTGAGCGGCGCGGATTGCGTCCATCAGTTCTCTATCGGCTGAGCTCTTGAGGACGTAGCCTGAAGCGCCCACCTGGAGGGTCTGGAACAGGTAAGCTTCCTCCGCATGCACCGTTAGCATAACTATGGAGCTGGGTATCTCCAGTTCGTGGATCGCTTTCGCCGCTGCCAGGCCATCCATCTCCGGCATTGAGATGTCCATGACGATGACGTCTGGTTTCACGCTCTGAGCCAGCTCCACCGCCTCCCGACCGTTGGACGCCTCCCCTACTACCTCCATGTCCGGCTCCAGGTTGAGTAGCGCTCTCAGTCCGGAGCGCAGGACAGCGTGGTCATCCGCCAGGAGGACGCCGATCTTCTCGGTCACGGGCGCCTACTGCCGGCGACTCCGCGGCAGGGGGGCTTCCGCGGAGAGACGAGTCCCCTTTCCGGGGGATGAGTCGACTCGGAGAGTTCCGCCAATGAGGGCCAGCCGCTCCTCCATTCCAAACAGGCCAAGCCCGGACTGACGCGAGCCCTTGGCGGCCTCAACATCAAAGCCGCAACCGTCGTCCTCAACCAGCAGCCGCAGCGTTCGTCCCTTACGGGTCAGGCGCGTCTCTACCCGAGATGCGCTGGCATGCTTCGCCACGTTGGACAACGCTTCCTGGACGATCCGATAAAGCACCAGCTCAACATTCGGCGGAAGGCGGCCGAGGCCGCTGCTGGTGAAATTCACGTTGATCTGCCACCGTCGTGAGAAGTCCTGGACATGAGACTGAATGGCGGCCTCCAGACCCAGGTCGTCCAGCATAGGAGGTCGTAAGTCGATCGCCAGCCGCCGCACCCCTTCAAGCGTCTCCACCGTTAGGTCCCTGAGCTCTGCCAGTCCGGAGCGAAGCCGCTGATCTTCCGCTGACCGCTCAAGGAGGCGCAGGCGCACAAGCACAGATGTCAGCGCCTGTGCCGTGTCGTCGTGCAGCTCACGGGCGATCCGCGTTCGCTCCTCTTCCTGGGCGGTAAGAACATGCGACGACATCTGCCTCAGACGGACCTGGTACTGGCGCGCCTTGACCAACGACTGGTCCAACTCGTCCAGCACCTCCCGAACGAAGGAGGCGTTCTGGCACTGTGTACAGGCCTCCGGGGTCTGAGGCACAACCGCGAGGAGAATCTCATCCGGAGCAGCCGCGCCCTCGGCGGGGACGCGCCCATCAGCGCCGCCCAAGCGTCCCATCACGGTGAGGAAGGAGGCGTTCAACATAGCCGCTTTCTGTCGGTTCAGTGTGAAAAGGGAGCCGTTCTCTGAACTGGGCTTCTGCTCCACCAGACCGTGGTCCTGGAGTAGCGCCAGGTGTCGGCCGACGGCCTGCCGCGATAGCCCGAGGGTGTGGGCCAATTGGCCGACCTCGGAGGCGCCGTCGCCCAGGATATGCATGATCTGCAGGCGGTGCTTGTTACCTAGCACCTGCAGGGCAGGTACGAGCTCATCAGCGGCCTCTGATGTCGTATCCAGCGCCAAGTTGCATCTCCTCTAGCAGACCGATTATAGCATGGGCTCTCGCGGCGTCGGGCAAAGCCGCACGCGTCATCCTTAGTCTGCCTGACAGACAAACCGATTCCCATCCTACACATTAATGATGCGCCTGGCATAGCATTATGAGAGATACGAGCCTCCGGGGGAAGCGGCCACCCCAGCGCCGGCCCATTCACGTGCTGGTGGCCGATAAGAACGCCCATTTTCGCGAGACGATACGCCGCGTCCTTACCCGGCTGGGCCGGTGCGTTGTCAGCGGTGAGGCGTCTACCATGGCCGAAGTGATCTCCCAGGTCTCAGGCTCACGCATCGACCTCCTGCTTCTAGATGTCGATATGGTGACGCAGGACAGGCTCGCCGAGCTGAAGCGTCTGGCAATGCGTCTGCCGGAGCTGAGGGTCGCTGTGCTCCTGTCAGACGATACGCCGGAGTATCGCGAGGCAATCGAGCTTCACGGGGGTCACTACAGCGTAGCCAAGGATGGCCTTGAGGAGCAGCTGCCACCAGTCTTGAATAGCGTCCGCCAGGTGGTGGCCAGTAGAGCAGGTTAGGGATGTCCGACCCTAGCCGAGCCGTCGCCTCGCCGGCGGGCACCCAATCGTCCGCCGGCACGGGAACCGTTCTCAGCGTCGACGGGGACGCTTTTCTCGCACGGATAAGAGACGCTCGCTCGTGAAAAACCTGTCCGGAGGGCGGCCTGGATCGTCAGCGGGTTCGTGCTGTCAATACGGCTGTTCCGCTGGCAGTAGCCAGCTAAGCGGGTCTACGCCGGCGCTGAACGCTCCGTACCTTGCGTGGGTAGCCTCGGCTCCGGCTGGGCCGGGGATGCCACCGGCCGGTGGACGCAGGAGGGATCGTCGGCCAGGTAGTCGCCGGTGACCGCCCAGGCGCGGGCGCGGCTGCCGCCGCAGACGGCGCGGTACTCGCAGGCGCCGCACCTTCCCTTCAGCTTTTCGGGATCGCGGAGGTCGCGGAAGAGCTGGGACCGGCGGTAGATATCGGCCAGCGGCCGCTCGAGCACGTTACCGCCAATCAAGGGCAAGAAACCCGAAGGACAGACCTCCCCGATATGGGAGATAAAGGCGAACCCGTTGCCGTCGTTGACGCCGAGTCCGGGCCGGTCCAGCCCGTCCTTGAAGCGGTAGCCCGCCCCGGCCACCGGCCTGACAGCCCGTCCGCCTTCATCCCCGCGTTCCCCCCTCGCTCGCTGAACGGCCACGCGGCGGTAGGCCGGCGCGGCAGTGCTCTTGACGTCGAAGGGGGCGCGGCGGGAGAGGTCGTACAGCCAGTTGAAGAGCAGTTCATGGTCCTCAGCGGATATCATGTCCTCGTCCTTGCCGCGACCCGTAGGAACTAGAAAGAATACGCTCCATTGGACCGCCTCAGCCTTGGCCACTACCTCCGGCATCTCGGCTAGCACCGGCAAGCTGTAGCGGCTGACGGTGGTGTTGATCTGGAGGGCGAGCCCTGCCTCCCTCACCTCGCGCATGATCTCCAGCGTCCGCTGGAATGAGCCGCTGAAGCCGCGGAAGCGGTCGTGCACCTGGGCCGTGGGGCCGTCCAGGCTGATGGCGACGCGGCGGACTCCGGCCCGGCGTACGCGAGCCAGGTTGTTGGCGGTAACCAGCGCCGTGGCGCTGGGGGCGAGTGAGGTCCGCAGCCCTTTATCGACCGCGTAGGCCAGCAGATCGTAGACGTCGCGACGCATCAAAGGGTCGCCGCCGGTGACCACCAGTATCGGGTTGCCCAGCTCGCGGATCTGGTCGATGACGCCCATCGCCTCGGCGGTCGTAAGCTCGCGGGGATCGGGGCGAGGTTGGGCGTCGGCGCGGCAGTGAAGGCAAGACAGGGCGCAGGCGCGGGTGATCTCCCAGGCCAGCGTGAAGGGGGCGAGGTCTAAGTTGGCGGCGGCCAGGCGGGTGTCGTTGCCACGCCGCATGGCCTTAGCGTCTGGTTGTGCCGGGCGCTTGCTCACCGTCTCTTATCGGGCTATCTGGACGGGCACCGGCCACTCCTGGGCGGTGTCAGCATTCGGGGAGCCCGCGCCTAGACCGATCTCCTCATCGGTAAGGTAGCAGGCCGGATCGGGAGCCAGGAAATCGCCGAAGTAGCTCTCGGCCCTGGCACGCAGGCTGCCGTTGCAGATGTCCAGGAACCGGCAACCGCGGCAGCGGCCCTTCAGGTGGGGCTGACGGTTCTTGAGGACAGCCATCCGGGAGTGCGACGTATCGGGCCAGATGGAGCTGAACGGGCGCTCCCGCACGTTGCCGAAGCTATAATGCCAGGAGAAAACGTCCGCGTGCACGTCGCCTTGCGGATCGACGGAGGCGATCCCAACGCCGGACTGATTGCCGCCGTTCCAGGCCAGGAGGCGGCGTACCTCCTCCGCGCGCTCCGGCTCGACCTCGCGCAGGTGCAGGTAGAGGTAGGCGGAGTCCGCGTGGTTGTCCACGGTCAGGACCTCCTTGTCCACGCCGCGCTGATGGAACTGTTTCACGCGCTGGAACAGGTAGTCCACGGCCGCCCGTGTCTCGTCCGGATCGAGGTCGTACTTGCGGATGCGGTCGCCGCGGCCGGCGTAGGCCAGGTGGTACATGCAGAAGCGGGGGATGTTCTCCGATTCCAGAAGGTCCAACACACCCGCAAGCTGGTCCGCGTTCTTGCGATGGAGGGTGAACCGGACGCCGACCTTGACGCCGAGGTCGCGGCAGCGGCGGATGCCGGCCAGCGCCTCATCGAAGGCGCCTTTTTTGCCTCGCACCTTATCGTGCACCTCTCTGAGGCCGTCCAGGCTGATACCGACGTAGGCGAAGCCGGCATCGCGGATGCGTTCCGCCGCCGCCGGCGAGATGAGAGTGCCGTTTGTCGAGAGCACGCAGCGGAGGCCGCGCCGGCGGGCGTGGGCAGCCAGTTGAAAGATGTCCGGCCGCTTGAGGGGTTCGCCGCCGGAGAAGATCATGGTGGGTGCGCCAAAGCCGGCGATGTCATCGATGAGGCGAAGACCTTCATCGGTCGTCAGTTCGCCGGGGTACTCTCGGTTATGGGAATCGGAGTAGCAATGCATGCAATGGAGGTTGCAGCGACGGGTGGCGTTCCAAACCACGACCGGCTTCTTGTCGGCCGAGTAGTGGATGAGGTGTGGCGGCAGCTTGGTGGTGGACCGCCCGTAACGAAGGGCGTCGGCCGGGCGAACGGTGCCGTCTAGGAGTCGGGATACGGGGAGCATGTCAGGCTATCCTCGCATGCGCTAGCCTCTTACGGCGGCCGGCTTCCCGGTGGGCGTGAGGCCGAAGCGGCGCTCCAAGAGGTCGGCGACGGCCGGGGCATCGTTCAGCCCGAAGTGGGGGACGTCCAGGTCAAACTGCTGGTCGGTCACAAGCGCCAGGAGGTCCTGCGAGGTGGCCATAAGCTCGCTGCCGAAGTCGCGGCGGGACACTTCGATCTTCGCCTTGGCCGCTAGCCGGTAACCTTCGGTCAGGACGATGTCCACCCGGTCCGACACCATCGCCACGAGTTCGTCAAGGGTGCGCTCCTTCCGCACCGATTCCAGGAGGGCGAGGCGGTCCGGGGCGGAGATCATAACGATGTCGCTGCCGGCCTCGGCGAGGCGGTAGGTGTCTTTGCCGGGATGGTCCATCTGGAAGTTGTGAGCGTCGTGCTTGATGGCGGCCACCCCGTAGCCGCGGCGCTTAAGCTCGCGGATGAGCTTCTCCAGAAAGGTGGTCTTGCCGGCGCCGGAGTTTCCGATGATGCTGATTATGGGGACCAGCATGGGCAGCCTCTCAGTACTAAATTTAGGTTGCGGAGGTTCCGTTTTGTGGGTCGGTCACCCTGCGCGTGGCCCTCCACAGTCCACCATCAGGTTATGACCGGGACGAGTCTTTGTCTGTCAGGTATGGCCTCTACTCAGGGTAGGGTTTTCCCCGACAGGCGCACTAAGCCCTAAACAGTAGGTAGTGGGTCATTTTGAGCGGCGGCGGTGAATTGCGGTAACACCGCAGATCAATGGAGGAGGGGGCAGTCCTGAAAATCGGGACTAGCCACATAGATGAGGTGAATGGCGGCAGGCCAAGATTCGAAGCAAATTCTTTGGATTACCCCCTTTTCAAGCTAGAGAAACAATAGTAGTATAATATTGCGTCTATACAATTACTAGAATGGTAAAGCTATTATGACCGCCCCAGTCACCCAGTGGTTCCTCTTTTCGAGTCACGATAGTGTGCTCTTCCGCATCGCCGCCAATCCTGGCTGCACTATCGAGGAGGTCGCTGAGGCTATGGCCGTGACCCAGGATGTTGTATCGCGCACGATGGCTGACCTCAGCCGGGCCGGTGTGCTGTTCGTTCGCGAGAATGGAAGTGAAGCCCGGTATACTGTGAATCTGGACTCCGCCTTCCTGCATCCCGCTGTCAAGGGTTACACGCTGGGAGACGTCTTGGGCAATTTGGTTGAGCAAGGCCAGCTCCTCATGGCCTCTGCGCCTTGATACTCCTGGAGGAGGTGGGTATCGCATCGCCATTCAGGCGCTGCGGGGCGCCTTGGTCATCGATGTGCGCACCATCTCCGCCAGCTTAGTCATCCGGCATCGTCCCGAGCTCTAAGAAACGCGGTTCCGCATGCTTGACGCTTCCAGGGGGGCCGCGCGTCACGTCGATCCTACCTCTGCCCGTTCGTTGGACAGCTCAGCCAAGTCTTGGTAGCCTCTCTGCGGAGGGGTGCCGGAGTGGTTGAACGGGGCGGTCTTGAAAACCGCCACCCCCCGTCCCGGGGCGTCTCGGCGAGGCCCATTTCGTATCTGGGAGTACCCCCTGCCGTACCGTCGAGTGCCGCGCAGTGACACCCTTGCTACAGAGGCTCGGTAGAATGCCTGACAGACTAATGCGACGCTTTGTGCCGATAATCACAATTGACAGTCGGTAAAGGGTTCCACGGCCTCGTGTCAGGCTCTGGAGGCGCGCTTTACGGCATTTTAGCACATCGTCGCCGGGTCAGCCCCCCGTTGACACCCGCCCCGCCCAGGCGCACACTCGCGGCGGCGTGGAGGGAAGGGGATACACAACGGGCGGTGGCTATTTGGGCGTCTCCAAGCTAGAATGGGAGAGAGATCGAAGTGTCCAGATGAGATTCCTCAAGCGCCTGTTCCTCCGCCAGAGTAACCCAGCGCCCCCGCGCGTGCCCTCGGGGGTGGCGCAAACGAAGGCGGAGCAAGATGCCGCCCGCAAGTATTGGGAGGCGGAGGTAGCCGCCGACCGAAAACGGCGAGGCTCAACTGACAAGCACCCGTAGGTCAATCCGCTCGCGGTACTCGAACCGTGAATGGCCCCAACGGCTGTGAGCGCCTGCCCCGCGGCGCGGCTCCGTCGTGCGGCCTTTTCTGAGAGTTCGGGCGGGCGTACACTGGTTCAAGTAATCAGGCCGATACCCCTCGTTGGTCGTTGTGCGTCTCATCATGACGAATGTGGGAGAAGAGTGACTCTGGAAGTAACTGAGGGAGCGCTCGCCTTTATCCGGGCAGCTCTCGCCACCGCCGAACCGACGAGCGAAAAGACTTTCCGCCTAGTCGAGCACCGCGGTGGCTTCGAGATCGGCTTCGACGTCCCAAACGAAGAAGACAATATCTTACTCAGCGGTGGTCTCAGGGTGCTCTGCGTCTCTCCGGACGTCGCAAGGCTCGCGTTCGACACGACGATCGACGTAGAGGACACAACAGCAGGAAGACACCTGACGTTCTCTGTACACTAGATTGGCGCGATTTGCGTCCCGATGCGGACTTCTCATGGTGAGGCTGATGGTGCCGTGGCTCGCCAATCGGCGCTGTTGAGGGCTCAATTCGCTTGAACCCACCCAACTCCAGCCACTTCACGCTCCACAGGCCCTAGTCCTCGTCAGGTACGACTTCTCCCTCAATCCAGTTACCACGTTCGTCTCTGCGTCCTGCGTCCATGTCTGCCCCTACACGCTCTGCGTGCTGGTTGATGAGGGCGGTGCCTGCTGGCGTACCAGCCACCGCCTGCTGACAGTGACACCGAGACAGGGATAGTCCAGAGGCGTACAATATCCCCGCCATGGAGCCGCGCATCCAGTTCGCCAAGACCAGGCCGGAAGGAGAATAACGCCTATGTCTACTCAGCAAGAACCATCCGTCGCGCCGCCGAGCAATAGCTTTTTGTCGAAGGTCCTTACGGCGTTCGGATACCTTCTCGTGATCCCCCTCTTCCCCCTGGCGGTAAAGATCGTCCCCGAGTACGAACGGGGCGTCATCTTTCGCCTGGGACGGCTCGTCGGCGCCCGCGGGCCCGGGCTGTTCCTCATCATCCCCATCGTGGAGCGGATGGTGACTGTGGACCTGCGTATCGTCACCATGGACGTGCCGCGCCAGGCTGTGATTACCAGGGACAACGTAAGCGTGGGAGTAGACGCCGTGGTCTATTTCCGCGTCACAGACCCGAACGATGCCGTAGTCAAGGTAATGGACTACGTCCGCGCCACGTCCCTTGTGGCGCAGACCACCCTGCGCAGTGTCCTCGGCCAGTCCGAACTGGACGAACTGCTGATCAAGCGAGATCAGATCAACCAGCAGTTGCAGAAGATCATCGACGAGGCCACCGAGCCCTGGGGCGTCAAGGTGACGATCGTCGAGGTGCGCGACATCGCGTTGCCCGCGGAGATGGTCCGCGCCATGGCCAAGCAGGCCGAGGCCGAGCGGGAGCGCCGCGCCAAGATCATCCACGCCGAGGGCGAATTCCAGGCGGCCGAGAAGCTGGCCGAGGCCGGCAAGATTATGGCCGCCACACCCGCCACGCTCCAGCTGCGCTACCTCCAGACCCTCACCGAGATCTCGACGGAGCGTCAGAGCACGATTATCTTCCCGGTGCCGATCGACATCATCGGCCAGTTCATGCGGGGTGCAGGCGGCGATAGCGGCGGCGGGCAGAGCGGCGGCCGCAGCTAATGTTAGGCTTCGTGCTTCCGGCGGTTGAGATCTAATGG
>CAZYOV010000080.1:0-10606 GCA_964649215.1 uncultured Dehalococcoidia bacterium
CGAGGAGACCGGCCTCAAGGTGGAGATAGTGAAGAAGATCGGCGTCGTCGAGTACTGGTTCTCCGCTGACGGCGTCCGGTATCACAAGTGGGTGCACCACTACCTGATGCGCTCCACGGGCGGCCGCACCGCGGACCACGACGCGGAGCACGACCGGGTTGAGTGGCTGCGCGTGGACGAGGCGATAAGAAGGTTGACGTTTGACAACGATAAGAATATGGTGCGACAGGCGATGTCCAAGTTGAAGGGAGCATCGTGAGCGGATTTCCGCGCGACGACGTCATCGTCCGCAGCCGCAAGACGGTAGTCCGGCGTAAGCGGCTGGCCGACGCCGCCGACGAGTACGCCTGGCGCAGCGACGAGGAGCTGGCGCGCTTCGACGCCTCCAACCCAACACGGATCTCCTTCCCGGACTACCGGCGCAACTGGTCGTTCGATATGCGGTTCACGGATACGGCGGGACGCTCATTTGCAGTGGAGGACGAGAACGGCCGGCACATAGGCAACATCATGTATTACAACCACGACGCCGGCCGTCACGAGGCCGAGCTCGGTATCAGCATCGGTAGGCGGGACTGCTGGGCCCAAGGGTACGGCAGCGATGCAGTGGCGGCGCTGGTGGCTTATCTTTTCCGCACCACCGAGCTGCGGCGCCTGTACCTGCATACGCTGGACTGGAACGAGCGCGCTCACCGCTCTTTCCAAAAGGCAGGGTTCGCGGAGTGCGGCTCCTCCTGGCGCAACGGCAACATGTTCCTGGTCATGGATATCCGCCGCGAATCGACGGTGGCGGAGGCCGAGCGAGGGGTGCCGGCCTAGAGGACAAGGAGTCCTCCACCCCCGCCTGAAGGCGGGGGCATGTTTTTGCCGCGAGAGTTTCGAGACTGCGGTTAGGCCGGCGAGGCGGGCCGGCCGGGGAGATCGAGGTCCGGCGGGGGCGGCGCAGGATTCTCCACGCCGGATAGAAGTTGGGTGGGCACCAGGGAGACCAGCTCCGCCAGCTCCCACTTGCCGTCCTTGGTGATCTGACGCTCGACCGTCTCCTCTGAGGCGAGCGCGACGTTGCCGCCGCCCACGTGGAAGATCTTGCCATTGATGTTCCAGGCCTCGTCGGTGCAGAGGTAGACGGTCATGGGGGCGACGTGCTCCGGCGTCCTCTCCACCAGGCTTGGCGGCGGCCCACCGGTCATGCCACGCTGGGCCCGCAGCTCGCGGGCGGATTCGGGTACGGCGGCGACCATTCTGGTCTGAGCGCCGGGAGCGATGGCGTTGCAGGTGACACCGTAACGTCCGAGATCGCGGGCGACGACGCGGGTGAGGCCGGCGATGGCCGCCTTGGCGGCGCCGTAGTTGGCCTGGCCGGAGTTGCCGCGCAGGCCGGAGATGGAGGAGAAGTTGACGATGCGCCCAAACCGCTGCTGCCGCATCAGCATGGAGGCGGGCTTGATGGTGTTGTAGTGCCCCTTCAGATGGACGGCGATGACGACGTCCCACTCCTCCTCGCTCATGTTGAAGACCATGCGGTCGCGGAGGATGCCGGCGACGTTGATCAGGATATCGATGCGGCCGAAGGCGTCCGCACACTGCTTGACCATGCTCTCGCCGCCGGTGAGTTCGGCGACGGAGTCGTAGTTGGCGACGGCGCTGCCGCCGGCGGCTTTGATCTCGTCGACCACCTGGTCGGCGGGCCCGGCGTCGTGGCCGGTGCCGTCGACGCCGACGCCGGGGTCGTTGACTACGACGCTGGCGCCCTCCTGGGCGAGGAGGATGGCGACGGCGCGGCCGATGCCCCGGCCGGCACCGGTGACCACAGCGTTTCGTCCCTTGAGCTTGTCTACCATGATTGCGTCTCCGTCGGGCAGGGCTGAAGCCCCTCCGCAGGCGGGCGGGCCTGCAGCTACTGCGTCGTTGTTCAGCCGGCAGCCTGGGGCTGCGGCTCCCGCTTGGCGCGGCCCGATATCTCCAGGTCGTCCGGGGGTGGCGCCGGGTTGCGGGTGCCCTCCAGCATCTGCGGCACCGTCTTGGACAGCTCGTCCAGGGTCCACATGCCCTTCTTGAAGATGACCCGGGACGGCAGCGGGTGCTTGAGGAGGGCGACGGTGCCGGCGTAGACGAGGAATATCTGGCCGTTTACGTTCCAGGCGTGGTCGCTGGCGAGGTAGCTGACCATCGGGGCGACGAACTCCGGCGCTAGCAGCTGCAGCTGCTCCGGTCGAGGAGCGTCGGCTGGGGCAGCGCCCGGTCGCTGCTGGGGGATGGTTGCGGTGAGGCGAGTCATGGCGCGGGGGGCGATGGCGTTGCAGGTGACGCCGTAGCGCCCCATGTCGCGGGCGACGACGCGGGTGAGGCCGGCGATGCCGGACTTGGCGGCGCCGTAGTTGGCCTGCCCCGCGTTGCCCCAGAGGCCGGACTCCGACGAGAAGTTTATGATCCGGCCGTAGCGCTGCTGGCGCATCAGCACGGCCGCGGGCTTGATGCAGGCGAAGTGGCCCTTCAGGTGGACGGCGATGACATCATCCCACTCTTGTTCGCTCATGTTGAAGATCATTCGATCGCGGAGGATACCGGCGTTGTTGACGAGGATGTCCAGCCGGCCGAAGCTGTCGAGGGCGGTCTTGATGATGCTGTCGCCGCCGTCCATCGTGGCGACGGAGTCGTAGTTGGCGACGGCGGCCAAGCCCTTGTCCTTGATCTCGGCGACGACCTGCTCCGCGGGGCCGTTATCGTGTCCTACGCCGTCGGGCCCGACGCCGGCGTCGTTGACGACGACGCTGGCGCCCTCTTCCGCCATCTGGAGGGCGAGCGCCTTGCCGATACCACGGCCGGCGCCGGTGACGATCGCGACCTTACCCTCGAGCAGTGTCATGGCTCAGCTCCGAGAGGGGAGGGCGACTGTGGCCGTGCCGGGGGTGGTCTTCTGGCCCTCCGATGTCTCCGTCCATATCTCCACGTCGACCAGGTTCTCACCGTTCTCGCTGCGCTTGCCGGTGATGGCGCCCTTGCAGATTACGTCCTTGTCCACCGCGTCCATGCCGCGATACTGGCAGGCGACCCGCTTCACACTACCCTCGGCGCCGGCCCACTCGTGGAGCATGCGACCGAGGAGGGCGTGCTTGAGGGCGCCATGGACGATGCGATCGGGCAGGCCGGTGCGCTGTGCGAAGTCCTTGTCGTAGTGAATCTGGTAGAAGTCGCCGGAGCCGGCGGCCCAGTAGACCAACCGCTGGGAGTCGCAGTGCTGGGTGAGGGTCGTCACCTCCTGGCCTTCGCTGATGTCTTCGAAGTAGAGTTGCGCCATCATGGATCCTCCTAGTACTGGATGCCCGTGCCGCGCGCCCTGGCGACCAGCTTGCCGTCCTGGTTGCGGTAAGTGGACTCGGTCACGGTGACGAGCATGGGGCCGAGCCGGCCCTCGCGCTCGCTGAGGTCGGCGAGCTTGCTAGTGGCGGTGAGCACGTCGCCGGCGCAGACGGTGTCGAAGTACTCGATATCGGTGCCGCCGTTGAGGATGCGCTTGAACGGCGTATCGGTGCGGACGTAGCCTCCAAGGCGCTGGGGTCTGTTGGGGTCGTAGATAGGGTGGCCGAGGAAGCCGACGGGGGCGGGGATGCTGCGATATCCCTTGCTCTTGGCGTACTCTTCGTCGAAGTAGATGGGGTCGGTGTAGCCGACGGCGCGGGCGAACATGCGACAGGCGGTCTTGTCGACCTCGAAGGTAACGGGCTCAGACTCCACGCCGATCTCGGCGCGCATCTTATCGGTGATGACAGAGGTTCCTTCGGCAGGCTCAGGACAAGCTTTAGGCTGGGCCATGGGGCGCCTCCTTGGCTGGGCGGTCAACCTTAACGTTTGCGTCAGGGAGCATACATCAGCTCCGGAAGGGTGTCAAACGTCCGTCTCGTCGTACTCCCAGGAACCGCTGGCGTCGCCGCGACCGGGCAGCTGCGGCTCCTCCAACTCCACCGCATCGCGGGAGAAGGCGAAGGCGAGGCCGAAGGCGTAGGCGATAAGGACGAGCGACCGCGTCAGCAGACCGACGCCGGTAAGGGCAAGCAGGCCGCCGGCGACGGCGGGCCGCTCCAGAAAGCGGGCGGGAACGCCCGTCCGCTCCGAGGACGGGGGGCCGGCCCGCCGGCCGCGAAGGGCTAGCGCTACGCCGGCTGCGAGCAAGAGCAGGCCGAAGAGTCGCGCGCGACCGATGGGCAGCTTGGGCAGGCGCTGGCGGCGCTCGAACGAGAGCAGGGCGGAGGGCACCGTCAGCAACCAGAGGCGGGCGGCCAGACGGCGAGGCAGGGGAAAGCGCTTCAGGAGTTCCATACCCGCGGCGAATTATCGGCTGCTGAGGGCGGCTAGCGCAAGTCTTGATGAGGGACAGAGGGAACGCTCGTCCTTCGACAGGCTCAGGATGAGCGGGTAGCGAGGGCTACGGGATGAAAGCGGCCCGCGCGCAGCTCGCGCACGAGGTCAGGTACGTCCGCGACGTCCCGCTGGAACGCGGTGGCGCAGCGGCCGACGTCTGAGCGCTGATGGGCGTCGCTGGCGGCGATTGCGGGCAGCCCAAGGCACTCGCCCAGCGCCTGCGAGAAGGCGTTCTCACGCTCGCTGCCGCGGCCGTTGAGCGTTTCGATAGCGCAGACGTATCGGTAGGCGGGGTTGGCGACGGCGCGCTCCAGCGGCTCCGTCCAGTCGCCCTCATCGCGCAGCTCGAAGGGGAGCTGGCGGCGGTAGGGGTGAGCGGCGACGAGAGCGCCGCCGGCCTCGTCGACGAGACCGGCGAGCTCGGCCGTTCGGTGCATGCCGTAGACGTATCGGTCCAGGCCGAAGGCGAGGAAGTGGCCATCGTCGGTGTTCACCTCGATGCCGTGGAGGACGGTGAAATCGTGGCGGCGGGCCAGCTCCCGCACCTCTTCCGGGTCCCAAACGAAGTCATGCTCGGTGAGGCAGACGGCGTCGAGCGAGGTGGCCCTGGTGGCCTCGATGAGCTGGTCGGGTGTGAGATCGCTATCGTCGGAGAGGGGCTGAGTGTGGGTGTGGAGGTCGATGAGCATGTGGGATACAGTCTACCGCAGCCTTCAGGCTGCGGCATTGAACGAATCTGTCAACGGATAGGGAACGCCTGCCTGCCGGCAGGCAGGGATTAACAGATGGTCCCGTGGGCGGAAGGCCTCGACGATAGGCCGGGCCCTAAGGCCATCGCAAGCCTTTCAGCTCTGGCACCTCACCTCACTTAGCGCTTGGTGTCGTTGACGAACCTGGAGATCTTGGCGTCGTTGCTCTGGTCGGGGTCTATGCCGCCATCGGCAGGCTGGGTGACCAGGCAAGGGCCGCCAAGCGGGAGGAAGAACCCGCTGGGAGCAGCGTCACCCGAGTGACAGACGTCGCCCGTGACCTTGTAGTCGAACGGCGTGCCTATGTTCGCCAGCCCGCAATCCTGGTATAGGACCCGGAAGGTAGCGTTACCGTTGTGAGATGTGGTCCCGTCAAACGCGGCTATTGGTGCCCCTGCCCCACCACCGAAGGCGGCGGCCCTGGCGAAAGCCACGGACTCCACGATGGTATCGCCGTCGATGTCTATGAACTGGGTGTCGTCATTGTCGTTGGCGGGGGTGAGGTCGTACTCGACGGGGATACGGATGGTGGGCGCCGGGCAGCCGCTTAGCGGATCGACGACGAGCACGGCGCCGGGAAGCTCGGGTACGGGGCTGAAGTTCGTGACCTTGAGGATGTAATTCTTGACCTGGCCGCCCATTATGGTGGTTTGTCCGACGAAGCCGCCGCCGCCCTTCACCTTGAAGGCGATGTCGTGATCCACGGCGCCGACACATCCTGTGACCGGTGTCAGGCTGATATCCAGGCCGGTCACCGGCGGCGGCACGGTCACGACGGGGCTGCTGTTGGTGACGAAGCCCGCCAGCGAGGCCATCACCACATAGCTGCCCGGTACAACTACCCAGCTGTAGGCCCCGTCTCCGGCCGTGGTCTGGGGGTTAGTAACCGGTATGTGGTCCGTGGTGGGCGGCGGGATCAGGCCCGGAGACACGAGGAGGGTCACCGTAGCTCCACTGAGAGGCAATCCCGTGCAGGCGTCGAGGATGGTGCCGGCGGGATCGAAGAATAGGATGTTCCCGATCTCGATGAGGTCCTCAGCGCCGGCGCCCAGAGGCGGGCAGTCCACGTTTATCTGCATGGTGGCCGTGCCGGGCGGGAACGGCGCGGGGAAGGTGGCCTCCCACAGAGTGCCGGGGATGTTCGTCATGGTGGCCGTCAATACAGTGCCATCCGAGAGGGTCAGGGTCACCACAGGAGCCGCCGCAGGCACGCAAGCCGTAATGTCCTTATGGATCACCAGCGACACGCTCGTAATCTGCACGGGCGTGCCGTTACCGGTCAGCCCGGTGGCGCTGGGGACGGTGACGTCCGGCGGCGGAGGCGTCGGTGTGGGACCGGGACCGGGGCCGCAGCCTGTGTCGGCGCCGTCGGTGTCGCCGTCGCCGTCGTTGTCAAAGCCGTCGCCGCAGTCGCCTACGCCGGTAACGCCGGTCTCGGTGTCGCAGGCGTCGCCGGTGCCGTCGCCGTCGGCGTCGGCCTGGGTGGGGTTAGAGGCGTTGGGGCAGTTGTCGGAGGCGTCGTCGATGGTGTCGCCGTCCTTGTCGAGGAGGCAGCCGGGGTCGTTGCCGTCGGTGTCGCCGTCGCCGTCGTTGTCGAGGTCGTCGCCGCAGTCGCCGACGCCGGTAAAGCCGGTCTCGGTGTCGCAGAGGTCGCCTATGCTGTCGCCGTCGACGTCGGACTGGTTGGTGTTGGCGGTGTTGGGGCAGTTGTCGGAGGCGTCGTCGACGCCGTCGCCGTCCTTGTCGCCCGGTTGTGCGGACACATCCATCGCGCCTAAAAGCAGCAATATCATGACCGCAATCGCAGCCGCGAGAAGTCGCCCGTATTTCATCGCCACACTCCTTTTTCTAACTGCTTCGTAACCGTCTACCCATTGTCATGCCGATACTGTTTCCCCTAGAATGCAAGAGGCTAGGGTCTGCACCCGCACTCCTTAGCCGCCGGCCCTGGTGGTTTCCGCCACCGGGGCCTCTTTTTACGCCCTCACGCTAGCTCATAATCGCGCTCCCATAGAACGCAAAACGCCTGGCCCTACCTGCACTCGGTAGGCCTGGCGTCTGAAACCGAAGGGAAGGGTAACTCGCCTCAACTCGCACCCCCTCTCGCGACGCCTGTATTATAGTCAAATAGACAAATCTGTCAAGCCCCTTCGACGACGTAATTTCTGCTAGTTGCGGCGTCGGCCCTACGGCCCAAAGCTGCCTAACCTGCCTACCGGCAGGCAGGGTCGCCCCTACGTCACGCCCAGGATCAGGGTGCCGGTGGACGACAGGGTGCCGCCGGTGCCGTTGACGCAGGCCAATTTCGCACCGGGGACCTGGCGCTCCCCGCTCTCGCCGCGGAGCTGGCGGACGGCCTCGATCAGAAGAAACATCCCGTACATCCCCGGATGGGTATAGGAGAGGCCGCCACCGTTGGTGTTGAGGGGGAAGTCGCCGCCGGGGGCGGTGCGCTGGCCGGAGACGAAGGCGCCGCCCTCGCCCTTCTCGCAAAAGCCCAGCGCCTCCAGGGTGACGAGCGCGGTGTAGGTGAACGAGTCGTAGACCTCGGTCACGTCGATGTCTTTGTGACGGACGCCGGCCATCTCGAAGGCGAGGGGGCCGGAGATGGCGGCGGGGGTGGTGGTGAGGTCGGGCATGGAGGCGATGGTCTGGTGGGTGGTGGCCTCGCCGGAGCCGAGGACGAGGACGGGCTTCTTGGGGCAGTCCCTGGCGCGATCAGCGCTGGTGACGACGACTGCGCCGCCGGCGTCGGTGACGAGGCAGCAATCGAGGAGGTGGAAGGGGTAGGTGATCCAGCGAGAGGAGAGGACGTCGTCGATGGTGAGGGGGTCGCGCATCATCGCCTTCGGGTTGAGCATCGCCCACTTGCGGGTGGCGACGGCGATCTCTGCGAGCTGTTCGTGGGTGGTGCCGTACTGGTGCATGTGGCGCATGCAGGCCATAGCGTAGACCGAGGCTGGGCCACCGACGTGATAGGGCGACTCGAACTGGGGGGCGGGGAACCAGGGGTCGAGGCCGGGCCTGCCGGTGCCGGAGCGGCGGCGGTCTGAGTGGCCGCTCTGGCCGTGGGTGATAAGGGCGACGTTGATGAGGCCGGCCTCGATGGCGGCGGCGGCGTGCTCGACGTGGATGACGAATGAGGAGCCGCCGACGGAGGTGCTATCGGTGTACCTGGGCTGGATGCCGAGGTACTCGGCGACCTGGAGGCTGGCTGACCAGCCGGGGCCAGCGGTGAAGAGGCCGTCAACGTCGGACATGTCGATGCCGGCGTCGGCGAGGGCGTTGCGGGCGGCCTCGGCGTGTAGCTCGAGACTGGACTTGCCTGGGACGATGCCGATCTCGTCGGACTCGTCGGCGCCGACGATGGCAACCTTGCCGGAGAGGCGACGGCGGTCGCCGTTGGTGATGCTGCTGGATGGCATCAGGACCCTGTCGCCTTCGCTAGCGCCGCTGTGATCTGGGCGACGTGGGTCTCGTCGTGCTCAAGCCAGTGCTCGACCCACCAGTGAACGTCGAAAGCACCGAACTCCGGCTGCAATCCTGTGCGCAGCCAGTCGTCGCGCTCCAGACGGCGTAGGCTCATCATAGTCACCTCGCGCTGGAGGCGGAAGTCGGCCAGAAGTTCATCGACTGCGTCGCGGCCCTTCCAGCGCGAGGTAGCCCAGGCCTTCTCGTCGAAGGGGGCGAGCGTGGGATGGTCCTCGACCGTCATACGCACCAGACGGGAGCGCATGACCATGAACTCGTCATCGCGGAGGTGGGCGAGGACGGTCCTCGCCGACCATTCGCCTTCGGCGTCGGCGTCGAGGGCCATATCATCTGAGTCGCGCACAAGGACCTCGACGCGGCCGGGGGTGGCAGCAAGCCGTTCGAGCAGGGACGGTATCTCCCGGCTGCCACGAGATGTCATTTCTCCTCCTCCTTCAAGTCGGCGACGGTGGCGCGACAGGCCTGGACGAGACGCCGCGGCTCGATGGCGAACACCACTCTGGAAGTGCCCGCGGCCGCCCACGCCAGGTCGTAGGTCATCAGATCACGGTCGCAGTAGACGGGCAACCGCTGCTTATGGGCGAAGGGCGGCACGCCGCCGATAGCGAAGCCGGTGGCACGCTCGACCTCGTCGGCGCGGGCGCGGCGCACCTGAGAAGCGCCAGCGACAACGGCCAGCCGCTGCGTGTCCAGGCGGTTGAGGCCGGAGACCAGGCAGAGCACGGGCCGGCCATCGGCGAAGAACACGAGCGATTTGACGATCTGTCCCACGTCCACGCCGATGGCGGCGGCGGCGTCCTCCGCCGTGCGGGTGCCTTCGGGGAACTCACGCACCTCGATCTCGAGGCCGAGGGCGCGGGCGGCGTCGGCGACTCGCTGGGAGGCGGGTGAGGTGACCATGGCTAGGGGGGCCCTTCGGCGCTGCTCCCCGGCCGGGCAGGCAGGACAGGCCGAAACCTGGGGAGGCTGATCTCTTCGCTGATATCCTCGAAGACGACCTCAACCGGCATGTCGCAGCGGAGGCTCTTTGGGTCGGCCTCAACGTCGACGAGGTTGGTGTACATACGAGGGCCTTCGTCCAGCTCCACGATAGCGGTGACGTAGGGGGTCTCCTGCGCCCAGCCGGGGTGGAAGGCGCGGTGCTGAATGGCGTAGGAGTAGAGCTTGCCGCGGCCGCTGACCTGGCGCCACTCGATGTCCCAACCGAAGCACTGGGGGCAGAACCGGCGCGGGTAGAAATAGAAGCTCTGGCAGGAGCGGCAGAAGGGGAGCCAGAGCTCGTGGCTCTTGCAGCCATCCCAGTAGCGTTGGGTCTCCGGGCTGGGAGCGGGAATGGGCTTGGCGTACTGCTGTTTGGGCATACGTTCCCTAACCTTAACGTGAAGTTCGGAATCGTCACCGATGGTAGCGGCTGGTTCTGGCGAGTGTCAAGGATCGGGGGCGAAGGCCGGCAGCATTCCGAATAGGCGGTTGCTGGCATAGCCTAAAGGGAAGGGTGCCTAGACCCCCGAACAGTGCTGCATTCCACCAAGAAATGAAGTGTGCTATACTGGCGCGAAGCCGGTAGCGAAAAAATTCACAAAGTTCGGTCCATATGCTTTCCGATTGGGGCCACGTAGGTTTTCTCCTCCTCCTGGCGCTCATCTTCCCCCTGGGAGGGATCGCCTCCTCCTGGATGCTCGGCCTGCTCAAGATACGCCCCCAAGCGCCCGATCCGATCAAGGAGGACATCTTCGAGTGCGGTGTGGAGACGGAGGGCACGGCCTGGGTCCAGTTTAACTTCCGCTACTACTATTACGCCCTGCTGTTCGTGATCTTCGACGTGGAGGCCGTCTTTCTCTACCCCTGGGCCGTCTCGCTCGACAAGGCCGCGGTCACCGGCTTCATCGCAGTGGCCACGTTCATAGTCATCCTGACGATCGGCCTGGCCTACGCATGGCGCAAGAAGGCCCTGGAGTGGCAGTGACGTGAGAGCGCACCCGAAAGCCTGCCTGCCGGTAGGCAGG
>CAZYOV010000081.1:0-10374 GCA_964649215.1 uncultured Dehalococcoidia bacterium
ACGATGAGCCGGAAAAGGCCTGTCGCCCCTTCGACCTCGACCGCGACGGTTTCGTTTACGGAGAGGGTGCCGCGGCCACAGTCGTGGAGAGCCTCGAGCACGCGCAGCGTCGGGGCGCCCGCATCTACGCCGAGCTGGCCGGGGGCGCAGTCACCAGCGACGCCTATCACGTGACCGCGCCGGAGCCCAGCGGCTACGGCGCGGCGCTGGCGATCACGCGTGCCCTCAGGCGCTCCGGCATCGAGCCCGATGAAGTGGACCTTATCGTCGCCCACGGCACCGGCACGTCCCTCAACGATGCCGCGGAGACGGCGGCGATCAAGAAGGCGTTGGCTGAGCACGCCTACCGGGTCGCCATTACCGCGCCCAAGTCCATGGTCGGGCATCAGCTCGGCGCCGCCGGTGCCGTGTCGGCGATAACGGCTGTGCTCGCCATACATGAGGGGGTCGTGCCGCCGACCGTCAACCTGGAGACTCCTGACCCCGAATGCGACCTCGATTACGTGCCCCAGAAGGCGCGGCGGATGCCGGTGCGCACGGCGCTGGCCAACGGGTTCGGCTTCGGGGGTCAGAACGGCGTGATCGCGTTCAGAGGTATCGACGGCGGTGCAGGAAGCGCCGGATAGCCCCCGCCGCTGGTGCTTCGGCTGCGGCGACGCCAACCCCGAGGGTCTGGGCATCCAGTTCCAGATCGAAGGCAAGAGTGTCAGGGGCGAGTTCGAGGCGCGGCAGGCCCATCAGGGCTTCCCCGGCATGGCCCACGGAGGTATCGCCGCCGCCGCTATCGATGAGGCGATGGGCTGGGCGATGTACGCCGCCGGCGCCTGGGCGATGACCGCGCGCCTGGAGGTGAGGTATCGCCGGCCCCTTCCCCTCGGTGAGCCGTTAGAGGTGAGTGCGGAGGTGGTACGTGACCGCGGCCGCTGGCTGGAGGCCGAAGGCCGCCTTTGGGTCGCCGCCGGGCCCCTCGTCGCCGAGGCTAAGGCGCTGTTCATGCGCCTGCCGGCCGATAGGGCGCGCCAGATGGAGGAGTTCTACCTGTCCGGTCGGGTCCCAGCCAGCGATGGCTGACGCCGGAGCGGACGGCAAACGGATACGTCCCTGGGTCTACACGCTCAACCGCGGGCTGGCCCAGCTTGTCCCCCTCTCCTTCGGCTACTGGCTCTCCGTTCCCATCTCGGATATCTTCTACGCTCTCTGGGGCAGTAAGCGGGCGACGGCCCGGCGCAACCACGCCCGCATACTTGGCCGCCCCGTGGACGACCCGCTTGTGGAGCACATGGCGCATCGCACCTTCCGTCACTTCGGCCGCTACATCGTGGAGCTTTTGAGCGTGCAGGGTTGGAGCCTGGACTCCATGCGCGAGCGCATCGAGATCGAGGGCGATGAGCACTTCGACGAGGCCATCGCCTACGGCAGGGGGATCATCTTCACCGGCGCCCATATGGGCAGCATCGAGGTGGCCAGCACACTGGTCCTCCTCAAGGGGTTCAAGATCACCTCAGTGGCGGAGCGGCTGCCGAAAATGCTCATGGACTGGCTGATCGCTTGCCGCGCCGAGATGGGGGTGGAGCTGCTGCCCGCCGTGGGCTCGGGGATGGCGCTGGTACGCCGTCTGCGCCGGGGCGAGATGGTGGCCCTGGTCGTGGACTTGGGCATCAGCAACGGCGACGGTCTGAAGGTCCGCTTCTTCGGTCACGAGACGATGTTCCCAATGGGCCCCGCCCGCCTGGCGCGGCTCAGCGGCGCCCCCATCGTCTTCGGATGGGCGGCCCGCAAGCCCGGCGGTCGCTACGTTGCTCACGTGAGCGCGCCCATCCTCTCCAATCGCGATCTCGACCCCGAGGAGGACGCTCAGCAGATCACGCATCGCATCGTGAGGGAGTTCGAGCAGGCGGTGCGGCGCTATCCTGAGCAGTGGTACGTCTTCCGGGAGATGTGGCCGAAATAGGCAGACCTGACGCTTACCCGCTGAGCCTGCCGCCGTTTCCCTTTCGACCCCCACGAGTCGTAGACTGGGCTCAGCCCCACCCGAACGGTGGACTTGCTGCGTCCCCCGATGTGCGGCCGGGCTGAGTACGCATGCTGGCTTACCTGGAAGCGCGGGTCGTTCGCCCGCTGATCGAGAATCAGATTCTGTTGGTCGTCTGCATCACCACCATGGTGGTGATGATGGGGTTCGGCATCATCAGCCCCGTGTTGCCGCTGTACGCCCAATCGTTCGGCGTGGGCACAGCCATGATCGGCCTGACCATTACGGTGTTCGGGGCAGCCAGGCTGCTCATGAACCTTCCGGCCGGATTCCTCTCAGAGCGCTATGGCCGGCGGCTCCTCCTCGTTGGCGGCCCGGCGGTGACGGCGCTGGGGTCGCTGGCGGGCGGCCTGGCGCCGACCTTCGGCTGGCTCATCGCCTCCCGGTTCGTCGCCGGCGCCGGCTCGGCGATATACATGACGGGAGCGATGATCCTCCTCATCGACATCACCACCGATGAGAACCGCGGCCGCCTCATGAGCATCTTCCAGGGGAGCCTGCTGGCCGGGGTGTCGCTCGGCCCGGCTGTGGGCGGCTTCGTCGCCCAAGGCTTCGGGCTGGCGGCGCCCTTTTTCCTCGTGGCGGCGCTCGCCGGCCTGGCAACGCTCTGGTCCTTCTTCCGCATGCCGGAGACGGTGCACCTGAGCCGGGAGCAGGCGAGGGCGGCCGCAGAAGAGTCCCGGGATGAGACGCCGCCCCGTCAGACGGTGGGCCAGAGCGTGCTATCGCTCTTAGCGCGGCCAGACTTCTTGCTGGTGTCCATGCTCACCATGAGCATCTTTCTCACCCGCACCGGCGGGCGCCTTACCCTGCTGCCCCTGTTGGGGGCGAACCGGTTGGACATGAGCCCGGGCCTCCTGGGGTTGATATTCGCGATGATGACGGTGCTGCAGCTGATCGTCCTCGTGCCTGGGGGAACCATGATCGACAAGCTGGGACGCAAGGCCCTGATCGTTCCTAGCGCGCTGGTGACGGGGGTGGCCCTGGTGCTGTTCGCGCTTTCGGGGCAAGTGTGGGTGTTCATCATGGCGGCCGTGATCCACGGCATTGGCACCGGTATACTGGGGCCGGCGCCAGCCGCCTACGCTGCTGACATCGCGCCGCCGGGTATGCGAGGGGTTACGATGGGCCTGTACCGAACCTTCGGCGATGCGGGGTTCGTCATCGGGCCGGTGGCGCTGGGCGGGCTCGCCGACCTCACCGGGTTCGGACCGGCGCTCACCTTCAACGCGATGGTGCTCGTGAGCGTCGCTGTGCTGTTCGCCATCTTCGCCCGCGAGACGCTCAGGCGGCCGGTCGTGCCACGACCACAGGAGGAAGCTGTGTGATGCCACAGGCAGAGGTAAACGGGGCGCACATCTACTACGAGGTTCAAGGCGAGGGCATCCCCCTGGTTCTCTCCCACGGCGGCTGGACGGATACTAGCCACTGGCTGCCCAACGTCGGGCCCCTGGCGAAACGGTGGCGGGTGGTCGTGTGGGACCGTCGTGGCTGCGGCCGCTCCAGCGATCCTGGGGACGGCCACACCTGGCAGACGTGGCGCGACGACCTTCGGGGCCTGCTCGATCATCTGGGGATCGAGAGCGCATACGTCGGCGGCTGCTCGTACGGCGCCTTGCTCTCTCTGGAGCTGGCGCTGGAGTGTCCCCATCTGGTGCGGGCCCTGGTCCTTGAGAGCGGCTCGCCTGACGGCATCACCGGCTCGGGGCCTGACTTGGTGCCGTTTCCCGCCCGCGCGGGGGAGCTGCATCGCATCAAGGTGCCGGCGCTCATCGTGCAGGGTGAGTTCGACCCGTACTGGCCGCCTCCTGTGGGCGAACGGCTGCAGCGGGGGATACAGGGCTCGGAACTGCTGGTGGTGCCCGGCGCCGCGCACGTTCCCCACCTGGACGATCCGGCCCTGTTCAACCGGACAGTGGAGGAGTTCCTCCGCCGGGTCGAAGCGGTCTAGCGGTTGGCGCAAGCCAGTACAACGTTTATTCTTTATCTTTGGGCCTGCGTTTTACAAGAGTGATATGCGCGGGCCGAATAGGAGAAGGTTGCTATGTTGATCGGCGGTCGATTCGCGGTGCTGAAGTTCTTCGCTGTTTTGTTGGCGGTTGGGCTGCTGGCTTTCGCTGCCGTAGCCTGCAATGGCGGCGGAAATGGGGATGAGACGCCGCAGGCCGGCGAGACCCCGGCAGTTGGCGACGGTGACGAAGACGGCGACGATGGCGAAGATAGCACAGGGTTGCAAGACCTGGGAGCCCTGGCTTCACAGGCCTCGGGTGAAGTCATCGCTAAGGTGACGTACCGGTTTACCACCGAGGCGGGCGGCGAGGCTGTCGAAGGCGAGTGGGTGCTGGTGCAGCGGCCGCCAGATTCTCGTTTCGAGTTCGCGAGCACAGTGGGGGGAGTAGAGATCCGCACGATAATCATCAACGCCGGGGGCGAGTCCTACCTGTGCGCCTCCAGCGAGGGCGGAGGGACCTGTCTGACGGCTGACATCGGGGAGACGGAAGCCCAGACGGCGCCTCTAGCTCCCCTTTTCGATGTTCCACGAGAACTGACGGAGGAGGCCGGGGGCGTGGATCTGCTCGACACCTCGGAGCGCAGTATCGCCGGCGTGGACGCTACCTGCTTCACGGTCAGAAGCGACATATCCGGGCTGGGCGAAGGCGAGGTATGTTTCTCCGATGAGGGGCTTCTACTGCTCCTGCGCAGCGAGACGAACGGTGATGGCTTAACCTTCGAAGCGACGTCCGTGTCTACGGATGTGACGGATGCGGACTTCGAGCTCCCCTACGACATCTTGGAGATCCCGGACCTCGGGGATTTCGAGATCCCGGAGTCATAGGGCATAGCGTTCGCTGGGACGCTCAGCCGGCCGCCATCTGCTCGCGGACTTCCGCGATCGTCACCACGCGGGCCGGATAGGAGGAGGTCGCTATGTTGATGGGCGGTCGATTCGAGGTGCTGAAGTTCTTCGCTGTCTTATTGGCGGTTGGGCTGCTGGCTCTGCTGGCAGCGATGGCCTGTGGGGATGGAGGTGGGGACGAAGACGGCGACGATGGCGGTGATAGCACAGGGTTGCAAGACCTGGAGGCCCTGGCCTCACGGGCCTCGGGTGAAGTTATTGCTAAGGTGACGTACCGGTTTACCACCGAGGCGGGCGGCCAGGTTATCGAAGGCGAGCGGGTGCTCGTGCAGCGGCCGCCAGATTCTCGTTTCGAGTTCGTGCGCACAGAGGGGGGAGTAGAGTTCCGCACGATAATCATCAGCGCCGGGGGCGAGTCCTACCTGTGCGCCTCCAGCGGCGGCGAAGGGGCCTGTCTGACGTCTAACATCGCGGAGACGGAAGCCCAGACGGCGCATCTCGCTCCCCTTTTCGACGTTCCACGGGAACTGGCGGAGGAGGCCGGGGGCGTGGATCTGCTCGACACCTCGGAGCGCAGTATCGCCGGCGTGGACGCTACCTGCTTCACGGTCAGAAGCGACATATCCGGGCTGGGCGAAGGCGAGGTATGTTTCTCCGATGAGGGGCTTCTACTGCTCCTGCGCAGCGAGACGAACGGTGATGGCTTAACCTTCGAAGCGACGTCCGTGTCTACGGATGTGACGGATGCGGACTTCGAGCTCCCCTACGACATCTTGGAGATCCCGGACCTCGGGGATTTCGAGATCCCGGAGTCATAGGGCATAGCGCTCGCTGGGACGCTCAGCTGGCCGCCATCTGCTCGCGGATTTCCGCGATCGTCACCACGCGGCCGGTGTAGGATGGGCCGCGGGTCGCCAGCCATAGCGTAGTCTCCGACGCCGCTTCCGGCTTCTCCCAATCGGAATAGTCGATATTCGGGTTGCGAAACTGCCAGCCCTCGGTGGCGATGTTCAACTCGATGCGCAGGGCGTTCACGGCGATGTTCTTCGGCTGCAGCTCGGCCGCCAGCGCCTGCGTCAGCTTCTCCAGCGCTATCTTGGACACGGAGTAGGACATCATCCCCGGCATCAGCACCTCCGCCAGGTAGGACGAGATGTTGATTATCCGGCCGCTCCCCTGCTCCAGCATTCGCGGCAGGAACGCCTGCGTGCACATCACCGGGCCCCGCAGGTTCACGTTCATCACCAGGTCCCAGCGCTTCAGCGGCGTCTTGCTGAACGGGGCTGGGAAGCTGATGCCGGCGTTGTTCACCAGAATGTCTATGCGTCCGAGCTCGTCCAGCGTGCGCTGCGCCATCGCCTGCACCTGCGCCTCGTCCGTCACGTCCGTGGGGACGGCGATGGCTCGCCGGCCGGCCGCCTCCACCTCGCGCGCCGTATCCTCGATCGTGCCGGGCAGCTTGGACGGCGCCTTCTCGCTGCTGCGGGCGCTGACGACAACGTCCGCCCCGGCCCGCGCGAACTCAACGGCGATCGCTCGGCCGATGCCACGGCTGGCGCCGGTGACGACGGCGACCTGTCCGGACAGGGGCTGCGAGCGCTCGGTCATGGGCCATGCGGATAATACAGGATGCGGCTAGCCGGGTCTAGCGTAAGCGATAGCCTCGCACGCAGGCGTCAGTGGTTCGAGCACTCGGACCGAAGACTCGCAGCCTGGTGTGACGGTAGGGGCAGGAGCCCGCCTACTGCATCGGCGAGTTCGGAGTTGGGGTGTAGACAGCGCTGTTGAGCCCCGCAAGCATCGGACCAAAATCGGCAAGCATCTTCTGCCAGGTGGGGTCCGTCTGAGCCTTCTGGGTCGCCGCCTGATACGCAGCCAGGTCCGGGTAGGACACGAGGATCGCCAGCGATCCCTGTGCTTCGCCGAGTGTGATCTGCCAGTTGCCAATCACCTTCCCGCCGAGGCCCTCGATGGCCTTGTTGACGGCGTCTCCGGCGGCCAAGAGGGCCGGGAGACTGCCAGGCGTCGGCATAATCTGAGTACCTACGTAGATGGACATGATGTGGCCTCCTTCTACTAGTCGTCGCCCGCTCGCAGCATTTTATGCCGGATCGAATAAGATGTCAATCCCTGACTTTTGCCATCTCAGAGGATGAAGTATCATGTGGTCGGTTCACCTGAACCGAGGAGGCAAAGATTGAAGGTAAATCTGGTCGCGGTGCAGGCGACGACGGAGCACAACGACTACGCCAGCGCCGAGGCGTTCCACGCCAAGATGTCATCGCTCTTTGCGGAGGCGATGCGGGACGTGGACGGCGAGGAGATCGTGGCCGCCACCGTCGAAGTGGACGGACGGGGGTAGCGTAGTGCCAACGCAAGACCTGAGGTTCCCGTTCGACGAGAAGGGGCTGAAGGGGATGGTGGGGCGGCTGCCGGGGACGGAGATGAGCTACTGGGAGGGCGATAGCCTCCTGCGCGGCCGCGTCACCGCCGCCGAGATTAAGCGCGACCGTTACGGCAAACCGTATGTGGAGGTGGAGCTGGAGGAGGTTGCGGCCGCGGGCTAGGGTCACGCGCGTCAGCTGAAGCGTATTAGCGCCGGCAGCAGCAACGCCAGGATCAGCAGCAGCGTTACGGCCACGAAGAGCCATGTCGGGATGAGGGTCCGCCCGCCGCGGTTCTCCCGCCCTGAGTAGCCCGCCGCCTCCGACAAATCGTAGTCGGGGTCGTCCGGCGTGAGCTCAAACTCCTCGTCCGGCTCCTCATCGTAGTAGCCCTCGGGGGTGTCCTCCAGCTCGTCCTCCGGATTATCCCAGTCCGTGAACTGCTCAGCCGAAAAGTCGCCGCGGGTGGGGCCATGGACATCTCCCTCGCCGGGCCGTCTGTCGCGCTCCTTCATAGCAGGGATAGTATAGCGCATGGGCCGCCCGAGACCCTGCCGTTCCTTCGGATGATATCGATACCGGCCTGGAGTGTAACGGGGCTTTGCTCGCTGCCGTCTCTATTGATTGGAGAGACAGTCATCCATGTCGTTCGATCTCAATGCACACGAAGTCTCAATCCGCGCCGTTCTAGCTGAGAAGGATCGAGAGGCGCGGGCAAAGCTCCTCGCCGGCGAGGCCGGGAGCGCCCCGCAGGGCTTGCGGGCCGCTTTCGCCGGCCGCCTAGCACGTCTCGCCCTTCGGGTGGATCGTGAGGCTGCCCGTGCCTGGCTGTCCCGAGAGGGACGCGCTTCCCTTACCGGCGGATCAAACAGCTAGGCATCCCTCCCCCTATCGCGCCCCCCTGTCCAGCGCCGCACCGGCAGCGGCTGTCGTGGCTGCGGGCGTCATCGCCCTCGCGCGCGCCTGCCTCTGGCGGGGCGGGCGGCTGGTACGCCAGGAGGCGCTGGCTTCGGTAGGGCGCCCTACATGAACTCGTAGCCTCCCATGATCCCCGGCGGCTCCTGGTCCATGATCACGTTCACGCAGGCCGGCTTGCCGGAGGCGAACGCGCGCTCGATAGCGGGTCTGATCTCGTCCGGCCTTGTGACGAACTCGCCGTGGCCGCCCAGCCCCTCCACCACCTGGTCGTAGCGGGCGCTGTCACCGAGCATGCTGGCGATCACCCGCTCCTTGCCGTACATCGCCCGCTGGCCCACCGTGATCTGTCCCCACTGGCGGTCGTTCCCCACTACCGATACCACCGGCATGCCGAAGCGCACGAACGTATCGAACTCGAAGCCGTTGAGGCCGAAGGCGCCGTCTCCGTTTACCATGAGGATGCGCTTATCCGGGTAGACGCTGTTGATCGCCATGCAGAAGCCGGTGCCCACGCCCAGCGTGCCCATCGGGCCGGGGTCGTACCACTGGCCGGGCTGGTTGATGGGCAGCACGCGCGCGGCCAGGTTCACGATGTCGCCGCCGTCGCCGACCACGATCGTGTTGTCGTCCACAAACTCCGCCATCTCGCGACAGAGGCGCAGCGGGTGAATCGGCTCGCGGTCGGAGTTCATCCACTCCTCCATCTGGGCGCGGACCTTGTTCTCGCCCTCGCGGAGGCCGGTGATCCACTCCTTGTGGTCGGCCTTGACGCCCTCCATCTCGCCGATGAGCATCTCCAGCGCCGCCTTGGCGTCGCCCTCGATGGTCACGTCGATGTCGCGGTTGCGGGCCAGCTCTTGAGGGTCCGTATCCACCTGGATCGTGCGCGCCTCCGGGTTGAATCGCTTGCCGTAGGAGAGACGGAAGTCCATGGGCGTGCCGAGGACGAGGATGGCGTCCGCTTGGCCCAGGGCGTTGCGGCGGGTGCGCGAGAAGAACAGCGGGTGCTCCTGGCTGATGGAGCCGCGGCCCATGGCGTTGAGGTACAGCGGCGCCTGCGCGACCTCGATGAAGTGCCGCAGCTCCTCGTGGGCGTCCTGCCAGTAGATCGCGGAGCCCGCCATTATCAGCGGACGCTCCGCCTTGGCGATGATCTCAGCCGCACTCTTGATCGCTTTTGGGTCCGGGTAGACGCGCCCCTGGGGCCGGTAGCTCTGCGGGAAATAGACGTCCTTCTCCTCCACCTTGCGGAAAAGCACGTCCGTGGGGATCTCCAGGAAGACGGGCCCCTGCCGGCCGGTGAGGGCGGCGCGGAAGGCGGAGGCGATGTACTCCGGGATGCGCGCCGTATCGTAGACGCAGCGTGCCCACTTTGTGATGGGGCGCACGAGCTCCACCTGGTCCATCTCCTGGAGGGCGCCCATCTCGAACCGCATTAACGGGCTGCGACCGCCGATGACAAGCAGGGGCGAGCGGTTCTGATAGGCGTTGGCGATGGCGGTCACGCAGTCGGTGACGCCGGGACCGGCGGTGACAACCGCCACGCCGCAGCGGCGGGTTGCGCGTGACCAGCCTTCGGCGGCGTGGCCGGCGACCTGCTCGTGGCGGACATCGACAACCTTGATCTCTTCGTCCAGGCAGGCGTTGTAGATCGCCTGCACGTGGCCGCCGCAGAGGGTGAAGATCGTGTCGACGCCTTCATGCTTGATGGCGCGGGCGACGAGGTCGCCTCCGTCAACCAGAGCCATGGGGGCCTCCTCACTTAATCGAAACTATGAATCGGGGCTCGCGGGGCTCGCCGCTGAGCCTGCCTTCCCCGCCTACCGGCAGGCAGGCGGCAGGCCGTTAGGGGCTATCGCGTATGGTAGCGGATAGCGGATGGGGATACAACTTCGCGGCTGGCTCAACGCTACGGCACCAGCACAACCCGCCCGAACGCCTGACGGCTCTCGATGTAGGCGTGCGCGGCGGCCGCCTCCGAGAGGGGATACGTCTGGTCGATGACAACACGGAGGGACCCTTCGGCCGCCTTCCGGAGAAGCTCTTCCACCATGGGGCGGGCGCGCTGAGGCTCGAACATCAGAGAGCCGCCGAAGAAGACGCTCGTGAGGGTGCGGCTCATCTCGCTCAGGGTGCTGACGTCCAGCCGGTGGTCCTCGGGCCGTCCGGCGTTACCCACCTGT
>CAZYOV010000082.1:0-10255 GCA_964649215.1 uncultured Dehalococcoidia bacterium
GGAAACGCGAGACCTCCTCCACCCGCTCGTAGTTGTTTTGCAGAAACTCCTCGATTCCGGAGCGCAGCTCGGGCGCGTCCCCGTAGATGAGCCGCTCGCGACGGCCCTCGTTCTCCACCTCAACGAGGACGTACTGTGCAAAGCGCTGCACCGCCAGGGCGGTGTTGCCGGGTAGCGTCCAGGGCGTCGTCGTCCAAGCGAGGATGAAGGTGGCCACGCTGTCGGCCAGGCGCAGCGCCGGGTCCGCCTCCCGCTCCGCCAGCTTGAACTTCACGTAGATGGAGGGGTCAGGCGTGTCCTCCCGATACCCCAGCGCCACCTCCCCGTCCGACAACGAGGTGCCACAGCGAGGGCAGTGGGGCGTGGAGCGATAGTCCAGGTATAGCAGCCCCTTGTCCCAGAGCTGCTTCACGATCCACCACACGCTTTCGATGTAATCGTTGTCGTAGGTAATGTACGGGTTCTCCATATCCAGCCAGAAGCCGATTCGCTCCGTCAGCGCCTCCCACTCCTGCACGTAGCGGAATACGCTCTCTCGGCAGCGGCGGTTGAACTCCTCCACCCCAAACTCCTCGATCTCCAGCTTGCTCTTGAGCCCCAGCTCTCGCTCCACCTCCAGCTCCACCGGCAGGCCGTGCGTGTCCCAGCCCGCCTTGCGGGGCACGCGGTAGCCGCGCATCGTCTTGTAGCGGGGGAACAGATCCTTGAACGCCCGCGAGAGGACGTGGTGAACGCCGGGCCGGGCGTTGGCCGTGGGCGGCCCCTCGTAGAAGACGTACAGCTTGTCTTCCGGGCGTCCTTCGATGCTCTTACGAAAGACGTCGCGCTCCTTCCAGAACTGGAGGATGCGCTTCTCCATCTCCGGGAAGCTGGCTCGGCTATCGACCGGCTTGAACATAGCTTCTAACCTCATCGCCATAAATCAAGAGGCCCGTCCCCTGAGGGACGAGCCTTGGGGCCCGCGGTACCACCCTGGTTCCCCGATGCGCATCGGGGCACTCGTTTCGGAGCACGTCCCCGCCCCTGGCGGCTGTTATGCCCCTGCCTTCGCTAACGGTGGCCTCCGGCCGAGCCTACTGGGGCGGCTGCGCCGCGCCGTTCGGTCGGCGGCTCGGGAGTGATTTTCGGACGCTGGTTCCGTATCCGCTTGCACCGATCCGGACTCGCTGGCCGGCCCTTAGCGTCCTACTCGTCTCCGTCTTCGCCTTAATCTTCGATTGTGAGGCTTAGTGTAGCGAGAGAGCGTTATAGCGTCAAACGCGGTAGCCTAGGGCGAGCGCTGAACCCTGCCGCGACCGGCCTCCGGCTGGCCGCTCTCGGCCTGGCGGATGCTGTTAAAGCAGTCAGAGCAGTATACGGGGCGATCGCCCTTGGGGAGGAACGGCACCTCCGTCATCTGGTTGCAGTTGGCGCAGACTGCCGGGTGCATCTGCCTCGGCGTCCGTCCGCCGAAGCTGGCGAACGGGCCGTAGTGGACGTAACCGTCGCCGAACGGAGAGCCGCCGCCCCCCGCCTTGCGGGCGCTGCGACAGCTGGAGCAGCGCCCAGGCTCGTTCATGAGGCCGCGGCTGGCGTAGAACGCCTGCTCACCTGCCGTAAACGTGAAACTTGTGCCGCAATCGCGGCAGACTAGCGCCTTGTCTAAGTGAGGCACGGGCGATCTCCTATCGGCTAGGCGACGATTGTGGCTGGCTTACCGAAAAGAGGCGGCGAGGTGGACACATTATAGAAGGTGATGTCAAGAAAATCAATGATAGATTATTTCTCTGCCTAATTATTCACGCAAAGAATGCTGTCCCATCCCCTCCAGCCGAAAATTGGCCCACCTTGTCCGGCGTTCGCGCCCTGCAGCGGCAGGCTGGACAAACTCAGACCCCGACCCGTATCATTAATCTGCCCACTATTGCCAAGGAGGAGAATTGGCTACTCGATCCGCCGCGAAAGCCCACCGTCAGTCCCTGAAGCACCGCTTGCGCAACCGTATGGTGCGCAGCGCCACCAGGACAATCGTCAAGAAGGCCGAGGCCTCCATCGCCGCCGGTGACCCTGAGGCCGCCCGTCTGGCCGTCCGCGACGCGCTAAGCAACCTGGACCGGGTCGCCAAGAAGGGCGTGATTCACGCCAACGCCGCCGCGCGACGTAAGTCACGCCTGGTGCTGAAGTACAACGCCGCCGTGGCCGCCGTTCAGGCCTCCCCGGCGGAGGCCGAGAAACCGAAGCGGCGCCAGACGAAGACTGCCAAGCCCAAGGCCAGCAGGGCGAAGAAGGCCAAACAGTAGTCGCGCGCTCCCCGTGCCGCCGTTGGCGAGGCCGATTCATGGTAGCCTCCGCTGAAGTAGAATCCATCCGCGCTGATTTCCCCGCCACAGCTTCTCCGTCCTACCTCAATATCGGTTGGCATGGACCTTTCGCCCTCTCGGTGACCGCAACCGCCAGCCGCGCCCCTTAGAATGTCATGACAGCGCTGTGAAGGCCTGCGTCTTCTACGGCCCCGGCGACGTCCGCGTGGAGTCGGTACCCGAACCCCAGCCCGGCCCCGGCGAATTCCTTCTGCGTATGGAAGCGACCGGCCTCTGCCAATCCGATATCCGCGTCTACAAGGGAGAGAAGAAGGCCAAGATCGGCGTCATACCAGGCCACGAGAACGTCGGCGTCATCGCCGAGCTCGGGGAAGGCGTCGACGGCTTGGCGAGGGGGCAGCGCGTGGCTCTCTGCCCGATCATCGCCTGTGGCCGCTGCTTTTATTGCCTGCGCGGTCTGCGTAACCGCTGTTTGAAGCGCACCACCCTGGGTTACGATGAGAACGGCGGCCTGGCCGAGCTGCTTCTTGTACCCGCCTCCATCGTTTCCCTCGGTCACGTGTTTCCAGTGCCGGAGGGGCTGCCTTCGGACGTAGCCACCCTCACGGAGCCGCTGGCCTGCGTCCTCAATTCGCTGGAGGCGTGCCGCCTGCAGCCGGGAGGATCGCTACTCCTGCTGGGCGCCGGCCCCATGGGCCTCCTCCACCTGATTCTGGCGCGTGCCCTGGGCGCCGCCACGGTCATCGTCAGCGAAGTGAACGCAGATCGTCTCCAACAAGCCAGACGGTTCGGCGCCAGCCTCGCCCTCGACCCCACGCGGGACGACATCCAGAGCGCTGTGCTGGAGGCCAGCGACGGCCTCGGAGTGGACGCCGTCGTCGTTACTACGGGCGTGCCAGCGTTGGTGGAGCCCGCCCTGGCCGCGGTGCGGCGTCAGGGAACGGTCAACCTGTTCGGCGGGTTCCCGCCCAACAGCTCCGTCGCCCTGGACCCCAACGTCGTCCACTACAGCGAAATCAACATCACCGGCAGCCAGAACGCCACGCCGGATCAGTACCGGCGCGCCCTCCAGCTGCTCACCGTCATCCCCCAGGCGGCGGAGGTAAACACCCATCGTTTCCCGATTGACGAGGGGACAAAGGCCTACGAATCGCGTCTGGGTATGGACGGATTGAAGTCTTTGGTGATATTCTAATGCGGGTTTTGCTCTAGCTTAGCGAACGCTAGAAGAAGGAGGTTCAAATGGTCCAAGAGCAGGAACTGCCCAACACTATCAGGGAGGCTATGGAGCGCACGCCCGAGGCCTTCCAGCCCGACAAGGCCGCCGGGGTGACCGCCACGATTCAGTACAAGTTCACCGGCGATGAGGCCGGCAACTGGATCTGCAAGGTCGCCGACGGCAAGTGCACCATAGAGGAGGGGGAGACGGACGACGCCACCGTCACCATCAACTCCGCGTCCGACATCTGGCTGAAGATCCTCCGCCGCGAGCTGGACGGCGCTACCGCCTTCATGAGCGGTCAGTTCACCTTTACCGGCGATATGGGCGTCCTCATGCAGATGGGGAGTTGGTTCGGCCAGGCCTAGAGCCCCGCAGACCCGCGCTAAGCGCGAAGAACAGAATACTGAGAAGTTGGCGCTGTAGCTGAGCTAGTTCCCCGTCGGGAGGACGGCCGTCGTTAGGCGGGCGTCGGAGCCGAGGACCACGACGATATCGCCTGTGGACCCGGTGAAGCCGGTGGCGGCGGGATCGGAAATATCGACGATCCTGTCGCCGGGGAGGTTCAGCCACTCAGCCAGCTTCTGCGCTGTGTACTCCTTACCGCTCAGGTCCACTATCAGCGTCCGACTTCGGACGGCGACGGCATCGCTCAGCAGCAGGTCTTGTTCGGAGATGCCCCGCCTTCGTAGAAGGTTGGCGAACTCCTCGTCTAGGCCCTGCTGGCCGGTCCCGTTCTGGAGCTCAACCAGCGCTCCCTCCGCCTGGATCTTCCCGTCCGCGAACACCTGCGCCTTCAGCTCCTCCACCTTGTCCCAATCGGCAAGCAACACGGCGCCCGAGCAGCCGCTTCCGCAGGGGTAGGTGGCGCTGGCCAGAGAGACCATTCGGATGTTGTCGCTGCCCACCTGCTGCCCCAGCTTCGCCAGCCCCGGGACGCGCAGATCGCTAATGTCTGATTGCACAGCGTTCTTGAATTTGCCGTAGAGGTCGAGGGCCTTAGCTGGATCAAGGAGCAGATTCAGGCTGAAGGCCTTGTCAGCCGTTGCTTGGATCACCAACTGTTGCCGCTCTATACGCTTGAAGTCGTTGGAGCCCTTGCGAATGCGGGCGTAGGCCAGGGCCCTCTGCCCATCCATGTGCTCCGGACCCTGGAGGAACTCCACGGCGTAGCCGCTAGCCCCTTCGTATTCCGTGTAATCGAAATCGGCCACGTACTCCGGCACGTCTATGTCAACGCCCCCAACCTCGTCCACCAGATCGATAAAGTCCCCGAAGTCCAGGATCACATAGTTGTCGATGGGGATACCGAAGTTATGCTCGATCGTGTCCATGACAAGGCCTGTTCCCCCTCCGTCGTACCCGTCGTAGATGAATTCGCCCGTCTCCCAGACAACGTTAATACGATCCGTATAGTAGCCACCTGAGCCGTTCGGTATCTCAACCAGGAGGTCGCGGGGGATGTTGAACACGCCGGCCGTCTTGCTGAACGGGTCGATGGTGAGGACGAACACGGAGTCCGTGCGGGCCGCCGTATGCTCCGGTACGCCCAGGCGGCGGTCCAGACCGAGGAACACGATGTTGATCCGTTGGTTAATGTCGGCCGCCTCAGGGTTCTCGCCGCTGTCCACGCCGGGGAGGTCAATCCCAATCTTGAACTCGTTGCCGGGGAGAAAGATATCGTCGGCGATGGTCACTATGATGAGGAGGACGTAGAAGGCGGCGACAGCGAAGACGGCGACGCCGAAGATGAGGAAGCGGTTGAAGCGCCGGCCTGTACGCGCCTCAGGCTCTCCCCCGCTCGGACGCGGCGGCCGCTCGAAGGACTGGCGATCCCGGCTCACTGCGCAGTCACTCCCCTCACTGCCACTCTAGGAGGCTTCATAATTTCGGCGGTCAACACGTGCCGGCGGTCAGCCGGCGCTCACGGGCGCTTTCCGCGCCATCGGCGTCGTCAGCGTCTCAACCCCAATCAGGCGGCCCGACCTCAGATACAGGCGTGGAACCCGGGCCGAGATCCCACAGAGAATCTCATAACTGATAGTGCCGCACAGGTCTCCCAGTTCATCGGCCGTTATGACCGCCTCCCCCTGGTGACCGATGAGCACCACCTCATCCCCCTCGGCGACGTCCGGCACATCTGTCACGTCCGCCATACACATATCCATACATACGCGGCCGACGATGGGCACACGCCTTCCCCGCACCAGGACCGAGCCGCGGTTCGATAGTACCCTCGGTAGGCCATCGCCGTAACCGCACATCACCAACGCGATGACGCTGGACCGGTTGGCCCGCCAGGTGCGTCCGTAGCTCACGCTATCGTCCGCGGCGATGGGGGTGAGACGGGCGATGCGGCTCTTCAGGCTCAACACCGGCCTAAGGTTAAGTGACCGGCTCACGTACTGCGAAGGGTACAGGCCGTACAGACCTACGCCCGGCCTCACCAGGTCCAAGCCCATCTCCGGCCTGTCCAACAGCGTAGCCGTGTTGGACACGTGCCGCTTGGGGATCCAGGGTAGCTTATCAACGACTGTCCGGAAGATAGTGTACTGCTCAAGCGTAAACCGCTTGTCGCCGTCATCGGCGCTGGCGAAGTGCGTGAATACGCCCTCAACCTCCAGCGCGGTCATCTCTCTCAGCGCCTCCGCCAGAGGGACGATCTCCTGTGGCCTGAGCCCGTACCGGTTCAGCCCCGTATCCACCTTCAGGTGAACGGTTTGCCGCACGCCCGCCGCCTCCGCCTCACGGGCCAGCGCCTGCCCCATCTCCAGAGAGTTGACCGTGGGCGTCAGCTCCATCTCGACGATGCGGCCGGCATCGCTGACAAGCGAGTGCCCCATAATCAGGATCGGCGCCGTGATGCCGCCTCGGCGCAGCTGCTCCCCCTCGTCCACGCATATAACCGCCAGCCGGTCCGCCCCCGCCTCCAGGACGGGCCCGGCCACGCCGAGCGCGCCGTGGCCGTAGGCGTTCGCCTTCACCACCGCCGCCATCGCCGCCGGGCCGGCCTGGCCCTTTAGGGACGCCACATTATAAGCGAGGGCGTCCAGGTCTATCTCTGCCCAGAGCGGACGCCCCCACAAGCCGTTGGTCTGCGGGCTGTCAAGAGCCATGCATTCTCCATTTTTCTACAACGCTGGCCTTGGTGAAAAGTTTCTCGGCGCTCGATCTAAGGGACAAGCGCCCACTCCTTCGGCAGCCGGTAGCTGAACACCGTCTCCGTGTAGCCGCTGCCATCGAAGATATGGGCGTGGCCGCTGCGACGGATCTCGCGGTATGAGTTCATAAGCTGGACGATGCGCCTGGCTCGGAGGTTGAAGATGATAGCGCCCGCCTTCACCGGCCGCAGACTGGCCTCCCGCGTCACGCCGTCCACAACCCGGAACACAGGCTGCTCGTGGGGCGGAGTACGTCGCAGCGTCTCATGGATAGCGCCGTAACGGCCGGGCACATTCAGCTCATCGAACACGGCAAGGCCAGCGTTCACATACTCACGCAGGCTCCTGTAGTACGGCTCGCTCAGCGCCAGCAGCTCCTCATGGTCGGTCGGGCCAGCCGCGCAGGCCGCCACCAGCGCTGGAAGAGCGTCGCCGTGAGCGACGAAGCTCACGACGCCCTGACGGTCGACTATCGTGCATCGGATGAAGTTCATAGGCGCGCAGGAAGGGAGACCAAGATTGCCGCACGGAACGAAGCTAGCGTAACATCGAATTCGGAGGGCTGTCAACGGATTACGGAACGCACCCCACAGGCGATGAAACCGACTGCAGACGCCTGTCGGCGCGCCTTCTCTTACCGATAATCGCCCTCCTGCTTACCACCGCCTGCCTCGGTGGTGGCCAGCCGCCCACCACCACGCCGGCGTCCACCGCCTCTCCGCTACCGCTCGACGTTCCTCTCGACCTGGACCTCGCCGACAAGCTGCTCCACGATGGCGACGTGGAGCAGGCGCTCGCCATCTACAACGCAGTCGCCAACTCAGGCGCGGGCGCGGAGGGGCGACGCGCCGTCCAGAGCGCGGCTCACATCCACTATGGCCGAGGCGAGTTCGAGGCCGCGGCCGCGGCGATGATCGCCTTCCTGGACTCGGACCCGCCACCGCCGGAGCGGGTGCCGGCGCTGCTCCTCCTCGGCGCCGCCCAGCAGCAGGCGGGACAGGCCGGCGAAGCCCGTGAGTCGCTTGAAGAGTACATCGAGCGCGACGGCGTCGCTATCGCCCACGCCCGCCTCAAGCTGGCGTCGGCGCTCGCGGCGGACGGCGACGTCTCCACCGCTATCGAGGCGCTGGAGCTGGCGCTCACGGAGGAGCTACCGCCGCCGCAGGAGACCGAGGCGCTGTTCGCCCTCGCCCGCAACCAGGAGGCCGCCGAACGCGAGGCCGACGCCCTGGTCTCCTGGAAGCGGCTCAGCGAGGACGCCGCCACGCCTTTCGAGCGCGGGGAGGCGCTGTGGCTGCTGGCCACGCTGGCCAGCCGTATCGGCGATGAACAGGGCTACCATGACGCCCTAGTCACCCTCGCCCGCGACTACCCCTGGCACCCTCGCGCCCTGGAATCCCTCAGTCGGCCCCAGCTCGCCCCCGTCCCCACCTTGAGCACCGCCGACCGGGGCGTAGTCCTCTTCAGCCACCAATCCAACGAGCAGGCCCGGGAGACGTTCCGGCTTTCTCTGGAGGAGGACGCGAGCGCCGCCGGCCAGGCGAAGGGCCGCTACTACCTAGCGCTCCTGGCCGAGCGCGCGGGCCAGCCGGACGAGGCCCTGACACAGTACGACGCGGCCCTAGCAGCTCTGGAGGGCCTGGAGGGAGATCGCCTGTTCGGGGAGGCGGCGTGGGCGCGAGCCCTGCTCCTGGAGTCGCTGGGCCGCAGCGAGGAGGCTGTGGCCGCCTACGCTGGCCTCGGGGACGCCTCGCCGGGTTCGGAGCGTGCGCCCGAGGCGCTGTTCCGCGCCGGGCTCCTTCGGTTTCGCGCCGGCCGAGTCGCGGACGCCATCTCCCACTGGACCCGCTATCTGGAGACCGCCGAAGGCCCGGATAGGGCCCGCGCCCGCTTCTGGCTGGCCCAGGCCGCTCTCGCCAGCGGTGACACCCAGTCGGCGAACCTCCACCTGACCGAGGCCTCACAGATCGCGCCCTGGAGCTACTTCGGCCTGCGAGCGGTGGCCATATTGGATGCCGAACCCCCGCTCCCATTAGACGAACCGGTGCCCGAGACGCCGGCGACGGACTGGACCGCGGTTCAAACCTGGCTCGCCTCCTGGGCCGGGCCGGAGGACACGGCGGCGATCCCTAAGCTGACCGACGACTCCCCCTGGCGCCGCGGGTTGGAGCTGCTCCTCGCCGGCCTTCAAGACGAGGCCGACGACCAGTTCGCCGCCCTAACTAACGACCTCGCCGACCAGCCTTGGCCGCTGTACCGGCTCGCCCGCGCCCTCGACGACCAGGGCCAGGTCCCCGCCGCCGCCCGCGCCGCCTCCCGTCTCATCGGAGACCGCGTCGACGCGCCGCCCGATATCCTGCGGCTCGCCTACCCCAGCGACTACCTGGACCTGGCGACAGCGGAGGCCGAGGCCAACGGCTTCCCGCCTCTGCTCCTCCTGGCCTTGATCCGCCAGGAGAGCTTCTTTCAGCCGGACGCCGAATCGTTCGCCGGCGCCCTGGGCCTTACCCAGGTCATCCCCACCACCGCGGATGAGATCGCCGGCCAGCTGAACGAACCCGACTTTGCCTATTCCGACCTGCTCCGCCCTACCGTCAGCATCCGCTTCGGCGCCCACTACCTGGGCTCCCAACTGGAGCTGTTCACCGGCGACATCCCGGCGGCGCTGGCCGCCTACAACGGCGGCCCCGGCAACTCACTGCGCTGGCAGGAAGCCGCCGCGGGCGACCCCGACGTGCTTCTGGAGACCATAGACCTCAGCGAGACCAGGGCCTACGTTCAGCTGGTGCTGGAGCACTACGCCCGCTACCGCCTCGCCTACGGCCTGTCCGAAGGGCCGACGCTGCCGCTACCGTGAGTCATGCTCTCCGTCATCGTGCTTCAGGCTCGCGCTCTTGCGTTTCCGGCCCAGATGCGCGAGTGCGTGCGCGCCGTCGCCTAACTCCGATATACTGGTCGCGCTATGGCGCGGCCAGGCTACACCGACTGGATTTGGGTTCCGTTTCTTCGGCGCTGTTTCGTCGGCCCTGAAAAGGTTGAGATCACTCCGATAGTCGTTGGCCAGGGCTTTGTCTTCGACGGAATGCGCCGAGTGGTCACGATACGTCGATGTCTCTTGGGTAGAACGCTCTCTGAGGAGGAGATACCATTTTCGGACATTGGCGGGATTCACCTGTCTGAGAGCCAGAAGGCACGCCCAAAGGACATCTCGGACTATCACATTGAATTGCGGATCTCGACCCGCGACAGGCATTTTCTAATTCCCGTTGGGTGGTGGAAAAGGCGGGCGGATAGCGTGCTGGCCGCCATCCTGAAAGTGACAACACCTGCCCGCGAATAATGAATAAGGCTCAGTTTGACCGCCAACCTGGGGGCTCGTATAATTTGCTCGTGCCCCGTCCAAGGCGGGGCGCGGTTTTGTTGGCCTCCTGTTGGCCATTGGAGAAGCCTTGTGCCCAAGCGTACCTACCAACCCAAGAAGCGACGCCGCCAGCGCCGACACGGCTTTATGGGCAGGATTAGAACCCGCAACGGACGGGCGATACTCAAGCGCCGATTCCTCAAGGGGCGGCGGC
>CAZYOV010000083.1:0-10252 GCA_964649215.1 uncultured Dehalococcoidia bacterium
TGGGCGGCGGCGGCCACGACGAACGGGAGGTAGGTTAGGTCCACCCCCTCACGTTCGCGGAACGCCTCTCTCTGCGCCTCACGCAGGCGGACGAGGCCGGTGACATCGGCCTCCATTACGAGCCAGGCGTGGGGGGCGCTGAACTTTGAGGCTGCCATGCGTTGGGCGATAGTGCGACGGATGGCGGTGAGGGGTAGCGTCTCCTCCTCCTGCTCCACCGGCCCAGCCGGGGCCACGCCCGCGGGCGGCTTCTCTCGCCCCCCCACGAAGGCGCGGACATCATCCTCTTTGATCCGGCCACCGGCGCCGCTGCCCTGCACCTGCGCCAGGTCCACGCCCAGCTCCTCAGCCAGCTTCCGTACGCGGGGAGTGGCCCGCCTAGAGGCGGGCTCGCCGCGCTTGGCCGGGGCCCGCTCACGAGGCGGCGCCTCAGCCTTGGGCTTCGCGGCTTCCTCTTTCGGGGCGGGCGACGGCGTCTCAGCCGGGGTCTCGCCGGCGACTTCCTCGATGATGGCCAGCGGCGCGCCGACCTCGACGACCGCGCCTTCCTCGACGAGGAGCTCAGTCACCGTCCCCGTGACGGGAGAAGGGAGTTCCACGTCGACCTTGTCGGTGTTGATCTCGACGATCGGTTCGTACTTGTCTACGTGGTCGCCGGGCTTCTTGAGCCACCGCTCGATAGTGCCCTCCGTGACGGTCTCGCCCACTTCGGGCATCGTCAAGGTGGTGGTCATGAGGGCCCTCCCTAATAGGCGGCGAGGTCTCTTATCGCTTTCGCTATCTTCTCCGGGTTGGGGAGCACGTACTCCTCGAGGACGCCGGCGTAAGGCGATATGGGGACGTCCGGCGAAGCGACGCGGGTCACGGGGCCGTCCAGGAACTCGAACGCCTCCTCGGCAATAATAGCAGCAACCTCTGCGCCGAAGCCACCGGTGAGGTTGTCCTCGTACACCACCAGCGCCTTGCCCGTCTTCTCGACGGATTTGAGGACGGTCTTCTTGTCCAGCGGCGAGATGGTGCGCAGGTCGATCACCTCCACGCTGGTACTGTCCTCTTCCTGCACCGTCTCGGCGGCCTTGAGGGAGTGGTGCATCATCATGCCGTAGGTGATAAGGGTGATATCCGAGCCCTCGCGCTTCACCTCCGCTTCGCCGATGGGGATGATGTAGTCGTCATCCGGGAGATCCTGGCGGTACAGCCGGTAGGCCCTCTTGTGCTCGAGGAAGATGACGGGGTCCGGGTCGCGTATCGCCGACTTGAGGAGGCCCTTGGCGTCATAGGGGGTAGCGACGCAAACGACCTTGAGGCCGGGTACGTGGCCGTAGATCGCCTCGATGCTCTGGGAGTGGTAAGGGCCACCGTGGATGCCGCTGCCATAGGGAGCGCGGACGGTGATAGGGCAGCCCCAGCCGCCGTTGGAGCGGTAGCGCAGACGGGCGGCCTCGCTCACGATCTGGTCCATTGCGGGGTGGATGAAGTCTGCGAACTGGATCTCGGCGATGGGAACGACGCCGTTGAGGGAAGCGCCGATGGCAACGCCGATGATGGCGGACTCCGCCAGGGGCGTATCGACGCAGCGGTCAGGGCCGAACGCCTCGAGGAGGCCCTGGGTAGCGCGGAACACGCCGCCCCCAGCCACGTCCTCACCCAGGAGGACGACACGCGGGTCACGCTTCATCTCCTCCAACATGGCATCGTTTACGGCCTCCACCATGTTCCTCTCAGCCATCACGCCACCTCCTCCTCCGCGAAGACATGCCTCAGGGCGGTCTCCGGATCGGGCAGCGGCGCGTTCTCAGCGTACTCGGTGGCGGCGTCCACCTCTTCCGCCGCCTTCTTGGCCAGCTCGTCCCGGGTCTTCTCATCCAGCAGGCCATGCCCCTCCAGATAGGTCTGAAATCGGATGATGGGGTCCTTCTCGGTCCACTCCTCAACCTCCTCGCGGGAGCGATAGCGGCGGTCGTCATCGTCGCTGCTATGGGGGACGAGACGGTAGGTCTTTGCCTCGATGAAGGTGGGACCGTCGCCGCGGCGGGCCCTCTCGACAGCCTCCTTGGCGGAACGATAGACGGCCAGCACGTCGTTGCCGTCGACGGTCACGCCGGGAAAGCCGTAGCCCTGGGCGCGCACGGCCACATTCTCCACCGCCATCTGCTTCGTCCAGTGGACGGAGATGGCGTACTGGTTGTGCTCGCAAACGAAGACGACCGGCAGCTTGTGGACGCCGGCGAAGTTCATCGCCTCGTGGCAGTCGCCCTTGGAGGTGGCGCCATCGCCGAACCAGACCATCGACACCTCGTCCAGGCCACGGAGCTTGCCGGCGAAGGCAGTGCCAACGGCGTGCGGGATCTGAGTGGCCACAGGGGCCCCTTCGGAGACTATTCGTAATTTAGGATGGGAGAAGTGGCTGGGCATATTACGGCCGCCGCTGCTGATGTCATCCTTGCGGGCGAAGAAGGCCATGAGAACATCGCGCGCGGTCATGCCGATAGTGAGAACCACACCCACGTCTCGATAATAAGTGAACACCCAGTCATGACCAGGTATCAGGGCGAAAGCGGTGCCCACCTGGGTCGCCTCATGCCCCTCGCCACTGTAAGTGATGGAGCCCTTGCCCATTCGCTGAAGAATGCGCTGGCGAACGCTAGCTGCCCGAGATAGTACCATCTTGTAGTAGATATCCAGCGATTGAATGTCAGTGAGGCCCAGCATGCCGGGCAAGTCCTTTACAGAAACCATCCCTTCCTCCTGATTAGTTCCCCCAACTCAATTGGGAGCTCTCAACTTTGATACGACTCACGTTCATATCTTGGCTCACTCCGCGAAGACGTGCTTGAGCGCGGTCTCCGGATCGGGCAGCGGTGCGTTTTCGGCGTACTCGGTGGCCGCGTCCACCTCTTGCGCCGCCTTCTTGGCCAGCTCGTCCCGGGTATTCTCATCCAGCTGGCTTTGCTCCTTTAGGTAGGTCTGGAAGCGCGGGATCGGGTCCTTCTCGCTCCACTCCTCAACCTCCTCGCGGGAGCGGTAGCGGCGGTCGTCATCGTCGCTGGTGTGGGGGACGAGGCGGTAAGTCTTGGCCTCGATTAAGGTGGGGCCGCCGCCGCGGCGGGCCCTATCGACAGCCTGTCTGGCCGCGCGGTAGACGGCGAGCACGTCGTTGCCATCCACGGTCACACCGGGGAAGCCGTACCCCTGGGCGCGGACGGCCACGTTCTCCACCGCACTCTGCTTCGTCCAGTGAACGGAGATCGCGTACTGGTTGTTCTCGCAGACGAAGATGACCGGCAGCCTGTGGACGCCGGCGAAGTTCATCGCCTCGTGGCAGTCACCCTTAGAGGTAGCGCCATCGCCGAACCAGGTCATGGACACCTCATCCAGGCCGCGGAGCTTGGCGGCGAAGGCGGTGCCAACGGCGTGCGGCATCTGAGTGGCCACCGGCGCCGAGCCGGAGACGATGCGCAGCTTCGGATCGCTGAAGTGTGAGGGCATGTTGCGGCCGCCGGAGCTGACGTTCTCGCCCCGCGCCAGGAACTCCAGCATCAGGTCACGCGCGGTCTGACCGAGGGTGAGGGCGACGCCTATGTCGCGGTAGTAGGGGAACGCCCAGTCCTTGCCGGACACCAGGGGATAAGCGGTGCCGACCTGCGTCGCCTCGTGGCCTTCGCCGGTAACGGCGAAAGGAGCCTTGCCCATCCGGTTCAACATTCGCTCCCGCTGCCCGACGGCGCGGGAGAGCACCATCTTGTAGAGCATGTCCAGGAGTTGGTCTTTGCTCAGGCCCAGCTCGCTTGGAGGTTCCCTTACCGATACCACCTTCCATCCCCTCCTTACCAATAGATGCTGATGCCTGCTGAAAGTTGCGCCGCCTCGCCCATCACCTCGCTCAGGCTGGGGTGAGGGTGAACGTTGGTACCCATCTCCCAGGCTGAGGCGTTGAGGAAGCGAGCCAGCGCCGCCTCCGTGATGAGCTCCCCCGCCTGGTGGCCCAGGATGTGAACGCCCAGGATGTCGCCGGAGTCAGCGTCGTAGACGAGCTTGACGAAGCCTTCCGTCTCGTCATGGATGAGGGCCATAGCGTTGTTGCGGAAGGAGAACCGCTGCGACTTCACGTTGCCGCCCTGCTCCTTCGCCTGCGCTTCGCTGAGGCCGACCGCGGCGACGTGGGGCCGGGTGTAGGCGACGCGGGGCACGCGATTGTAATCCAGCGGCTCCACGTCCTTGCCGGCGATCGACTCGGCGGCGAGGTAGCCCTCGGCGGAGGCCACGTGGGCGAGCTGCAATCCGCCGATGAGGTCGCCAACGGCGAAGATGCTAGGCTCTTCGGTGCGGTAGCTGCCATCAACCTGTACGGAACTCCGTTCGACCTTGACTTTCGTGTTCTCCAAACCGAGGCCTTTGGTCAGACCCTCACGGCCGATAGCGACGAGCACCTTCTCGGACTGCACGGTCTGCTCTTGACCATCACGCTCGATGGTGAGCTCCACTACGTTATCGAAGGTGCGCGTGGCCTCGGGTCGGACGGTAGCGGAGGTGAGGACGACAGCGCCGCGGGCGGTAAGCAGCTTTTCGATGCCGTTTCCCAGGCTGGCGTCTTCAAGGGGGAGAAGATGGGGCAGCGCCTCGATGATGGTGACCTCCGAGCCCACGTCCAGGTAGAAGGAGGCGAACTCCAGGCCGACCGATCCGGCGCCGATGACGGCCAGCGACTTGGGCGCCTCGGTCATCTCCAGGCAGTGGTCGCTGGTTAGGATGCGCTGGCCATCCGGCTCGAGTCCCGGCAGGCCCTTCGGCTTGGAGCCGGTGGCGAGGACGACGTTCTTCGCCTCCAAACGGCGGCCGTCTACCTCCACCTCCGTGGGCGAGAGGAGCCGCGCTTCGCCCTGGATGATCTCCACCTTGTGCTTCTGAATGAGGGAGCGCAGGCTCTTGTGGAGGGCGCCCACAACCTGCTCCTGGCGCGCAGCGAGCAGGCCGTAGTCGAGCGAGATGTTATCAGCGGTGATGCCGAAGGTTCGGCTCCTGCGGACTAACGAGAGGTTCTGGGCGGTCTCCAGCAGGAGCTTGGTGGGGATGCAACCTTTGTGGAGGCAGACGCCGCCGACCTTCTCTCGCTCGATCAGGGCTGCCGTGAGGCCTAGCTGGGTGGCGTGAATCGCGGCGGTGTAACCACCGTTGCCGCCACCGACGGCGACCAGGTCAAACGCCTCCACGACCTACCTTCCCCAGCTCAACTCCCATCTATCGCTGGTATTACTACCTTCGATTGCAGAGATACAAGTCGCCTATTACATTCTCTCAGGGCAGCCCCAGGGTGTCAACGCGCAAGGCCGCGCTGCCAGGTCTCGCCAATGGGAGGTCGCTTAGGGTAGACTTATCCCTCGGCAGTTCAGCCGCACTCAAGACATGCCAGCGAAAGTCGCCATCATCGGTGTAGGCCACACAGCGTTCCGGGCCACCAGCCCGGGGCTCTCCTACAAGGAGCTCATGTTCGAGGCGGCCTCACGCGCGTACGAGGACGCCGGCCTGGACGCCCGCAACGAGATCGACTCCTTCCTGACCTGCTCCGAGGACCTGGCCGAGGGCACCAGCATCTTCGATGAGTACGTGCCGGACCAGATCGGCGGCGCCGAGCGACCCGTCTACACCGTGGGCGGCGACGCCATCCAGGGGCTGGCGACGGCCTACATGCAGATCGCCAGCGGCATCGTGGACGTGGTATCGGTGGAGGCGCACAGTAAGGCGTCCAACGTGGTCACGCCGGGCGAGCTGCACGCCTTCGCCCTCGACCCGATATTCGTGCGGCCGCTGGGCTTCAACGCGCACGCCATGGCGGGGCTGGAGGCGTCCGCATACCTGGCGGCGACCGGCACGACCCGCGAGCAGTGCGCTCACGTGGTCGCCAAGAACCGGCGCAACGCCCTGGCGAACCCCAGCGCCGCCCACGCCGCCGCGATTGACCCACAAGACGTTCTCGCCTCGCCTACCGCATTCGCTCCGCTTACGGAGCTGGAGGTGAGCGCCCCGGCTGACGGCGCGCTGGTGATCGTCCTGGCATCCGAGGAGCGTGCGAAGAAGCTGAAAGGGCAACCCGTCTGGGTGCGCGGCATCGGCTGGTCCACCGGCAGCGGCATCACTGCGGGCACGGACGGAGCATCTGCGGACTACGCCAGGAGCGCCGCCGAGATGGCCTATCGCATGGCCGACATCCGAGATCCACGCAAGGGGATCGACTTCGCTGAGGTGGACGATAGCTACTCCTACAAGGAGCCTCAGCACCTGGAGGCGCTGGCGCTGTTCGAGCCGGGGCGCGCCGGCGCGGCGACGGCGGATGGCGCCACCGCCCGCGAGGGCGAACTGCCGGTGAACGTGTCCGGCGGCTCCCTCGGCGTGGGGCAGCTGTTCGAGGCGAGCGGCGGGCAGAGGGTGACGGAGGTGGTGGCGCAGCTCCGCGGCGAGGCGGGCCCGCGTCAGTTGAAGAAGGCGAAGACCGGACTGGCCCAATCGTGGCGGGGCGTCCCCACGGCGACGGGGGCGGTAGTGGTGCTGAGCCGTGACTAGAGACGAAGCAAAGGCGATGCCATGCGCAGAGTAGCGGTTGTAGGAGCGGGGTTGACGCGGTTCATGCGCCGCGCCCAGGAGACGGGGCCGGAGCTGGCCTGGCTGGCGGCCAGCCAGGCGCTGGAGTCGTGCGGGCTGGGGCTGAAGGACGTGGACAGCGTGGCCATCGGCTCGGCGCCGGACGCCTTCGACGGGGTGCACATGAAGGGCGAGTACCTGGCGCCGGGCGCGGGCGGCTGGGGGCGGCCCGTGACGCGGCCCTACGCCGGCGGCGGCACCGGCGTCCTTATGCCGATCCACGCCTGGATCAACGTCGCCTCCGGCCTGTTCGACGTCTGTCTGGTGGTGGCGGAGGAGAAGATGTCCACCTGCTATCCCCACCCACAGGGGGCCTTCGTTACTATCTTTGACAATATCCTGGAGCGGCCGCTGGAGCCGAACCTGATCTGGATATTCGCCCTGGAGATGCAGCGCTACATGGATACCTACGGCATCACCAAGGAGGAGATCGCCCTCGTCTCCGTGAAGAATAAGCGCAACGGCCTGGACCACCCTTCGACGCACGTGGCGGAGGAGATCACGGTCAAGGACGTTATGCAGTCCGAGGTGATGGTGTCGCCGGTGAACCGGCTGGACGTCAGCCCGGTGAGCGACGGCGCCGCCGCCATCGTCCTCGCCTCTGAGGACGTGGCGCGGCGAATCAGCGACAAGCCGGTGTGGATCGACGGCATCGGCTGGAACCTGGACACCGCCTACTGGACCAACCGTGATCTGGCTTATCCCAGCTACGTGGAGCGGGCGGCGCGCATGGCGTACAAGATGGCGGGGATCACGGAGCCGCGGAAGCAGATCAACGTGGTGGAGCCGTACGACCCGTTCTCCTACAAGGAGTTGCACCACCTGGAGGGGCTGCTGCTATGCGACAAGGGACAGGCGGCGAAGATCACCGCCGACGGCGTGACCCAGCGCAACGGCGACATGCCGGTCTCGCCCTCCGGCGGGCTGCTGGGCGTGGGCAATCCAATCGCCGCGGCGGGGCTGATGAAGGTCGCGGAGATCTTCTGGCAGCTCAGGGGCGAGGCGGGCCGGCGCCAGGTGCCGGGGCAGCCCAAGGTGGGGCTGGCCCAGGCCTGGGGCGACCTGATGCAGGTGGGCACGGTAGTGGTGATGAGGGCCGATTGATGACGGAGCGGCTGTTGCCAGACCGCAGCCTGAAGGCCGCGGCATCGATGCGGATTGATGCCACACCCTTCCGGGTGTGGTCCTGTTCTCCGACAAGCATAAGCTGGCGAGGTTTTCCATGGATATGAAAGGGCTGGCCAGTGACGCCCTTCCCGGCACCCCCCTCAGCGACGAGGCCATGCAGAAAGGAAAGGTGCTCACCCTGAAGTGGCCTGCGTCGTTGCGCTACGAATGGGATACGGGCGTGGCGATAGGCCGATTCCTCAGGGAGCTGAAGAACGGCCGCATCATCGGCCGGAACTGCCATCGCTGTCAACGAGTGCTTGTGCCGCCGCGGATGTTCTGCGAGCGCTGCTTCCGCCCCACTGACGCCTGGCAGTTCGTGCAGGACAGCGGCAGCGTCAACACCTACTCGGTATCGCACCTGCGCTGGGACGCGAGCCGAGTCGAGGAGCCGATCCTGGTAGCGGTGATCGAGATCGACGGCTCCAGTCATGGCGGCCTGCTCCACTACCTGGGCGATGTCAGGCCGGAGGAGATCCGCATCGGTATGAAGGTGAAGGCGGTATGGAAGCCGGCGGAGGAGCGGGAGGGCTCCATCCTGGACATTCGCTACTTCCGGCCCTTCAACTCCGCTCAGGGCGGGCCGGCGTAGGAGAGAGCATGGGCAGCATCGAGCACATAGACCGAGTGACCGACCTGCGAACCTGGCCTGGGGAGTTCCCGGTCAGCCACCTGTATACGATGGGCATCGCTGGGGAGCGGTTCTTCCGCGAGCTAAAGGATAACGGCCGATTTCTGGGCAGCCGCTGCGCCGCCTGCGACCATGTCTATCTGCCGCCGTCCATCTTCTGCCCCCGCTGCTTCGCGGCGCTGGAGGAGTGGAAAGAGGTGGGACCGCAGGGCACGGTGCGTGCGGTCACAACCGCCCATCGCGGCGTGGACGGAGGCACTCTCGAGACGCCGGAGACGCTGGCCCTGATCCAGCTGGACGGCGCGGATGACCTGCTGGCGCACCGCATTGGGGAGTCAGAGGGGCTGGAGATCGGCGCCACAGTTGCGCCTGTGCTCAAGGAGACGCCTGAGCGGGAGGGCTCCATCCTGGACGTCCGCTACTTCCGGGCAGTGTAGTTTTCAGCTAGATAGGAGGGACCGCCATCGCCGAGACGGTGCGAGTTTTCAGGGCAGAAGAACGCCGGCAGACGCCCACGACCCAGACCCCTGGAATGCATCGCGAAGAGCTCATGTCAACACCGCAAAGCTGGGCGGGCATCGTTCGCACGCCGCCCGGGTCCGCTTCGGGCTGGCACCACCACGGCGCGTACGACTCGTACATCTACGGGATCTCGGGCAAAATCCGTCTCGAATTTGGGCCGGGCGGAAAGGAGTCCCTGGAGGGTGAGCCCGGCGATGTGCTCTACATACCCAAGGGCATCGTTCACCGGGAGCTGGCTCTCGGCTCAGAGGAAGGAGCGGCCTTTCTGGTACGGGTCGGCAAGGGCGAGCCGGTGATCAACGTCGATGGGCCGGACGAATAGCTGACGAGCCGTACCCTGCCGACCCGGCTACCCAGAGCTATGAACTTCCGCCTCAGCGAAACGCAGGAACGGCTTCGGACTGAAGTGTGCGAGTTCCTCTCGCAGGAACTGGGGACGAGCCACACCTCGGATCCGCGGCCGATGCCGCCCGGCTATCTGCCCGCGCGCGATTTCGAGCTGAAACTGGGAAAGCGAGGATGGCTGGCGCTGAGCTGGCCGGAGGAGTACGGCGGCGGCGGCCGGCCGGTGGCGGAGCAGTTCATCGTGGAGGAGGAGGTGGCGCTGCACGGCGGCCCCGCAAGCGATGCCATCGCCCGTGTCATCGTCGCCCCCATCCTTATGGCCAAAGGCAGCGAGGAGCAGAAGCGCCGCTACCTCCCGGGCCTAGCCCGCGGCGAGATCACCTTCTGCCTGGGCTATACGGAGCCGGAGTCCGGATCGGACCTGGCGTCGCTCCAGACGCGGGCCGTGGCCGATAGCGACGACTACGTGATCAACGGCCGCAAAGTGTACACCAGCGGGGCAGAGGAGAGCGATTACTGCTGGCTGGCCGCCCGCACCGACCCCGACGCGCCCAAGCACGCCGGTACGTCGGTCCTCATCGCTCCGATGAAGTCCGCCGGCGTGGAGGTACGCCCGTTGCTCAACCTGCTGGACGAAGAGTGGTTCAACGAGGTGATCTTCGAGGACGTGAGGGTGCCGCGCGGCGAGCTGGTGGGCGGGGAGAACAAGGGCTGGGAGGTGCTCACCTCAGCGCTAGGGGTAGAGCGGATCACGATCTACCGCGCCTTTGTGCACATGCGAATGTTGTGGGCGCTGGTGCGGCAGGCCAGGGAGGAGCGCGGCGGCGGGCGCGCGTGGGACGATCCGGCGGTGCGACAACGGCTGGGGGAGCTGGCGGCGGAGTTCGAGGTGGCGCGGCTGCTGCTCTGGCGCGCGATCGGTCTGCACGAGCGGGGCGAGGAGTTCCGCGC
>CAZYOV010000084.1:0-10208 GCA_964649215.1 uncultured Dehalococcoidia bacterium
AACAGCACCGCCGAAATGAATTCGATGAATACGAGGTGCGGCCAGACCAGCACCTCCTCCTCGCGCGAACGCTTGGGGCGTGGCCTGGAGGGGGCTGCGTACGCCTGCCGTTGGGCCTCTACGGCCATATGCCTGCCTTCGGTCTCCTACAGCGGCCGCGCCATACCGCCGTCGCGGCGTATGCGCCAGAAGTGGACCGCCATCATGATCGCCGCCAGCAGGGGGAGCGCAATGACGTGAAGCGTGTAGAAGCGGATCAGCGCCGGCTGCCCGATCTCGAAGCCGCCGAACACAACGATCTGCGTTTCGTCGCCCAGGTACGGGGCCGAGCCGCCGATGCCGTGGCCGACGGTGACCGCCCAGAGGGCTAGCTGGTCCCAGGGAAGCAGGTAGCCGGTAAAGCTAAGGACCAGGGTCAGGACCAGTAGAACCACACCCACAACCCAGTTGAACTCTCGCGGCGGCTTGTACGCCCCCGTGTAGAACACGCGCATCATGTGCAAGAACACCAGGATCACCATGGCGTGGGCGGTCCAACGGTGCAGGTTACGCATCAGTAGGCCGAACTTGACGTTCGTCTCCAGGGCAGCGATGTCCTGGTAAGCGCGGTCCACTGACGGCACGTAGTAGAACATGAGCAGCACGCCTGTGATAGTGAGAACCAGAAACATGAAGAAGGTTAGTCCGCCCAGGCAATACGTATGGGTGATCTTCACGTGCGTGCGATGGATGCGGGTGGGGTGAAGGTGGAGGAAGACGTTGGTAGCCACCACCAGCATCTGGTTGCGGGGAGTGTTCGGGTAGCCGGAGCGAAAGATAGACTGCCAGATGTAGTTGTGGAATAGCATGTCGTAGATGCGGTCTTGAAGGACGTTCAGCCGTTCCCGCAAGTTACGGGGTTTGCCGGGCTCTTCCGTCACCGACATCTATCCACTCCTCACCGAGACCACCAGGCGCCGAACAGAGCCATGAGCGCTAGCGACCCGAGGATTGTAAATAGAACCGCTAGGAACTCGTACCCCTCAGGCACCTGGCGAAACAGGATATCCAACGGGGGCATGCCGACCAGTCCTTCCTACCTGAGCCCGCCCAAATGGGCCGCTATGGCGACAGATTGTGAAGTTCTTAGCAATCGCAGGCTAGCATCACCATTATCCAGTGTCAAGAGCGTGCCTCCTCCAGCGCACGGCGGCCAAGCCTAGTGACGAAAGTGGCGCTCGCCCGTGAATACCATGGCGACTCGGTACTCATCGCACACCTCGATCGCCTCCTCATCTCGAACGGCGCCCCCCGGCTGAATGATCGCCGTAACGCCGGCACGACAGGCCATCTCCACCGCGTCGTCACGGGCGAAGGGGAAGAAAGCGTCCGAAGCAAGCACGCCGCCCTTCGCCTTCTCCCCGGCCAGGCGAAGCGCCAGCTCCACGGGCGTCTTGCGGTTCTGCTGTCCGCCGCCGATGCCCACGGTCGCCATCTCTTTGGCGACAACGATAGCGTTGGACTTCACGTGCTTCGCCGCCTTCCAGGCGAAGCGCAGGTCCGCCAGCTCCGTCGCCGTTGGCGCCCGTTTCGTCACCACCCGCAGCTCCAGTCCGTCGTCCGGCCGCCGATCCGCCTCCTGCACCAGGAGGCCACCCGAGACGCGCCGGTAGTCCAGCCCCGGAGCCGATCCTCCCTCCGGCATCCGCAGTATGCGCAGGTCGCGCCGCTTTCGCAGCCGCTCCAGCGCCGCCGCCTCGTAGTCCGGCGCCACGGTAACGTCATAGCGCATCCCCTTCATCGCCGACGCCATCGCCTCCGTGACCGCCCGGTTTGCGGCGATGATACCGCCGAACGGCGATATCGGGTCGGAGTTGAAGGCGCGCCGGTAGGCCTCGGCGATGTCGTCATGGCTGGCGATGCCGCAGGGGTTGGCATGCTTGAGGATGACGACGGCCGGATCGCTGAACTCAGACACCGCCTGCCAGGCGGCGTCGGCGTCCATCACGTTGATGTATGAGAGGTCGAGCCCGTGCAGCTTCTCAGCGGCGACGATGCCGCCGTCGTCTTCGCCGACCCGCTCCTCTCGGTAGAGCGCGGCCCGCTGGTGGGGGTTCTCCCCATAGCGGAGGTCGAGCGCCTTGTCCAGCGCCACAGTCATACGCTCAGGAAACGCCTCCGCGCCGTGCTCGTCCGACCGCAGGTACTGGGCGATAGCCGTGTCGTAGCTGGCGACGTGCTGGAACGCCTTCTCGGCCAGCCGCCGGCGAAACTCCAGAGGCACCTTCTCCCTGCGCAGGTGATCCAACGCCTGGGCGTAGTCGGACGGGTCGACGAGGACGAGGACGAAGGGGTAGTTCTTGGCGGCGGCACGCAGCATAGTCGGGCCGCCGATGTCGATGTTCTCCAGCGCATCGTTCAGGCTAACGTCCGGCCTCGCTACCGTCTCCCTGAACGGATAGAGGTTCACGCAGACGATATCGATGGGCGAAATCTCGCTGCGAGCCAGCTCCTCCATCTGCTCCCGCCGGTCGCGGCGGGCCAGGATGCCGCCGTGCACCATCGGATGCAGCGTCTTGACGCGGCCGTCCAGGATCTCCGGGAAGCCCGTCAGCGTCGATACGCTGTGCACGGCCAGGCCGCCATCGCTCAGATGCTTCTGGGTGCCGCCCGTGGAGTAGATCTCGAACCCCAGCTCCGCCAGGCTGCGAGCGAACTCGCGGACGCCGGCCTTATCATGCACGGAGATGAGGGCGAGCATCGTCAGCGTTCCTCTCACTCCGCCTGGAACTCGTCCGCCACCTCGGCAACCACCTCGCCTGAGCCGCCGCAGAGGGGACAGGTGGCCATCCCCGGCGTAACCTCGTCCATACCCTGATACGCCATCAGCTTATCGTCCTCGATCCAGATGTACGGCTTCTCAGATTCGTAATCCTCGATCCCCAGCAGCTTATGGCTCTCGCCCGCCTCGTCCACCCACATCACCTGCGTGCGGTCCGAGACGTGCTCCCGAAAGAACGTGTCCAGCGCCTCCACCGCGCTCCTCGCCTCCACCTCCTCCTCCCACTCTACCTCCTCGTGGCGCGCCTCCTCAGCCTCCGCCCCCGTCCCACGCAACCCATACGTCCGCATCCAGTCGCGGGCGCCCCGCGGCATCTTCTCGACGTAGTAGACGCGAAAGGTGGGCATGGGCTAGGCCCACACCACGCCTTCCCCCCGCACCACCTCGCCCACCACGAACGCCTGCGGGAGTTGCGCGCGGACGGCCTCGGCGTCCGCGGCGGCGACGGCCAGCACGATGCCAATCCCCATGTTAAACGTTCGGTACATCTCCTCCTCGGCGATGTTGCCCCGCTCCTGGATCAGCCGGAACAGCGGCTGCGGCTCCCACGCGCTCTTATCGATGCGCGCGCCGAGCCCATCAGGCAGGACGCGGGGGACGTTGCCGGGTATGCCGCCGCCAGTGATGTGGGCGATACCCCCGAGCTGCGGCAGGACAGGCTTCAGGTCGCGGTAATAGCAGCGGTGGGGCGCCAGCAGCGCCTCTCCCAGGCTGCCGTTCAGGCTGGGGTAGGTGCGGTTCAGCCGCTCTCTCTCCTCCTCCACATCACCGCCGAGGCCCACGTCGAACAGCTTCCGCACCAGCGAGTATCCGTTCGTGTGCAATCCGTCCGAGGCCAGCCCCAGGAGGACGTCACCCTCACGGATGCGCGAGCCGTCGATCACGGCCTCCCTCTCCACCACGCCCAGGACGAACCCCACCAGGTCGAAGTCGCCCGTAGCGTAGAGGCCGGGCATATCGGCCGTCTCACCTCCCAGGAGGGCGCAACCGGCCTCGCGGCAGGCCGCGGCCACGCCGCTAACCAGCGCCAGCTTCGCTTCATCCGTCACGCCGCTGCCGCCGATGTAGTCCAGGAAGAAGAGCGGCTCCGCGCCGGCGGTGAGGATATCGTTCACGCAGTGGTTCACCAGGTCGTGGCCCAGACCCTCGTATCGCCCCATCACAGCGGCCAGCTTACCCTTGGTGCCGACGCTGTCGGTGCTGGCCACGAGGACCGGATCGCCGTAATCGCCGAGGCGGAACAGGCCGCTGAACGGACCGACATCGGCGATGACCTCAGGACGTCGGGTGCCACGGGCGAGGTCAGCGAAGCGGGAGATCAGCCGCTCGGCGGCGGCGATATCGACGCCGGCAGCGGCGTACGCGTCATGGGACTGATTTTCTTGGCTCATCCGGTTGTAGCGGAGGCCTTCCGGCCTCCTGCAGCACATGGAAAGCTTCGCCTTCCGCTACAGGTTTAACTAGTGGCGGTCTCGCTCCCAGGTCCAGGCGGCGCCGACGGGCTCCCTCTTGCCGCCGCGACCCACCCGCTCGAACACCAGCTTGTCCATCTGGAGCTGCACCGGCATCGGATATTCGCCGGTGAAGCAGGCGGTGCAGAAGGAGTCGCGCGGCTGCTCAACGGCGCGCATCAGCCCCTCAATGCTCAGATAGCTCAAGGAATCGGCGCCGATATGCTGGCGGATCTCCTCCACACTCTTGTCGGATGCGATCAGCTCCCACTGGGTGGCCATATCGATACCGAAGTGGCATGGGTTCTGAATCGGCGGCGCGCAGATGCGCATGTGCACCTCTGCGGCGCCCGCCTTGCGCAGCATCTCCACCACCTTGGGCGTTGTGGTGCCGCGCACGATGGAGTCGTCCACCACCACCAGCCGCTTGCCGGCGATCACCTGCTTCATGGGGTTGAACTTCAGGTAGACGCCCTGGTCGCGCAGGCGCTGGTCGGGCTGGATGAAAGTGCGGCCCACATAGCGGTTCTTGACCAGCCCCTCGCCGTAGGGGATGCCGGACTCATGGGCGTAGCCGATGGCGGCCGCGATGGCGGAGTCCGGCACGCCGATCACCATATCGGCCTCAACCGGGGACTGACGGGCCAGCTCCCGGCCCATCCCCATACGTGCCGGGTAGAGGAGCTTACCCCGGAGCACGCTGTCAGGCCGCGCGAAGTAGATGTACTCGAAAACGCAAAGAGCGGGACGCTGCGCCTCCACCGCCTGGAAAGAGCTGACGCCGCTGCGGTCGATGACGACGGCCTCGCCGGGGGCGATCTCGCGCTCGAACTCCGCGCCCAGGTGATCCAGAGCGCAGGTCTCGGAGGCGATCACCCAGCCGGTGCCGTTTAGCCTGCCCAAGCACAGCGGGCGAATCCCGTAGGGATCGCGCATAGCAATAAGCTCGCGGGGGGTGACGGCCACGAGGCAGTAAGCCCCGTGGATCGACCTCATGACGTTTGTGATCCGTTCCTGCCAGTCGGCGCCGGGGGCGGAGGCCAGCATCTGAGCGATGACCTCCGTATCCGTGGACGAGTTGAAATCGTAGCCGTGATTCTCCAGGTCGTCTCGGAGGAGTTGGGCGTTGATCAGGTTGCCGTTGTGTCCCAGCGCCAGCGGCCCGTGCTCACCCTCCACGTACACCGGCTGAGCGTTCTCGAGGCGGGTGGAGCCGGTAGTGGAGTAGCGGGTATGGCCGATGGCGACGAATCCGGGGAGGAAGGGCAGGTCGTTCTCGTCGAACACCTGCGATACCAGCCCCATGCCGGTGCGCAGGTGGATGCCGCGTCCGTCGCCTGTGGCGATGCCCGCGCTCTCCTGGCCGCGGTGCTGGAGGGCGTAGATGCCGTAGAAGGTGATTCGTGCTACGTCTTCGTCCGGCGCGAACACGCCGAACACGCCGCACTTCTCTCGCCAGTTAGGATGCACGAAGTTCCCTGCCCAGCGGAAGACAGGTCAAAATGAACTCCAAACAGTAATGCGTCTGCACCGAAAAGCTGATCGCCTTCGTCTCTGTCCAGCGAACGAATTGTAGCACGGGGAACAAGCGCGGACAAGAGGGGATCTCCGGCCTGGAACCTTTGCCCGCCCCGATTCGTCATACAATTGAGCATCAATGAAGACGATCACCATCTTCCTTCTTTTGACCTCCGTAGCCGTTCTCTGGCTGGCCTGCCGGGGCCAGCAGGCCCCGCCCCTCACCTCCGGCATCGAAGGCCAGGTGCTAATCGGTCCCACCTGCCCCGTGCTGCGGGAGGGCACTCCCTGCCCCGACCGGCCCTCTCAGGCCACTATCGCTGTCTGGAACGCCGAACGCACAGAGAAGGTGCGCACCTTCACCACCGGCAAGGACGGCCGCTTTCGCATCCCCCTGACCCCCGGCGAGTACTACATCGACCCCCAGCCGCCGAACCCAGGCGCGCCGCCCACACCTATCACCCAGACCGTTACCGTCCCGCCGGATCGGTTCGTCCAGATCACCATCGAGTACGACAGCGGCATCCGCTAGCTCTACGCCCGCTCGTCCTGAGTCTGTCGGTGGGTGAAGACCAAACGTAAGTTTCACCACCGAGGGAAGGAGAGCTAGGTCCCCGCCACAGCACCTCGAACAGCCGCTCGTCAGCCCCGGAATTCGCCAACGGACGCCGCCATTCTGCGGCACTACTTGGCCCCTTGTAGGCGCTTGATCGCCGTGCTAGCATTGGTGCGATGGTTGGTACGTTTTGCGACGCGGTGGCCCCGATCTGTCGGGGCCGTTCATGTTGTAGACGAGGTTAAAGTTCTGCGCGTCGACTCCCCCGCAACCGCTTCGACTCGATGACCGGACATTAACCCAGGAGAGAGAAAGGACGTCATCGAGTGGCCTACGACGACCGTAACCTTACCTGTGTGGAGTGTAACTCTGAGTTCGTCTTCAGCGCGGACGACCAGCAGTTCCACGCGGAGCGTGAATACCAGGACCCTAAGCGTTGCCCTTCCTGTCGGCAGGCCAAGCGCGCTGGCGGCGGCGGATATGGAGGCGGCGGCGGCTACGGCGGCGGCGGTTCCCGCCAGATGTACGACGCCGTCTGCGCCGACTGCGGCGGCACTGCGAGTGTGCCCTTCCAGCCCCGCGAGGACCGGCCGGTCTACTGCAGCGACTGCTTCTCCAAGCATAAGCCGAGCCGCTAGGGCTAGCAGCACGCCCTCGCGCCGTGCTGCTTACATTTCAGAAGGTAGCTTTCATGCTGACCGTGACTGATAAGGCCGCTCAGTACGTCCGTGAGACCCTAAAGAAAAAGAGCGCCCCAGGGGCGGTCCGAATCGTTAAGATCGAGGAGGGCTACCACCTCACTCTCGACGACGCGAAAGAAGGCGACCAAGTCTTCGAGCACGAGGGTGAGAACTACCTCCTGCTGGACACTGAGGTGGGCGAGGCCCTCTCCAGCGCCACCCTGGACGTCAAGGAGTCCCCCGAAGGCACGCGACTCACCCTATCGCAGGGTGGCACTTCCTAGCTCAAGCCCGTACTCCCCGCTATCAGGGCCTGCCGGCCCTCCCGTTGAACTCGATCAGCTTGCGAGGCCGCAGCCTGATCGTCACGGAGTCCTCACCGGACACGCGCTCTAGGTAGGCCCGCGCCAGCTCCTCCCCCAGGTAGCGCACCGCCATCCGGCGGCGCTCCTCGTCCGCCAGACGAGGCCCGATCTCCGCCCTGCCCTGCGCCATCACCGCGAAGTACGGCAGGCTCCGCCGGTCGACAACGAGAGTTATCTCCGGGTGCGCCTCCACGTTCCTGTGCTTCTGAGAGCCTCTGCCGGTGCTCATGATGAACACACCGTCCTCGTACAGGTACCAGATAGGCGCCGCATGCGCCCGCTCCCGCCGGCCGACGGTCGCCAGCACCGCTACGTTCGCCTCTTTCAGAAACTCCTCGCGCTCCTGCTCGCTCATGGAACCTCTACCCTCATGTTAGCTTGCGATGCTTCAGGCTCACGCCCGCTTCGACCCCTCAGCCGCCTCACCGGCCCGCTGCTCGGCCGGCTCCGCTGCCGGAGCCTCGGCGCTCCCCTCAATCTCTGCCGTGATCACGACATCCTTTCCCACCAGCTCCGCCACCGCCTCCGCGGCGTCCAGGGCGCGATCGAACCCCTCGTCTATCAGGTCCGGCGTGTTCGCCGCCACCACCTGACCGATGGACAACTCCTTGCCGCTGGTCTTAACCAACACCACGTCCCAGGCTCGCAGGTCAAGGGGCGGCGGCGGGCCCTTCCCTTCCACCTCGCCCAGCGGCAGGTCGCACACCTCCAACCGCTCAATCTTCCAGAACGGAACCAGCTCCACCGTCCCGATCCCCAACCCCAGCACGCCCTGCTGGAACGCGACCGACTGCTTTCTGGCGTCCACCACCACATGAGCGCCGACCAGCGAGTAGACGAACCCCATGCCGGACAGCGGCCCCAGTATAAGCCCCGGAACCAGCATCGCCGCCAGCGCCACGGCTGAGAGCTGGCTGGCGAATAGCGCCACCGCCACAAACAGCGACAGGCTGATCGCCAGGCCGAGGAACGGCCCGATGATGGCGCCGCGCTCAGGCCGAACATCGATCCGGCCCTCGCCCACGACGCAGACGCGCCGGTCCAGGGGGATGCGTCTGGTTGCGGTAGACATGACTGCGCATCCATTGTAAGACCGCTTTTGGACGGCCGTCCAACGGGTTTGACGACGGAACGGGACGAGCCTACAATTACGTTCGAGGTACCCCACGATGCGCAAAGACTTGGTCGATATTCTTGCCTGCCCGGTATGCAAGAGCCCCCTGGAGCTCACCATCGAGGAAGAGGCTGAGCAAGAGGTGATCCGCGGTAAGCTCACCTGCAACAAGTGCTCCGAGGACTACCCAATCGAGGACCGCATCCCCAACCTGCTACCGCCGGAGATGCGGACTGCCTGATGGAAGGCTCCCAGCGCTTGGGCGCCATCATCATGCTCGCCACCATGTTCGAAATGGTGGTCTTCATGTGGGCGGTTTCTCGCCGCAGCTACCTGGCGGTGGCGCTGCCCGTGACCCTCGTCCTCGGTTCCCTTAACGCCCTCGCTTTCTGGATCGGCTGGACGATGTTCACCGCCGCCGAGGAGGAAGAGGAGGAGTTGGAGGCCACCCTGGAACCGGTCGCAGAGACCTAGAGCCTCAACTTCTCCGCCGCCCTCCCCTCAAGCCCATCCCACCCCGCCTCAGCGATGCGCCGAACGCCCTCAGTACCGGCCGCCGCCAGCAGTTCGGCGATAGCCTTCCCCTCCACGGGGTGACGCGCGTCCGCCGCGATCTCCGCCAGCGGCGCCAGCACGAACGGCCGCTCCGCCAGACGCGGATGCGGGATCGTCAACCCCTCCTCGCCCACGATGCGGTCACCGAAGAGCAGGACGTCCAGGTCAATCGGCCGCGGCGCCCACTGCTCCGTCCCCGGCCGCCGACCCAGCTCATGCTCCAGCCCTTGCAGAAAGCGGAGCAGCGGCCTCGGCTCAAGCCCCGTCTCCCAGCGACAGGCGGCGTTATAGAACGGCGGCTGCGCTGGGCCGCCCACAGGCTCCGTCTCGTATAGCGACGATACCGCCTCCACCCGTCCCATGCGCCACAGCCCGCGCAGCGCCGCCCGCAGGTTCGCCTCCCTGTTCCCCAGGTTGGAGCCGAGCCCCAGGTACACGATCGCCATCAGCCACCCCGGCTCAGGATCACGAACGTCATCCTCCCCTTGGCGATGAGCTCGCCGTCGGGCCGAGGGTCGGCCGACCCGTCGGCCCGGTGCGCTTCCGCCTCCCCAAACGCCACCCTCTTCCCCAGCCGCAGCACCCGCCCTTCCACCACGATCTTATCGCCTGGCCGCGCGCCCGAAAGAAAGCTGGCGTTCATCTCCACCGTCGCGTGAGGAGCCGCGTACATCACCTCTATCCCGCGCAGTGATGCGATCGCCCCGCCCAGCGCCTCATCCATTAGCGTAGTGATAACTCCGCCGTGCATCACCCCGTTCGGATTCGTGTGATGTCGCTCCAGCACCAGCGACATCCGCACGTACCCCTCGCCCCACTCCTCCACCTGCCCACCGATGAGATCCACGAACGGGCTCGACTCTCGCTCCTCGGCAGCGCCACCCTCCGCCGGCATCACTCGCTCCGGCTCTGGATGGCGAACGTCAGCCTCCCCTTAGCGATTAGCTCATCGCCCTTACGGGCCTCCGCCTCCCCGAAAGCGATGCTCTTGCCCAACCGCAGTACCCGCCCCTCCACCACGATCTTGTCACCGGGGCGGGCGCCGGCCAGGAAGCTCGCGTTCATCTCCACCGTCGAGTGAGGGCTGCGGCCCGCCTCCGGGCCGCGCAGGCTGCCTAAAGCGGCGCCCAGAGCGGAGTCCATCATCG
>CAZYOV010000085.1:0-10027 GCA_964649215.1 uncultured Dehalococcoidia bacterium
CGTCGTATTCCACATCACTCATCGCTGGCCTCCTTACGTTCAGCCTGTCCGACGCCCTGCTTCGCCCGCTGCCCCGAGATGTCCCGCTGCTCTCTACGGCTTCGCGGATGTCCATTGCCGTGGCGGCGCCGGTGCAGCGACCGCCGTTTACGTGTGGGCGGCATCTAGCTGCACCCCAAGAGCCTGACCGCGGCGGGGAGGGCATAGGGGAGACGGTCAGTCATGGCGTTCCAGCCAGCGGATGAACCAGCCTAGCCGCCAAACCCCGACGGCTATCGCTAACACGGAGATCAGAAGCCATGGGAGAATGGGCAACAGGCTCGCCATGATAATGACAACCAACACTGCCGTCCCCACACCTAGGACACCGACGATCTTGGTCACTGCTGCCCTACGCCTTCTCGCCCCGCTCCCGCAGGTAGCGCATGAGCACGATCCGCGCAAGGGCTGATCGATAGAGCCCCTGCTCGTCGGCGGCCTGGTCTAACGAGGCCGCCGCTGACTTTGGGAGCATCGTCGCGACGCACTCCTCGAACGCGACGCGGCTGTAGCCTGCGGTCTTCGGTACAAAGGTTGCCATCACTGGCCCCCCCTTCTACGCAGGTAGCGCATCATCACCGGTGGATTATAGCACCGCCGGCTCAGGCCCCGTTGACACTCGCCCCGCCCAGGCGCACAATCGCGGCGGCGGGCATAGGGGTCGCCCCATTCCATGAGGCCCCGCCCCATGGTGGCCCTCCCAAGCCGGGCGGCGGCTCCTGTCCGCCTATCCCAGCTGTAATGGCCGCTGGCTTACCCTGTTAACTCTTTGTGGGAACTGGAGCGGGACGGAGGCGAGCCCGCTCAGCTGCGGAAGAGGTGTCGCATGGCCAGTCCTGAGCTGGCGTAGGCACCTCTTCTGCTATACCGCGCAAGACTTCCAGCTGGCCGCTAGGCGAACGCGACAGGGGAGTGCTGGTTGCTGAGGCATACGGTCGGGCGCTTCGAGTCGCAGGATTGCAAATCGCCGCCCGTCCGCGCCCCGTTTGACACTCGCCCCGCCCAGGCTCACAATCGCGGCGGAGACCAGTCATGCTATTGGTACTGACGATCCTCTGCGGTATAGCGGCCGCGCTGCTCGGGCTGTTCGCTTTGCTGGCCACGCTTCTGGGCAGGACAAGCACCGACGGGGGTTCCGCTGAAGAAGAGGAGTCGCTGAAGAGGTTACGCGACTACGCGCAGGCTACGGGGAGTGTTGCAAGGTACTCCGCCATCGCGTTCGCCATCGGCTTCGTCGTGCTCCTGCTAGCCTCCTAGCCCTCGCCGTTGACACCCGCCCAGCCCAGGCGCACTACGCGCTACCTAGCAATCGTTACGAATGTACTTAGTCCCTGCCATGTGCCCGCCTCCCTCACGTGTGAATATGGAGCAACCAATTAGGGCGGCCGGAACGACCACCACCCTGGCCGAGTAAAAAGGAGGTCCTATGTTGGGTGTTGGGCGAGTAATGACGTTGAAGGGATTCGCAGTCCTGCTGGCGCTTGGGCTGCTGGCTTTCGCTGCCGTAGCCTGCAATGGCGGAGGGAATGGGGACGAGACGCCCCGGGCCGGTGAGACTCCTGCGGAAGGGGAGACGCCCCAGGTCGGGGACGAAGACGGCGACGATGGCGGCGATAGCACAGGGTTGCAAGACCTGGCAACCCTGGCTTCAGAGGCCTCGGGTGAAGTCATCGCTAAGGTGACGTACCGGTTTACCACCGAGGCGGGCGGCGAGGTTATCGAAGGTGAGTGGGTGCTCGTGCAGCGGCCGCCAGATTCTCGTTTCGAGTTCGTTAGCACAGAGGGGGGAGTAGAGTTCCGCACGATTATCATCAGCGCCGGGGGTGAGTCCTACCTGTGCTCCTCAGGCGGCGGCGTAGAGACCTGTCTGACGGCTGACATCGGGGAGACAGAAGCCCAGACGGCAGTCCTCGATCCCCTTTTCAATGTTCCCGAAGGACTGGCGGCGTCCGGGGGCGTGGATCTGCTCGACACGTCGGAGCGCAGTATCGCCGGAGTGGACGCTTCCTGCTTCACGGTCAGAAGCGACATATCTGGGCTGGGCCAAGGCGAGGTATGTTTCTCGGACGGAGGGCTTCTACTACTCCTGCGCAGCGGGTCGAATGGCGACAGCTTCACCTTCGAAGCGACGTCCGTGTCCACCGACGTGACTGACGAGGACTTCGAGCCACCCTTTGAGGTCATTGACTTGGGCGATCTCGGGGGGTAAGGCTAGGGATGCCGGGGGCTGTTGTCAGCCGGCCGCCATCTGCTCGCGGATGTCCCCTCGCCGGGTCCGCGGACGGCCTGAGAACTTGACAGGCGGCTGAGGCTAGCCCCGTTTGACCTCCGCCCCGCCCAAGCGCACGGCCAAAAATAAACGGGCGCAGCGGCCCTGTCGCGAAAACCGCTGCGCCATCCCTCAGCCATGGAGCCGAGAGGCATGATTATACCACTGATCCTAGCTCCCGTTGACACCCGCCCAGCCCAGGGCACGATCGTGGCCGCGGCGCGATTTCGATTCGGAGGGTGAGCGGCTTGGAATCCGCCGCCACCAGCAGTTCGTCCCCCCTTCTACGACGTTACAGCGCATAACTGCGCCTATTCTCCGCCAGCTGCAAGCGGTCTCCCTATCTGGCGCTCCCCCGCTGCGAGGCCCGTTACACACCCTGTACAGCTCAGAGCATTCGGGCTTCTTCAGCTTCTGCCGCTTGCATACACTAACCACACTTAGTGTGTGTTCACGCCTTCTTGACAATGCTTTCATGCATTCGTAAAATTCTAAACGATGGCCACGGTGCATGATCGATTCATCCAAGCCTTCGGCGACGCCTCCAATCGTTCAGGCGTCATCAGTGAGATGGCCGGCAAGATATACGCCGCTCTCTATCTGAGCCCAGGGGCGCTGTCGCTGGACGAGATCTGCGGGCAGGTGGGCGCTAGCAAGGGCAACGTCAGCGTCCAGGTGCGCGAGCTCCTGGCGCTGGGCATGGTGCGCAAGGCTTCGGTACGAAGCAGCCGCCGTCACTACTACGAAGCGGTCACGGACCTCTGGGCTATCGCCACCGAGGTCATTGGTAGACGCCTCGAACAAGAGGCGCAGACTCTTCTTCACGCTTTGCAGAGCCTGGAGCCCGAATTGGCATCCGATCCGGGCGCCGGCGACCTGGTGATGACTCGCCTGGCCACGATGCGCATCTTTCTCCAGACCGCAACCGCTCTCATCGGAGGTTTCCGGCGAGGCGAAGCCCTAAAACCTGAAGCGTTGCGCAAGACGGGCAGCTGATGCTCTCTCTTTTTGGGCTGTAAGGTTCGTAAATTTCGGAATAATAAGAATGACGGTCTCAAACGATGAACATGGCTTTGCGCTGTCGGTGGTCTTGCGCTGGTGAGCGCCTCTCGGCGACGTCACTTCGCACGGCTGCTTGCGTCGGGCATAGCCATCCGAGTGTGGTGGGGCACCTGTCAGGTCGGGTATGACATCGCGCAGGCTAGAACGAGGAACCCGGAGGGAGATACACGATGGATCGGCTCCTCGGACGACTGTTGATCGCAACCGCTGCCGCCCACGCGGTGGTCCATGTCGCCGTGTACCGCAGACCCCTAAAGGCGATTTGGAACGACGGCATCGTCAATGCCGTGATGCCCAACTACGACCGGAGGGCCGCGGTCTGGTCCTTGGCCTTCGCTCCCGTGCTCTTTGGGTTGGGGCAGATCACGAACCGAGCCGTAGAACGCGGCGATGCTCGCATTCTGAGGATCGTTGCGTGGAACTTCCTCTGCATCGGCGTGCCCGGAGCCCTTTTGATGCCGATATCAGGCTCCTGGATCCTGCTCGCTCTCGTTTTGCCCTTGCTGCGGGCGGCCTCTCGGGCGGAGAGGCAGGATGGGCCGCGCACCTGACCTGTCGGTGTAAGACATCTGAGGATGAGGTCGCATGTCGGTAGCCACTACATGGGGAACTACTCCAGACGAGCGTGAGAAAGATTTTCCCTGCGATCGCTTCATGGAACAGCCCGATGCTGCCTACTATCGTGGGATCACCATTGGCGCCCGGCCGGAAGTTATCTTTCGCTGGCTGTGCCAGATCCGGGTGGCACCATATAGCTACGACTGGATCGACAACCGCGGGCGCAAGAGTCCACGAGTACTGACACCCGGGCTCGATGAGTTGGCCATTGGGCAACAGGCGATGGGTGGCTCCGCCGTCATCGACTTCGAGCGCGATCGGCACCTGACCATTCGGACGATACAGGGGTCCTTTGAATGGCGAATCTTGGGGGACAACCTTATGAGCTATCTCATCGTCCCTGAAGATTCCGACGGCTGCCGGCTCTTAGTAAAGCTTCTCGTGAAATTTCCGAGGGGGCCGCTTGGTTGGTTTTGGCGTGTCTTTTTACCCTGGGGGGATCTGATCATGCTGCGGAAACAGTTGCTGAATTTCAAGGAGCTGTCTGAGCAGATGTCGAACACCACGGACCTCCGTGAGTGCTGAGGATAAGCGTCGCTGAGGAGGCACGCCATGGATGAAGAATTCCGCCTCTGGTATATCTGGCCGAGGAGACCACGTTCAGCAGGCTCACTTCCCCCAGGCCAGGGGGTAATCAAAGGCTTCCCTCGATTCGGAGACGCCTTCTTGGGAGAGCCGCTCCCCACGATCCCGGCCGAGCCCGTTCTGACGATCCGAGGAGCGGTCGACACGGAGCACACCATCCCGCTGACGGAGCTCGACAAGCTTCCCAGACAGGAGATGGTGAGCGATTTCCATTGCGTCACGACCTGGACCAAACAGGGCCTGCGGTGGGGCGGCGTACGGTTTCGGGACTTCTACGGGCAGGTCGTCATCCCCATCACCGGCCCAGCCCCTGATGTCGGCTACCTCCTGCTCGTCGGCTGGGACGGCTACAAGTCAACGATGGTGTTGGAGGACGCCCTCGCGGACGATGTTCTCCTGGCCGACCACCTAAATGGACAGGCCCTGCCGCCTGAACATGGCGCGCCGCTGCGGCTCGTGAGCCCCCGTCAGTATGGCTACAAGAGCACCAAGCACCTTTGCGCCATCGAGCTGTGGACCGAGCCCCCGCCGAGCAAGCTGGGCCGAAAGGCACATCCACGAGCACGGGTCGAGCTCGAGGAACGCCACGCAACCATCCCAGGCTGCCTGCTCCGCTGGCCTTACCGCCTCGCCATCCCCTTGGTGGCCTACGGTTATCACCGCGCAGCCCGCCGTAATCTGTAGCAGGAGGTGACACCGATGTATGAGCGGATTCTGGTTACCTTGGACGGCTCTCCCCTATCGGAGGCGGATCTTGCCTGAGGTGGAGCAGCTCATCGGCAACTGGGAGGCGTCTGTAACCCTCCTGACGGTGGCTGCGCCACCAGAGGAGACGGCGCAAGCGAGGCCGGGAGTCAAGAAGCTTCCCGCTGCAATGACGGGTTCAGCCACGACAACAGGGGCTGAGCCACGCCTCATAGAGACGGTGGATCAGGCGTTTGAGAGGGTCCGGGACGAGTTGGAACGCTACGTGGAGGAGAAGGGGCACGCGCTTCGGGACAAGGGGATCGCTGTGGAGAGCGTGGTGCGATTCGGCGACCCCGCAGAAGAAATCATGGCCTGCGCCCGAACGTACGAGGTGGATCTTATCATGATGGCCAGCCACGGTCGCACAGGGTTAGGCCAAGTGATCTTTGGTAGCGTGGCAGGTCGAGTATTGGCAAGCGGCGTAAAGCCGATGCTGGTGGTGCGACCAAAGGGCGTTGAATAGGAAGGCCCTTCAAGATATCTTGCACGGCTTGCAGGCAGTAAGGAATGAATTGGACCAGGAGCCGCTCCCGGACCTCATCCAATATCTGCTGTCGGGTCGATCTCAGCGGGAGCTAGCCCCTATTCCCCAGCTGCGCGGCCAGCGAAGGTGGGTGGTGTATCCACACTAAGCAGACTTAGTGTGCGTCGAGGCCGATGCCCCGCCTTCCTGGACGGCGTTGTTCCCGATTGGTTCTAGCGGCCCTTCGGTTGCGGGACTATGAGATTGCCCGCGCCCAATTTCGTCGCGGGGACCTCATGTAATAGCGTGCCATCCGGTCGCCAGATCTTGATTGCAAACGTGTCCGTTGCGCCTGGCTCGCCGTTGTCCACGACTGTGATCTCGAAGGTGTAGTTGCCAACGTCGTTGCCGGTAGCCTTGCCACGGAAGACTGAGGTGGTCCCGTTGACGACCAGCCAGTCCATGGCGTTGCTCTTGATGCGAGTAAGCACGTCGTCAGAGCGGTAGATGTAAAGGGCCTGGCCTCGGATATTGGCCCCCCTGCCAACATACTTCACGCCGAACCCGAAGTTCCCCTTATGGCCTCCGTCCATGACCCAGCCGCCACCCGTCGTGAACCCGGCCGACGGGTCGTAGACTACGAGCGCAGCGGTATCGGCCGGCTCCGCCTGATAATAGCCGTTGGCGGGGTCCATGCGCACGTCAACGGTGTAGACGTTCGCCGGGAGCCCAGTTGGGAACGCCCATGTGGCTTCCCCGCTGGCCGACACAGGCACCGGGCCGTAGGAAGTGGTTCCACCGCCAATGCCTGCGCTCACATCAAAGAAGACTGAGGCCTTTGTGATATCGCCGAGAGATCCATCAGCAACCTCGGCCACGGCGGCTTTAAGGGTGACCGGAGACTCCACGGCCACGAAAGTATCGCCGATGTAGGAGAGTAGTGCGTCCTCCCTGCTCACCACTATGGCAACAGCCCCGGCGTCAGACAGGCCGCTAGGATCTGTAACCGTAATCTCAGCGCTGTAAGTCCCAGCCGCGGCCTGCACCGCGCCCGAGACCGTAGCCGTGCCATCGAGATTGTCCGCCAGAGTGAGGCCACTGGGCAGTCCCCCAGCAGAGAATCGCAACGAGCTCGGTGGGTCGTCCGTGTCTGAAGCCGAAACCACGAATGTGAGCGGGTCGCTGTACTGGATGCTCTGTTCTCCCGGCACGTTGAGGACTGGGGGCTCGCAGGCGTCGCCGATGCCGTCGGCGTCCTTGTCCTCCTGGCCAGGGTTGGGAACGTCGGCGCAGTTGTCGTAGGCCATGGCGAGCGCGTAGTCGCCCATCGTCATGACTTGGCCGGCAGACTTGACGTAGTCGAGGAGCGTCAGCCACTTCTGCCATCGGTCCTCGTCCACCATGTTGTTCTCCCGGTTGACACCACCAGGGGCCGCCGCGCAGAATGCCAGCCGGTCAATGTCGTTGCAGTACCGGGTGGACCACTCCACCTCCTCGATGAGCCACGTATTGAGCGAGCCGACCTCGGTTATGGCCTCGAGATGCTCACGATAGGTCATGCCGGGCGGCGTCTCCGGATCGACCTGAAGATCGGCGCTGGCGTGGAACATCCCGAACTGGTCGAACTGCTCGTGATGGCTCCCTTCGGGCGTGAAGATCTCGCTGTAACCGGGGATCCCTTCCTCTTCGAAGATGGAGGCGCTGAAGGCCGGGAAGCCCAGTTGCGCGGTGGCGTCGCGGCTGGCTGTGTCCGACGCGTTGAACGGCGGCGCGTAACTGATCAGCGGGTTCGCCGCGTCGCTCCAGTCGATTCGCGGTGACGTGGCCGGATTGGCGCCCGACTGCTGAATCCACGGGTCGACATCATATTGCCCAAGAAGAGTTCGCCCCCCGATCCGCAGGAGCTGATACATCGCTTCGACACTGTGGCCACAGGTCTCGCAGGAAAAGAAGTTGCGGTCTGGCAGGTCGGCCCACCCCCCGAACGGGACGTTGTTCGCGTGGTAAGTTCCGTGGAGCCCGATCTCCAGGTTCGGATTCGCGTTGCGGTCGTTGATCCAGCGGATCGGGTCGTCATCTCCAAATGCCGCCCAGAGCTGCTTCGGGATCACGACCACAGTCACCGAGACGTCCGCGCCGCCCGGTAGATCGGCCGGCACGTTGTACCCGGGCACGGCAGGGCTATCTCCGATGCCGTTGTAGTTTTCGAACTTCTTCGCCTCCCACGCGACCGGATCGAGGATCGCCCCATCGATCAGCGTCTGCGTGAACTCGTTCTGGAAAACGCGGCCCAGCGCGTCGATCCGGATAATGAAATGGGTATCGCTGCGGGCCCAGACGGCCTTCGCCTCCTGCGCTCGGGCAAGGAGATCGGGGTCAACCGGGCCATCGGGGACCCCGTCCGCGTCGCTGTCCACGTCGTTGAGGGGGTCGCAGGCATCGCCCCGACCGTCAGAGTCGGTGTCGACTTGAGCGGGGTCGGCGACTAGCGGGCACACGTCAGAATTGTCATCGAACCCGTCATTGTCGTCGTCAGGGTCGGCCGGGTCGCCCAGTCCGTCGAAGTCGTTGTCGAGCTGGTCCAGGTGGTTGATCGCGCCGTCGGTGTTCATATCGATCAGAGGTGGGTTGGCGTGTTCTGGCGCGTTGTCGAAGCGGTCGAGGATGCCGTCCCCGTCAGTGTCGGTCAGATCCGTGAAGAGGCCGTACAGGTCGCCCTCGAAGTTCCCAAACAGGAGGTCCAAGTAAGGGTCGACGGCCGGGTTCAGTTGGCCAACAGCCAGGCCGCGAACGTCAGTACCGGCGCCGCCGACGATCCCAGCGCCCACGAAGGTAGGGCGACCGGAGCCGTCAAGGCCCTCATTCAACCATACGTCTACCTTGCCGTCCCACTGGCCATCGGTGCCACCGGTGGCGAAGTCGACTAGTCCGTCGCCGTTCAGATCACCGGCCGCCAGCGTCATCTCGAGGGTGAAAGTTGCGTGCAACCGGCCATAGGCAAAGGGGCGGGTACTGATCCGGTCGTAGCGGATGGGCTGGAAATGGCCCGTACCGTCGTTGGCGTAGATGTAGAGATAGCTGGCCCGGTCCGCTACCAGGAGGTCGTTGTATCCATCGTCATCCACGTCAGCCAGGGCTAGACCGTAGGCGTGAAAGAAGAACCTGGGCGGGAAGTACGGCGGTTTCTCAGGGTCGGGTGACATATTCGGTGCAGAGATGATGGACTCCGGAGTCCACGTCAGGAACCCGCTGGGCACCAGTTGATTGCGGAACAGAGTGACATCCGCCTTGCCGTTCCCCGAACTGGTGATGTCCCCCGCGACGATGTCCACGTCTCCGTCCCCGTCCACGTCGGCGGCGGCGAGGGTCATGACGTCCGTACCGGCGTCGCCCACCAGCAGCCCCACCTGTGGGAAGCTGGAGGACTGGAAGGTGCCGTTGCCGTTTCCCAGATAGAGATAGATCCCGCCGTCCACGAAGGTGGAGGCAAAGGCCGCGGTGGTGCTTAGGACGAAGTCCGCTTTCCCGTCGCCGTCGAAGTCGCCGGTAGCGAGACCATACGCATCGTGAAACGGCGCGTTGATCACGACGCCCTGATCCGTGAAAGTCCCGTCGCCCGCGCCGGTGAAGAGGTGGATGTCTCCGAAGGTGTCTCCTGAGACGACGTCGTCAATGCCATCGCCGTTGAAATCGGCCGCGCCAACCCCCCAGGCGCGGGTTCGGCCAGCGACATCTTCGAGAAAGCTCTGGTCAAACCCGGGCTGGAGTATGGGCATGGCGTTCGCGGGGGGGGCCGCGGTCCCTGCCCCGCCAACGGCAAGCAGCCCGACGACGACCCCGATAGCGAGCGCCGCTCGAGCTCCGATCGGCACCCCGCCTACATTGGGTGCCGGCGTTGGCGCGGTGGTTCTCGACCTCGAGGCCCTCATAGCTGCCTCCTTCGGAACGGCTTCAATAACTCTCGGGCGCGCCCAGCGAGCAAACACTTGGGTTCGCGAAACCAAAAAGCCAACCACCGGTCGGCTTCCGAAGAAGCTGGCCGGCGGTGGACCTCCCGATTATCCACCGCCGCCCCGCGCTATTGCGTTGTTTGACAGGTTATAGAATAGCGTGCTCCGGTCGTTTGTCAAGGACCGCGGGCGGGCTGCTGTGCCGAATCGTCTGGCCCGGCGGTGCGACATGCGCGCGATCATATCGTTGAGAAGCCGCTCGATTCCAAGGGGCACACTATGAAGTCTTAGTGT
>CAZYOV010000086.1:0-9882 GCA_964649215.1 uncultured Dehalococcoidia bacterium
GCCTGCTCCAGCAGGTCGTCTACCTGCTGGTTGGAGTACTTCATCTCGTTGTTGCCGCTGGCGGAGTGGAACTTGATGTCCAGGAAGTCCTGCGGGTCGACGTAGTCCGCAATCCAGCCGAGGCTGAACATCTGGAAGTTCCCTTCGTCCAGGTCTCTGAGGAACAGGCCGAACTCCACCTGGTTCACGTCCACAGTCACATCGAGGTTAATTCTCCACATCTCGACGACCGCCTCAACGATCGGACCAACGCTGGCGCCGCGCCCGGAATCGAGGAGGGCGACGTCGCCCACGATGCTTGGACCGCCGGCCTCCTCCAGGAGCGCCCGTGCCCCCTCCGGATCGAAGGGGAGGCCCTCAAGCTCTTCGCTGAAGCCGGGCATGCCCGGCGGCAGGACGCCGTTGGCCGGCACCACGAGGTCCTTGAGCACGACCTCCGTCAGCACCTTTTTGTCGATGGCCATGCCGAACGCCCGCCGCACGATGGGGTCATCGAAAGGCGGCTCCTGGGTGTTGAAGCCGATGTAGAACGTGTTCAGGCTGGGGCTCTCACTGAACTCCGCGTTCAACGGGTCGTTGGGGTCACGGACGCGCTCAATGTCGTTGACGCCGACGCCGGTGAGGTCTATCTCATCGTTTTCGTACATGATGAGTGCGGAGCCGCCGGCGAGGAAGTATGTGACTTGGGCCAGCGATGGCTTGGGGTCCAGGTGAAACCCTTCGTTGGCCGTGAGGACGATGCGCTGGCCTAGCTGCCACTCCTCCAGCTTAAAGGGCCCGGTGCCGTTGGGCCGTAGCGTCCACTGTGTGCCGGTGAAGCAGGTGGAGTCGCCCACCTCACGCTGGTCGACGACGTAGGCGGTGGGATAGGTGAGCTTGGCGAGGAAGTAGGCTTTGGGCGCGTCGATCGTAATCTGCAGGGTGTTGGCGTTCATCACCTCGATGCCGCTAACTTCGTCCGCGTCTCCGGCCACGAACTCCCGCGCTCCCACGATGTCGTCCAGGTAGACGGTACCCACGGTGGAGAGCGTGTTCGGGTCCAGGGAGCGCTCCAAGGAGAACTTGAAGTCCTCTGCCACTACCCGTCGCGATCCGTCGTGAAACTTGACGTCCTTCCTTAGGTTGAAGGTATAGGTGACGGTACCGTCCGGGTTTTGCGTCGGTTCAGGGATCTCTTCGGCTATGTCGGGAATGATTTTCAGGTCACGGTCGAAGGAGACGAGGCCGGAGAATATCTCGACGATATACTCGGCTGAGCCGGCGTCCGAAGCGCAGGCCGGGTCGAGAGTTATCGGGTCGGGGCCGAACAGCCGCAGCTCACCCTCTACGCGCTCGGGGAGAGGAGACGACTCGGCATCGGGGTTGTCATCGCCGGTGTCACCGCCATCACCGTTACCGCCGCCACCGCTGGTGGCCACGACCAGCACGATGATTACCGCGACCACGGCGGCGCCTATGCCGCCGAAAACGAATATGAGCCTGCGGGTCTCCATATGATGCCTACCTTACCGGGGTGCGCCTGCCTGCGGCTGATTAGGCCCGCCCTATATGCTTAACCGACCACTCATTATACTATCTGATCCACTCACCTTCAACGCATCGCTCGCTGCCTAGGACGCGTCTTCCTCCGCCTTCGTTACGGCGATATGCAGCTCCGCTAACTGCTCCGGCGTCACTTCCGCCGGCGCGCCGGTCAGAGGATCCGTGGCGCTCTTCGTCTTGGGAAAGGCGATCACCTCCCGGATATCATCCTGCTGAGCGAGGAGCGCGACCGTGCGGTCGATACCCGTGGCGAAGCCGCCGTGAGGCGGCGCTCCATACTCGAACGCCTCCAGCATGTGCCCAAACCGGCGCTGCGCCTCCTCCAGCCCAATTCCCAGTATAAGAAACATCTCCTCTTGCATCTCTCTCCGATGTATACGAATGCTGCCGCCTCCCAGTTCCCAACCGTTGCAGATGAGGTCATAGGAGCGGCTGTGCGCGGCACCCGGGTCGCTCTCCAGCAGGTGCATCTCCTCTTGCCGCGGCTGAGTGAACGGGTGCGTCACGGAGTACCAGCGCTCGTCCTCCTCGTGCCACTCGAACATAGGAAAGTCGTAGATCAGGACGTAGTGCAGCATATCAGGGTCGGCGAGCTTTAGCCGTCGGCCGACCTCCCTGCGCAGGCCGTCGAGCGCCTTGTTCGCCGGGGCGCGCTTATCGGCGACGATCAGGAACATATCGCCCCGATTGGCGCCGGCCAGCCTTGCCATCGCCTGCACCTGCTCGACCGTGAAGTACTTGGCGACCGGTGATCGGATCTCCTCCTGGATGAGCGAGTCGAGGCCGCCCTCGCCGAGGAGCGCCACGGAGACCAGCCCCCTGGCGCCGTAGCCATGCACGAAGGTGGTGAGCTCATCGATCCGCTTGCGGCTGAAGGTAGCGCCGCCGGGGACGCAGATCGCGCGCACCACGCCGCCCTGCGCCACCGCCTGCCTGAAAATAGTGAACTCGCTCTCCCGGAGCACGTCCGTGAGGTCAACCAGCTCCAGGCCGAAGCGCAGGTCCGGCTTGTCCGTGCCGAACCGTCGCACAGACTCCTCGTAGGACAGGCGCGGAAACGGCTTCACCATCTTGAGGTCGGGCCGGACCGTCTCCGTAAGACCGGTATGCAGCTCCTCCAGGAGGCGCATCACGTCCTCCTCCTCGACGAAGCTCACCTCCAGGTCGAGCTGCGTGAACTCCGGCTGGCGGTCCGCCCGCAGATCTTCATCCCGGAAGCAGCGAGCGATCTGGAAGTAGCGCTCGAAGCCGGCGACCATGAGGAGCTGCTTGAGCTGCTGCGGTGACTGGGGCAGGGCGTAGAAGTGACCCTGCTGCATCCGGCTGGGCACCAGGTAGTCGCGGGCGCCCTCCGGCGTCGGCGCTGTCAGACAGGGCGTCTCGATCTCTATGAAACCGCGCTCGGTCAAGTAGTCTCGGATATATTTGGTGACGCGGTGGCGCATGACCATCGTCTCATGCATGCGTTGCCGCCTGAGATCCAGGTAGCGGTACTTCAGGCGTAGAAGCTCGTCGACATCCGAGTCCACGACGATGTAGAACGGTGGTGTCTTCGCCTCGTTGAGAATGGTGACCGCGTGCGCCCGCACCTCTATCTCGCCCGTAGGGAGATCGGGGTTCACCGTACCCTCGGGCCGGCGAGCCACCGTGCCCTCGATTTGCAGCACGTATTCGCCGCGGGAGACATCGGCCACGGCGTAGGCCTCGGCGGCCTCCTTGGGGTTGAACACCACCTGGGTCAGCCCGTCGTGGTCCCGCAGATCGATGAAGATGAGGCCACCGTGGTCGCGCCGGCGGTGAACCCAACCGGCCAGCTTAACGGAATCCCCCTCGTGGGAAGGGCGCAGCTCTCCGCAGGAATGCGTCTTGAGCATGATTGAGAACTACTATAGCGCAGGCGAGAGGCTGAGGCATCAGGATTTCGGGACGTAGCCTGCTTTGGCTGGTGATAGTCAGACCGCTGACGATTGTCGGTGGCTCCAGGAACGCGAGCCGCGCACTGAGTGCGGGAGTCCCGAGGGTGGGCGGCAGCGCGCACCTAGCCGCTGAGACGGCTGAACGCCTCGCAGCCCGCGGTGCCGGAGGCCGGCGCTATCCTCCAACTGCCGGCCTCTAGTTGGAACGCCGCCTGGATCTGGTATTCGCTCCGGCCTGCTATCTCCCCCACTATGATCGCCTGCGCCATCGAGCCTTCGACCGTCACGCTCTCCAAGCGTTTGAACCGCAGAAGCCGCAGGTCATCGCCTAGCTGGGCGGCCGCTTCCAGCCCCGCCTGATCGAACTCCGCCCGTGGACAACGCCCCTGGAACTCGCTGGTAAAAGAGTCGTAGAGCGAAGGCCACTGCCCCGCGGGCAGGGCCTCGATAGATCTCCGAGCCAGCGACTGTATCTCCTGTTCACCGCTTGCCCCCGGCTGTACCTCCTCGACGGGTGCGCCTGTATCGGATGCTCCCCCCTCGCTGACGGGCGCGTCAGGGTCTCCTATCGCCGCGCCGCCGTCGCCCGTTCCGCCCGACGCCAACAGGGCGATGGCCACGAACAGGAGGACGAAGCCCGCCAACGCCAGGGCAGCGGCTACTTCATCGCCTCTCAGCAGCAGGCTGCCCGGTTCGGCGACGGTGACAGCGGACTCGTCTCCGGGGCGCTCCCGGCCGCTACGCCAGCGTTTGGTCACCATTAGCCTCAATTATATAGGGGGCGAGGCGAGAGACGACATCGTTCAGCCCGCCCTAATCAGTAATCAGACGGCGGATCTCCGTCTGATTGCTGTAGTAAACGATGCCATCGGGGCTGGTAGCGATGTCCCCATCGCAGTTCTTGAGGACTACGTCGTCCTCGGCCACCCGGTCAAAATTGGCTCCACTGAGGACCAACCGTCGCATCAATTTCGTCTCGGACTCGCAGACCAACAACGCATCCCCCAAGAGGGGATAGACGTCACCGGAGGCGAACTCCAGACCCGAAACAACAACGAAGGAGAGAAAATCGCTTGGTCCCATCTCTTCCTTGGCGAAGAGGTGGATGCCCTTCATGCCCTCCCCCGCCTGGCAATCGTCGTAGGGGAACTCGCCGACATCTGGCCAGCCATAGTTACCCGCCGCGATTATGAGGTTTAGCGCTTCGCAGCTAACGGTCGTGTTGTCCGAGCCGTAGACCTGGCCTGTCTCCGGATGAAAGGCAAAGTCAAACGGCTCACGGAACCCGTGAGCGAATATCCGCTGATCCACCACCGGGTTGTCCAGGAAGGGGTTGTCCTCCGCAGGCGAGCCGTCCTCCTTGCTGACGCGAAGCATCTTTCCGATGGGGTTGATCAGATCCGGTACCAAGCCAGGAGTATCGTAGTCTCCCAGGCTGAGGTAGAGGAATCCGTCCGGGCCGAAGTGGAGGCTTCCGTTAGCGTTGAATCCTGGGGCGGCAGGGAACGTCGCTGGAAGGTCGCCGATGATGACGCGTCGGTTCACGCCTTGATTGTTTTGGTCGCTGAAGCGCACGACCAGGGGCCTGCCGACAGGCGTCTCGGGGTCGATGGGTTCGGTGAGGAAGGCGTAGACGTAGTGGTTTGTCTCGAAATCGGGGTCGAGGGCGAGGCCGGTGAGGCCCCAGTCAAGTTCGATGTACGTGGCCACATCCACATGGGCGAACGGCTCCTCCCGCAGCTGCCCGTCGACGTCGACCACGCGGATGTCGCCGGTCAACTGCTCGGCGTAGAACAGGCGGCCATCGGGGGCGAAGGACATGGCAGCAGGCCGCTCGGCTTCGGTTACCAGTTCCGACTTAACGCCGAAGGGGCTTTCGCCGCCACCGCAGGCGCTGCCCGCGAACGCCAGGCCAAGTACAGCAAATCCGAAAGCGACGATGGCGACCCTGGCCCTCATTCTGTGCAGAATATCAGGGCGTCGGCGCTGAGGAAAGTCTCGCTCGTGGCCTAAAAGCCCCACCTGGTGGCGTAGACCACAAACAGGCTACCCATGAATATGGCGAAGGCCGCTAGCAGGCCCTGGTGGACGGCTGGCCTTCGGCCCAGGCGGGCCAGGATCAGGAACAGCGGGAAGATGACCAGGAGATAGCGAGGCATACTGATCTGGAACGAAACCGACATCATAAAGATGAGCCCGACCCAGGCGTAAACCTGGTATGAGGGCCGTAGCCAGCGCGCCGCCGAGATCAACAAGGCAGCGGCGAAGACGATGGAAGCCAGACGGAACTCAAAGACCGAAGTCCGGAAGAAGCCAGGGGGGTCTGATCGGATGTGGCGCACCGCATCGGTCACGGACTCCCACGGCCAGATGGCGGTGTGGCTCCAGTGGTCCCGTTGAATCGCCAAGAATTCAAGGGGGTCTCCCAGGACGATCCAGTTGATGCCCAGGTAGACCAGGAAACCAACGGGGACCAGCAGCAGCCAGGGGGCCCGCAGGGGCGCCCGCCACCTTTCCTGCCAGAACGCCTCGACGGCCAAGGCGGGGATCAGCGCCAGGCCGTGTATGCGGGTGGCGCAGGCCAACATCCCCAGGATTCCAGACCATCCCCAGCGGCCATGCCGCGCCGCTAAGAAGGAGCCGAGCACCAGAGCGATGAACAGAGCCTCGGTGTAGGGAAGGGCCAGAAAATAGGCCGTCGGGAAGAGGAAGAAGTACCACAGGCTCCGAGTACTCTCTTCCTCATCGCCGTCCAGCCTGACGAGCGCCTGAAGGAAGTATCCAGCCGCCACGGAGGCCAGGGCGGAGACGATAAGCGCATCGACAAAGTAACTGGGGATGACGAAGTGCAGGGTCCTGATAGCCAGGGGGTAGAGGGGGAAGAACACGATGAACAGGCGATCTTCGCCTTCATCCTGGTAGCCCACCTCCGCTATGCGCAGATAGTGAGGGGCATCCCACCTGTTGAACACCTCCAGCAGCACGTCCCCTACCGGCGTGTTTTCCCGCCCTATGATGAGTAGCCCCGCGACGTAGCCCGCCATCAGCAGCCCCAGGCGTACGCCCAGGGCCAGCAGCAGCGCCCTCGAGAGGAACCGACCCTGCTCCTGGCTCAGCCCCAGCCTCGAAATCAGCGCCTCCCAGGTAGGAAGCCTGACAGCCAAAATCCTGCCGATCATCGCACACTATGCTACGTCACCGAGTCCCGAACGGGAATGACGTCGCCTTCTCCCCGTCGATTCCGGTGAGTAGCGAGATTCATTGCTCCGGTGATTGTGCTGGGGTAGACTTGAAGCACCTCGCGAAAGCTGGGCGTGCCTATCAGGAGGGGCCGCGCACCGCGGGCGCCTAGGTCAAAAATTTGGATAGGGAGCCAACGGCAGGCCTGAGCCTGAGCGCACCGAAGATCAGTGCGCGCCAACTGCTACTCATTAGTCTGCTGGTTAGCCTGCTGGCGGCGGCGCTCTTCACCCGCTTCTACCGCCTGGGGACCCCAGGCGAGTTCTACTTCGACGAGATTTTCTTCCCGACGACCGGCCAGGAGATCCTCCGTGGGGACGCCGACGCCTGGGAATTCATCGGGCACGAGAACACACATCCGCCCCTTTCCAAGCTGTTCATGGCGGGCGGAATGGCTGTGCTGGGAGAGGACAACCCCTTCGGCTGGCGCCTTTTCGGCGCCCTGGCAGGCGTCGGCTCGGTCTTCTTCATCTACCTGCTGGCGAAGCGCCTCTTCAGGAGCGAGATCGCCGGCTTGGCGGCCGGATTCCTAATGGTGTTCGAAGGGCTCTTCTTCGTTCAATCGAGGATCGCTACCCCCGACACGTACCTCTTGTTTTTCATCCTGGGCACCGTTTATTTCCTGATCTCGGAGCGGCCGCTACTGTCCGGAATCTTTTTGGGGGCTGCCCTGGCCACGAAATGGACAGCCCTCATGACGCTGTTCCCGATCGGCCTCTTTCTAATCTACAGCTTCTTCCAGGCGGATCGGTCGCGGCGGCGTCAGTTTCTCGCCGAGGCCACCCTCGCCGTTCCCCTGTTCTTCGTTGTCGTACCCGCGTCGATCTATCTTCTGACCTACGTCCCCATGCTGTTCAGCGGGCACTCGCTGGGCGACGTGTGGAACCTGAACCGCCAGGCGTTCGAATTCCATACCAATTTGGAGGCTACCCATCCATACCAGTCGCCGTGGAACACGTGGCCGATCATGATGCGGCCCATCTTCCTATTTGTGTCCTCCAGCGGTGCAGTGATCTACTCTTTAGGCAACCCCATCATCTTTTGGGTCGGCCTTCCCGCCCTTGCCTTCGCTCTGTGGCAGGGTCTTCGCGGCCTGCGGGCCAGGTTTAACGAAGCGACAGGCAGCCTCTCTCTATCAGGCAGCCTGGGACCCGAACAGGCATCCCTGCTGTTCGTTGTCCTGACCTACCTGGGGTTCCTTCTGCCCTGGGTTATACAGCCCCGGATAACGTTCATCTATCACTACCTTCCCAGCCTGGCCTTCCTGTTGCTGGCCTTAGCGTACGCCGTCCATTGGCTGTGGCAGCGACCGTGGGGTAGGGCCCCCGCCATCGCCTTTCTGGCGGCGGCCGCACTGACTTTCGTCTACTTCTACCCGCACCTGGCCGCCGTTAACGTCTCCGATGGCTTGAGGGAGTCCTACTTCTGGTTCGATTCATGCACGCCTGTTCGCTGGTGCTGGCGTTAGTCCGTGTGGGTAACGTTCGCCCGCAGGCGGACGTTGTACCTGCCGAGGGACTGATAACTAGATGACTAGCGTGGCTAATGGATAGAGAACAGGCAGGCCCTTCGGCCATCAATATAAGCTTTAGCGTCCGGGCCAGCCCTATCCTCCTCGTCCTGACGCTCGGCCTGCTGGTGCGGCTGGGCGCAGCGGCCTTGCCCGGCTTCGGCATCGACTTGGGGGCGTTCCAGTTCTGGAGCGTGAATCTGGCCGAGCGGGGGCCCTGGAACTTCTATGGCGACGACTTCTTCTCCGACTGGGCTCCGGGCTACCTCTATGTACTCTGGTTCATAGGCGGCCTGGACAGCATCTTCCAGTTCAGCGGCGATCAGTTCTGGTACACTCTGAAGCTGCCCTCGATAGCCGCTGATCTCGCCTCGGCCTATCTGCTTTACCGCATCCTCGAGGGACAGAAGGAGGGTATCCGGCTGGGGGCGGCTGGCCTCTACCTGCTGCATCCGGTAGTACTCCTTGTTGGCCCCGTGTGGGGGCAGGTCGATAGCCTGCTGGCCTTCTTCCTCCTCCTCACCGTGTACTACCTCGCCCGCGGGCGCACGGTGGCGGCGGCCGTAGTGTACACGGTTGGATTCCTGGTGAAGCCTCTTGCGATCGGTGCTCTGCCGGTGTTCGTATTCTGGGGGTTGAGAGACGAGATCCGGCAGGTCTTGCCCGCCCTGCCCGAGACGGCCGAGCCGCTGAGCCGAGCCGTCGCGTTCGGCAGGAGTCTCGCCGCTCGGGTCTGGCCTGCGGTTGCGGCAGCGCTATCAGCAGCGCTCCTGTTACTCCTCCCCTTCTTCCCCTCCAACCCGTTGGCAATTTTCGGCCAGCTACAGGACGCCACCGAAGTGTACCCGTTCAACTCCTTCTATGCTTTCAATTTCTGGGGCTTGACCGGCTGGCTGAAATCCGATCAGCTGACGTTCTGGGGACTAGCCTATCGCTGGTGGGGAGTCGTCTTGTACGCGGCGGCAAGCATCAGTATCATCTGGACCTTTCGCGACGCTAAGGGTCCCGGCCCGCTTGCCCTGGGCACCGCGCTTTCGGTACTGGCATTCTTTCTCTTCATGACACGCATGCACGAGCGCTATCTATTCGCTTCCATATTGTTGCTGATGACCGCTGGGTTCGCTATGAATGCTAGGGCCATCTGGGCAGCACTCGCTGTCCTGAGCGTGGTGCAATTCTTCAACGTGTACTACGCGTACATCAACTTCACTGAGGGCAACTATCTGAGGGTGGGCTGGCTCTTCGCCTGGATAGATGACAACGTGTTCCTTCTCTCCTTGCTCGCCACGCTTACGTTGCCCGTATTGCTGGTGAGCGGCCGCCTCCTTTTGATGCGAGAGGAGAGGCTGCCGGAGGAGTGAGGGGTAGACCGTCTCTGATAGGGAAGCACCTATCGGCGCCCGCAGTGGTTTAACCCCGTTTTTGTCGAGGCCAGATGACCAGAGTGTTGAACATCCAGTTCCAGGTGACCCCGGCAAGTATGCCGATCGTGTTGGAAATATAAGGGCTGATCCCAAACAGAGGGGTGAGGGTGTTGACCGTCACCACGACGATGATTGGGCTGCCGGCGGCCGTCAGGTTGAACTTGAGGAATCGGAACGGGCCCCAGCCCTGACGCGCTCGGTCTCGGAAAGTCCAACGCTCGTGAGAATTGAACTGAAAGATGATGGCCAC
>CAZYOV010000087.1:0-9877 GCA_964649215.1 uncultured Dehalococcoidia bacterium
CTACTTCTCCTTGACGGCGTGGCCGCCGAACTCGTTCCGCAGGGCGGCGATCATCCTCATCGCGAAGGAGTCGTCCTGGCGCGAGGCGAAGCGGGCGAATAGGCTGGCGGCGATTGCGGGCGCCGGCACGTTCTCGTTGATCGCTTCGAACACCGTCCAGCGCCCTTCGCCGGAGTCGTCCACGTAGCCGCGGATATTGGAGAGGTCCGGGTCCTTGTCGAAGGCGCTCTCCGCCAGCTCCAGCAGCCAGGAGCGTACGACGCTGCCGTGGTTCCACAGCGCGGCCAGTTGGCGCATGTCGAGATCGAACTGCGAGGCCTCCAGGATCTCGAACCCCTCGGCGTATGCCTGGAGCATGGCGTACTCGATGCCGTTGTGGACCATCTTGGTGAAGTGGCCGGCGCCCACCGGCCCAACGTGGGCGTAGCCGTCCTTGGGAGCAAGCGTCTCGAGGGCGGGCTCTACGCGGCGGAACGCCTCCTTGCCGCCGCCGACCATCAGGCAGTAGCCTATCTCCAGCCCCCAGATGCCGCCGGAGGTGCCGGCGTCCATGAACAGCAGCCCCTGCTTCTCCAGCTCGGCGCCGCGCCGCATGCTGTCGCGAAAGTTGGAGTTGCCGCCGTCCACGATCAGGTCTCCCTCTTTGAGAAGACCCTTCAGCTCCCGGATCGTCCGCTCGGTGGGGTCACCGGCCGGGACCATTAGCCAGACTGTCCGCGGAGCGGCGAGCCCATCGACAAGCTCAGAGAGCGACCCGACGTCCCCGATCTCCGGGTTGCGGCGGTAACCGATGACCTCATGGCCACCGCGGCGCAGCCGCTCCCTCATGTTTCCCCCCATGCGGCCGAGGCCCACCATGCCCAGTTGCATCGTCACACCTCCTGTAAGTCGTCGCTTATCAGGGACAGTATACGTCTCGGCGGCGGCTCTGGCCTCAGCGGGCGGTCGCCATGGGGCCCGCGGGCGGAGCCGGTAGCGCTTCGGCCTGCTCGGGCGGCAGCGGCAGGCCGTCGCGGTAGACGATTGTCTTGGTGTGGACGGCGGGTACGCGGGGGCCCGGGGTGAGGATGCCCGCCAGGTTGAGCGGGTCGACCGCGCTGAGCCGCACGAGTTCGCCTTTCTTCTCAGTCCGCCGCACCCGCCGGAGTGCGTCCACGGCCTCCGGCCGGGCGTACTGCTCGCCGAGGAAGGTGCCGACGAAGCGTCCGCCGCGCACCAGGCCCCGCGCCTCCAAGCGCCTCAGCGCCCGTAGCAGCTCTCGCCAGGGGAGCGAAAGGCTCTCGCGCTGCACCAGGTCGCGGAAGATGACGCCGTATCGGGTCAGCAGCTGCTCGGCCCAGACCTCGGCGAGCTCCTCGGTGGCGAGGCTCCCTCCGTCCGCTGAGGGTAGCAGCGACCAGCGCCCGGACGGGACGCCCACAGCCAGCGTGCGGAAGAGCCGCGCCCGCCGCCGGTTGCGCAGGGAGCGACGTCGGGTCGACCCCATGAGCGAGCGCAGCGCCTGGAAGCCGTCGGCGGTAACGAGGCCGTGCGCGACCAGCTCCCAGAGGCCGCGTTCCACGTCTGTGGGCAGGCGGCCACTGTCCCTGACGATGTCGTCGTAGAAAAGGGCGCCCTGAGCGCGCAGGAGGTCCAGCACCTCGCGGCCGGCGCCTCGGGACGGCTCCACCGTCGGGGCGCCGTTGCGGATGCCCGCAAGCAACCAGGGGAGGTGGCGCCGGCTGAGCAGGGATATGGGCGTTGCGGAGGAGGTGGCGGCCGCACGCGAACGGCCGTCTGTGGTCGCTCTGCTCAACCCCAGCCGCGCCCAGGCCACGTCCCCTGAGAGACAGAGCTCGTCGAGCCAGGAACCGCGGTACTCGGCGACGCGGGCCGGGAGCAGATGGCGTTCCCAGGCCGTAATCGGCGATTCGAACCCCTGGAGCTGGGCCACAGCTTCCAGCAGGCCGTGTTTCCCCTGCAGCCGCGTCCCCGGCGCCACGTGCTGCCAGCGCAACAAGAAGCGCAGGAAGTCCTGGGCGCTCACCGGCTCTATCTCTTGTCGCAGGCGGTCCAGGGTGTAGCGGTGGATGCGGGCCAGCAGGCGGCGGTCGCAGAACTCTTCCGCATCGACGCCGGCGCGGAAGCGGCCGCGCAGCACGAATCCCTCGCCTTCCAGCCGCGCCAGCCCTGACGCCGCCTCGCCCGGGTCGACGGCTGTGCGATGGGCCAGCTCTGCGGTGGTAAGAGGGCCGAGGCACTCCATGTGGCCGCGGAGCAGGGCCAGCAGGGCGCCGTCCCTGTCCTCAGCGGGCTGCTCCAGGTGGCGCGGCAGGCGGATCTCGGGCGTGATGCGGGCGTCCCGGTACAGCTCCTCCACCAAACGGAGGTTCTCCGCCGCGAACCATAGGCGCCCGCCTTCGGCGGTCTGGGCCACGGCCGCCCGTCCAGCGGCGATCAGCTCGTCGAGCCAGCCCTCCCATTCGGGGGCGTCCGCCGCCCTGACGGCGATGAGGCCCAGGAGGGAGTCGTGGACCTCCTCAGCGTCGCGGGGCTGGGGCCAGGCCTCCTCGCGCACCCGCTGTATCGCCGATTCGTCCAGCACGCCGAGGTCACGGGCGCTCTCGGGGAGGGTGCGGCGCAGAGTGATGGCGCGGGCGCGGCGCTCCTCCAAGGGCGCGTCGTCCAGGTAGGTGTAGGGCTTGGAGTTCAGCATCTCGTGAGCGAAGGGGGAGGGCTCAGTGGTGTCGCGGGCATGGAGGCGGATCTCACCCGCCTCGACTCTCGTCAGCACCTCCTTCAACCCCTCCAAGTCCATCGCCTCGTGCAGGCAGTCGTGCACCGTCTGCCGCACCAGCGGGTGGTCGGGCAGGTCTACGGGGCCGGTGACGTTCTCCTGGCAGGCGACGATGCGGGGGAAGACGGCTGCCAACAGGTCGTCCGAGCGCATCCGTTGTATGGGCGGCGGCACCCGTTTGCCCTGGCGCTGGCGAATGACGGCGAGGGCGCGGGTGGCGTTCCAGCGCCAGCGGGTAGGGAACAGAGGTGTCGGCAGCAGCGCCTGGGTTAGCGTCTCCTCCACGATCGCCGATCGCACGAACGAGAACAGGTCCTCCAGAGGGAAGCTGTTCTGGGGTCCGATCGAGAGGAGGATAGCATCGTCGCTGGCGGCCGCCTGCAGCTCGAAGTCGAAGCTGACGCAGAAGCGCTTGCGAAGGGCGAGACCCCAGGCGCGGTTGATGCGGCCGCCGAACGGCGCGTGGACGATGAGCTGCATACCGCCGCTATCGTCGAAGAAGCGCTCGAAGACGATGTCTGTGTCCGTGGGCACCAGGCCGAGGGCGTCCTTCTGGGCCCGGACGTAGCGGACGGCCTGCTCCGCCGCCTCCGCTGGCAGGGCGCATTCGGCGGCCAGCCAGGCGATCACGTCTCCGTTGCTGTTGAGCCGCTGCTCGATCTGGCGTCTGAGCTCGGATAGCTCCTGTGACAGCTCGAGCGTGCGCGAGGGCGCCTCGCCCAGCCAGAACGGGATCGTGGGCGGCGCCCCGTGGGCGTCCTCTACCCGCACGACGCCCGGCGCCTCTATGCGGCGGATGCGCCAGGAGGTGCTGCCCAGCAGGAAGATGTCGCCGGCCATGCTCTCGATGGCGAAGTCCTCGTTCAGCGTGCCGACGAGGGTTCCCTCCGGCTCCGCCAGCACCCGGTAGTCAGCCACCTCTGGGATGGCGCCGCCGCACTGGATGGCGGTCATGCGCGCCCCTCGTCTGCCCCGCAGCACGCGGTTTATGCGGTCTCGGTGCAGGTGCGCGGCGGCCCGTCCGGTGGCCATGGCGATCCCCTCGCTGAGCATCTCCACCACCTCATCGAAGTCGCTGCGCTTCAACGTGGCGAAGGGCGCTGCCCGGCGCACCAGGGCGAACAGGTCGTCCTCAGACCAGGGCTCGCAGGCGCACTCGGCGACGATCTGCTGGGCGAGGATGTCCAACGGCGCCACGGGCGGGTAGATGCGGTCCAGCCGGCCGGCGGCCACGGCACGGACGAGGGCGGCGCACTCCAGCAGCTCATCCCTGGTCGTGGGGAAGAGGCGCCCCTTGGGGGTCAGGCCCAGGGCGTGGCCGGAGCGGCCTACCCGCTGGAGGAAGGTGGTGACGCTGCGGGGAGACTCCAGCTGACAGACCAGATCCACCGTGCCGATGTCTATCCCCAGCTCCAGCGAGGCCGTGGCCACCAGCGCCTTCATCTCGCCCGCCTTTAGGCGCTGCTCCAGCGCCAACCGGCGCTCCTTGGAGAGGCTCCCATGGTGGGAGGCCACGTTCTGATCGTCCAGACGCTGGGACAGGTTGTGGGCCACCCGCTCCGCCAGGCGGCGGGTGTTCACGAATACGAGTGTAGTGTGATGGGCGCGGATCAACTCCGCCAGGCGGTCGTAGATGTCGCCCCACTGCTCGGCGGAGCAGACGGCCTCGAAGTCGGTCGGAGGCACCTCGATGCCTACGTCGAGGTCGCGCTGGTGGCCGGCGTCCACGATCGCGCAGTCCGGCGAGCCGTCGCCGCCTGCGGCGGGCGCGCTGCCGACCAGGAAGCGGGCCGTCTCCTCGATGGGGCGCTGGGTGGCGGAGAGGCCGATGCGTGACGGCCGCCGCTCGCATAGGTGGTCGAGGCGGGCCAGGGAGAGCGCCAGGTGGCTGCCCCGCTTATCACGGACCAGGGCGTGGATCTCGTCCACGATGACGGTCTTCACATGGCGCAGCACCTCGCGGCTGCGCTCCGCGGTAAGCATGAGGTAGAGCGATTCCGGGGTGGTGATTAGGATGTGGGGCGGCCGCCGCACTATCGCCTGGCGCTGAGAGGGGGTGGTGTCGCCGGTGCGCACCATAGTCCGGATGTCCGCGCCGGGGTACCCCATCTCCCGCGCCAGCTCCGCGATCTCCGCCAGGGGCTCCTCAAGGTTTCGCTGGATGTCGTTGCTCAACGCCTTGAGGGGCGAGACGTAGACGACGTCGATGGCGTCCTCCAGCGGCGCTTCCTCCGCCTTTCGCAGGAGCCGGTCTATGCTGGCGAGGAAGGCGGCGAGCGTCTTGCCGGAGCCGGTGGGGGCGGCGATGAGGGTATCACGGCCGGAGACGATCAGCGGCCAGCCCCGCTCCTGGGCCTCGGTGGGCGCGTCGAAGCGGCGCTGGAACCAGGTGCGGACGGCGGGGTGGAAGGCGTCCAAGACGTTCATTGCGACCTCTAGAAGGGCGTTCGGAGAGGAGTTCAGCCGAACGTGTGTGCTGTCTACTTTACGGGCAGACGGCGAAGGTGTCAAGCCGGCGGCGAGCCCTCGACTGGCTCCGCTCAGCTCGAGTCATCTAGAACGCCCGACGGGTCTTCCTCGAACTCCCGGCGGCATCCAGCGGAACAGAAGTAGTAGGTGCGCCCTTCGTGTGTCAGAACGTGAGCTCTCTCCGGTTCGATACCCATCCCGCAGTTCGGATCACGCTCAAGGCGGCCGATGTCCTTGAAGCGGCCGTCCTCCAGCCAGAGCACACGATCGGCTACCTCGCGAATGCGGTGGTCATGGGAGACGATGATGACAGTCCTTCCCTGCTTCTTGGCGATATCGCGCAGGAGGGTGACGACATCGTGACCCTGCTTGGAATCGAGGTTGGCCGTAGGCTCGTCGGCCAGGATAAGCTGAGGGTCGTTGGCCAGGGCGCGGGCGATGGAGACCCGCTGCTTCTCCCCGCCGGACAGGGAGTTCGGCCTGAAGTGCAGCCGTTCCCCCAATCCCAGGTCCCGAAGGATGCCCTCGGCCTTGCCTCGGGCCCCTCGGCCGTTCTTCCCGGCCAGGTTAAGGGCGACCTCGACGTTCTCCCGGACGTTGAGGGGCTCCAGCAAGTTGAAGACCTGGAAGATAAAGCCGACAAGGCGGCGACGCACTTCGTGAAGCTCGGATTCCTTCATTGACGTGATGTCGTATCCGTCAATGCGAACGGCGCCGGACGTGGGTTTCAAGAGGCCGCCTATCATGGTGAGTAGCGTTGTCTTACCCGATCCCGAAGGGCCCATGACAAGCACGATCTCCCCGCGACGCACCTCGAGCTCCACCCCATCAATTGCCCGGACCGCACTGGCCCCGGACCCGAAGATCTTGGTCAGTCCGAGCGCTTCCAGGATCACACCCTCTTGGCGCCCGCCTGCATCCTGATGATCGTTCATGGTCCCGCTCCTCATGAATTCTCAGGCCCTGAACACCGTCGCCGGGTCCACTCGGGCCACGCGGCGCATAGGCACTATCGCCGCCAAGGCGCTCATGACCAGGGCGGCCCCGAATACCGCCAGGATGTCCTGCCAGCGGTAGAGCGTGGCGAACTCGGGGACGCTGTCCTGGATCAACTTGCCAGCGACGTAGGCGAGCAGCGACCCAGAGGCAAACCCGATGAGGGCCACCACGACACTCTGCCTTAGCACGACAGCGAACAACTGGCGAGGCGAGGCGCCCACGGCCTTCAAGACACCGTAGTCCCGAACGCGCTCGACAGTCGAGGTGTAAATAGTGAGCGCGATCACCGCGAGACCGACGACAAAGGCCACGGCAATCAACACCGCCACTATGGGGAGGAACCCCTCTTGCACCTCCCGTCGTGTCGAATCGGCGAACTCCTCCCGGGTGAGGGCGTTGGTGCCTGGTATCTGATTCTCGATCTCAGCCTCTACCCCCTCCACATCCGCGCCGGGAGAGGTGGTGACCAGCGCAAATGAGAAAGCATCGGGATGGCCGAAAAGCGCGGGGGCATCCCGAGCGCTGACGAACACAGATGCGCTGAACGCCGACTCGACAAGGGAAGAGACATCGGCTACTTCCAAGGTCTGGGTGCCGATGTAGACGGTATCGCCTCGGCCAGCGCCGATATCATCTGCCACCAGACCGCTGAGAACGATCTGCCCCTTGCTCGGCATTGACCGAAGGCCAAAGGCTTCAGCGGTGGCCGTCTGAAGCGGCCCCTCCGGGAGCGCCATGACAAAGGCGAACCCGCCGGTGTTAGGAGCGGAACCCACCTGCATCGTCCGCGCGAACAAGGGTTGCGCCGCAGCAACCCCGGGCACCCCCTGGATGCGGCCCAACACTGACTCCGGAAGGATCGACGCCCCATGGGAAGGGTCGGGCGCGCCCGCCTGAGTCACCCAGAGGTCAGAGGGTGCCGCCGTTGCGAGCCGTCCGGCCCGATCGAAGATACCTTGGTACAGCGCCAAAATCAGGACGATCAACAGAACGGCAAACGCCACCCCGCCGGCGGAGATGGCTAGCCTGATTCTATCGGAAAGCAGGTAGCGTCTGGCAATGGGAACCATCTTGACACCTCGCCTTCTTATTGGCCGGTCGTGGCCTGATGATTTCCCTGCCGCTCGAGGAGCGCTGACATTCCTTCTAGAAGCTTGCCCATGTCGGCCTCGCCTTCCGCCGTCACAAACCTGTCGATGAGCTCAGCCCAAGGCTTGTTTAGCCTTCGAAAGTCGATGCTCTCCGGGTCGACCGCCTTCATGAGAGCGATTCCTTCCCCGGCAGCGAAGAGGAGGAAGGCCGCTGCCTCAACGTCCAGGTCGGAGCGGACTGCGCCAGCGTCCTGGCCGATTCGTAGTATATCGGCGATGAGATCAGGGCCTTGACGGAACAGCGCGCCAACGGCCTCGCGGGCCCAGGGGTCCCGCGTGGCCTGCGTCCATAACTCCATGATCAGGCTGCCGAACTCATGGTCGGTCTCGAGGTGGTGGAGCCAATATGCCGCGAAGTGCTCAACCGCCTCCCGGAAGGAGGAAGCGGGGAGCAAGGCCTCGAGCTCGATCCTATGCTCGTGCATGTGGCCCTCGAGGATAGCCCTGAACAGCTCCTCTTTGCTGGCGAAATGATGATAGAGAGCCCCGTTTGACACGCCAGCCTCAGCAGCAATCTCCTCCACGGTTGCCTGGCCATAACCCCGCCGGCCGAAGACCTGGCTGGCGGCATCAATGAGGCGCTGGCGCGTTTCTTGGGCCCGTTGCTGTGGCAGCGTAAGTCGCGTCACGAGAAGCCTCCAATTAAACGCTCACTCGCCGAGTATGTACTCTGAATCCGAGCAGTTACTCTATCAGTGCTCGAGACGAGAGTCAAGCCCTATCGCGGGGGTAGACGGCGAAATATAAGTCATCCCCCGCTGCGCCTCCATGCTTCGGCCGCTATAATGTGCGGTGAAGCACAATCCCCAGTCATCGAAGGGGCGGGCATGAAGTATCGCAAGCTCGGCAATACGGAACTAGACCTCTCCGCCGTCGGCTTCGGCGTGTGGACGGTGAGCACCAGCTGGTGGGGGATCAGCGACGAGCAGCAGGGCATCGACCTTCTGCGCCGGGCGTACGACCTGGGCGTCACGTTCTTCGATACGGCAGACACCTACGGCAACGGCAGGGGGGAGACGATACTGGCCGAAGCGCTGGGACATGTGCGAGACAAGATCGTCATCGGCACCAAGTTCGGCTACGACTTCTACAACTACGGCCGCGAGCGCAGCGGCCACAAGGAGCTTCCCCAGGACTTCTCCCCCGCCTTCGTGCGGCGGGCCTGTGAGGAGAGCCTGCAGCGGCTGGGCACCGATCACATCGACCTGTACCAGCTTCACAACCCGCGCCTTTGGGCCATTCAGAGCGATGAGCTGTTCGAGACGCTGGAGGAGCTGAAGCGGGAGGGGAAGGTGCGCCACTACAGCGCGGCCCTGGGACCCGACATCGGCTGGGAGGAGGAAGGGATGGCGGCCATGCGTCAGCGCCGGCTGCCCAGCCTCCAGATCATCTATAGCATCCTGGAGCAGGACCCCGCCCGCAATTTCTTCCCGGTGGCCGACGAATGTGACACCGGGCTGCTGGCGCGGGTGCCCCACGCCTCGGGCGTGCTGGACGGAACCTACAGGCCGGGGATGACCTTCGACTCCTCGGATCACCGCAGCCACCGCAAGCAGGAGTGGCTGGAGCCCAGCCTGCGCAAGGTGTCGCAGCTGGACTTTCTCCACCAGCAGGACAGCGGGCGCACCATCGGCCAGGCGGCGATGCAGTTCGTGCTGGCGCAGCCTAGGGTGACCTGCGTGCTGCCCAACATGCTCAACGAGACACAGCTCAAGGAGTTCATAGACGCTCCTGACACGCCGCCGCTGACCGAAGACGAGCTCTCCCGAATAGCCGATCTGTACGATCATGACTTCTACCCGGAGGAGACCGCGGCCCCCACGGGCCCGGGTTGAGGGCGGGTTCTATGGGAAGATCGGGCCGAGAGGGAGACGAGCCCAGCCGACGGCAGGTGGTGAAGTTTACCTTCTATCGTGTCGACCCGGCCTGGCGCAGCCTGCCGCGGCAGCGGCGGGAGAAGGCGAAGGGCGAGCTGTGCCGCGCCGTGGAGTCGTTCGGTGACCGCCTCCTAATCCGCAGCTACAGCCTGATGGGGATGCGCGGCGACGCCGACTTCATGCTATGGGAGGTCGGTGACCGGCTGGAGGGGATACAGGAGCTGGCCACAGCCGTGTTCAGCACCGCCATGGGGCCGCATCTATCGGTGCCTTACTCGTATCTGGCGATGACGCGCCGCTCCATCTACGTCCCTTCGACTTCGCTCAGGACAGGCTCGCCGGAGGAGGAGGGCGGGCCCCCCAGCCACACGGGACTTAGCCCCGGCGATGCCAAGTACCTGTTCGTCTACCCGTTCGTCAAGACGCGGGCCTGGTACAAGCTCTCCAAGGATGAGCGCCAGCGAATGATGGACGAGCACATCGGCATCGGCCGCAAGTATCCGTCGGTGAAGCTGAACACAACCTACTCTTACGGACTGGATGACCAGGAGTTCGTCGTCGCCTTCGAGACGGATGAGCCGGCCGACTTCCTGGACCTGGTGATG
>CAZYOV010000088.1:0-4690 GCA_964649215.1 uncultured Dehalococcoidia bacterium
ATCGCGGAAGGCATACATGAAGGCCGTACCGAACACGCCGATGTCCGTGCCGAAGGCGCCCATGAACATGTAGTGGCTGGCGATGCGGTTCAGCTCCGCCAGGATGACGCGGATGTAGTCGGCTCGCTCCGGCGGTTCGATGCCCGCCAATTTCTCCACGGCCAGCACATAGCAGAGCTCGGTGTTGAACTGGGCCAGGTAATCGGTGCGGTCCTGATAGCCGATCGCCTGGCGGTAGTCGCAGTTCTCGGACAGCTTCTCAGCGCCTCGGTGCATGTAGCCGATGATCGGGTCCACGTCCACCACCTGCTCGCCATCGACCGTGAGCACCATTCGGAACACGCCGTGGGTAGCCGGGTGCTGCGGCCCCACGTTGACGTTGATATCTATCGTCTCCAGGTCTTTCCCCGGGGTGACGCTGTACTCCGTGGTCATAGCTGCCGCCTACTCCCCACCCTTCTCCTCGGCTGCGAGCGCCTTGAGCGCTTCCGCTACTGCCAGTCGCTCCTCTTCCTGGGAGGCGCCGCGGGCGCGCGCCTCGTCGCGGGTCTTCTTTATGAGGGCGGCCTTCTTCTGAGCCAGCGCTATTTTGGCAGCGCGGTCGTCGGCAGGCTTGGCCGGCGCCTCCGCCGGCTTGGGCTCCGCCTTGGCCGCTTCCTCCTCCTCAAACGCCTTGAGGGCGGCCTTAACCGCCGCCTTCTCCTCGTCCCCGGACAGCCCTCTGCCCCTGGCCTCCTCGCGCGCCTTCTTGATGACAACCGCCTTCTGCTGGGCCAGCGCGATCTTGCGTGCCCTTTCGTCCATGGGCACACCGGCTTCCGCCGCCGCCTGCGCCACCGCCTCCTCGGCGGCCTTCAGATAATCCTCCTGCCACTCCTCGATCTCGGCTAGAGGATGAGTCTTACGCATGATGTGGTAGCCCAACCCCTCCTCCGTCAGAAGGGGACGCAGGTCGGGGTGGCCGTCGAAGACGAACCCGAACAACTCGGCCGCCTCGCGCTCGTGCCAGTTGGCCGTTTGCCACAGGTGGCTGACCGTGGGCACGTGAGCGTCGTCGGGCGGGCAGCGCACCTTGATCGCCACCGCGTGGCCCAGGCTGTACGAGTAGAGGTGATAGACCACCTCAAGCTCGTCAAGGTGGTCAACGCCCGATAGGCTGCGCAGGAAGTCGAACGCCAGGCGCTCGTCCTCCTTCGTGGTCTGCATCACCCGGAGCAGGTCTTCGCGACGAACGGTGATAGCGACATCGAGGGCGGTCTGCTCTGCGCTCATCTGGACGCCCGGCAGCGCCTCACGGAACAGATCAGCCACCGAGCCCGGAGGCGGCTCAGCGACGGAGGTCTCCTGGCTGCGCTCCTGGGCCACGCTCAGCGCCCTATCTTCCCCCGCTCCTCCATGATCTTCTTCTGGAGGGCCAGGAAGGCGTCCATTAGCGCCTCAGGCCGAGGCGGGCAGCCGGGAACGTAGACGTCCACCGGGACGATCTTGTCCACCCCCTGGAGCACGCGGTCGTAGCGGGTGTAGGGTCCGCCGTTGGTGGCGCAGGCGCCCATGGAGATCACCCACTTGGGGTAGGGCATCTGCTCATACAAAAGCTTGACCGCCGGCGCCATCTTCTTGGTCACCGTCCCGGAGACGATCATCACGTCCGACTGCCTGGGCGAGGGAAAAGGGATGATGCCGAAGCGGTCCAGATCATGCCGGGCCATGAAGGTGGAGATCATCTCGATGGCGCAGCAGGCGAGGCCGAACGTCATCGGCCACAGGGACGACTTTCGCCCCCAAGCGATGATCCAGTCCGCGGGGAACTGGAGTATCCCTGGCAGTAGCTGGCGGTACAGCGCTTGCCCCTGGCCCGGATGGAACTCCGTTGGCGTCAGCTTCTTGATCTCCCGCCGGATATCGGGAGAGACGGCGTCGCTGATCGCCTGCTGGGGGTCGTCCTGTATCTCGTGGACCTCTATGAGCGTCTTGTCAGCCATGTCAGCCACCTACTTCCAGCGCAGCACACCCTTTTTCCAGGCGTAGAGAAGCCCGAATCCGAGTATCAGAATGAAAAACAGCATCTCATAGAAGGCGGCCTTGCCGATGTCCAGGAACGTGACCGCCCAAGGAAACAGGAACACCGCCTCAATATCGAAGATCAGGAACAGGATCGCGAACAGGTAGTAACGGAAGTGAACCTGGGTACGGCTGCGGCCGATGGGCAGCATGCCGCATTCGTAGGTCACGCTCTTGGCGCGGCTGGCCTGGCGGGGTGAGAGGATGTAGTTACCCATGAGGGCGCCGCCGACCAGGAGGAAACCCAGAATCGCGGCGATGAGAACGGCTATGTAGTCGGCGAAGAGGTCCTGAATCATCGGTGGGGATCGCGATAGAGAAGGAATCTAGCCATTTGTTCCATTCGCCACAAGCGATGCTAGCACGGGCTCCAGCTACTGTCAATTTAGGAAGCCGCCGCTTTGTTAATGGCGCTATCGCCTTCCGAGAACAGCGCCCGCCGCCTGAATTCGGCGACTCCGCGAATCCCCGGCGCGCCCGACCGTGACCATGCCGGGCACTTCAGTGCGCGGTATATCCCTTCTCCGCCGAGGCGTTAGCCTCCCTCACTCCAGCTCCGCCAGCCGCTGACCCAGCCCCTCCAGTCGCGCCCGCACCGCCGCCAGCTTCTCCTCCTCCCTGGCCACCACAGCCGCCGGCGCCTTCTCCCGGAACACCGCGTTCGCCAGCTTTCCCTCCAGCCGCTTCACCTCCGCCTCCGCCTCGGCCAACTGCTTGGACAACCTCGCCCGCTCTTCCTCCAGGTCTATGAGGCCGGCCAGCGGCAGGACGACCTGGGCCTGCGCCAGGACGGCCGAGGCCACCTCGCTCCTGGGCGCCTCTCCCGCGTCCCCGATCAGGTGCAGAGGCCTCACCCGCGCCAGCGACTCCAGGATCGGCCTCGCCGCCTCCAGATCCGGCCTCGCCCCGTCGGCGGCCACGTACGCCTCAACGTAGCGCGAGGGGTCCACCCGCCTGTCGGCGCGGATGTTGCGGATCGCCTTCACAACCTCCATCACAACCTGCGCCTTCGCCTCAGCCTCGGGGTTCACCCAGGCCCGCTCGCCCTTGGGCCAGGAGGCGACGATGAGCGCTTCCTCGTCCGCCCAGCCGATACGCTCCCGTAGGTTCTGCCACAGCGCCTCCGTGACGAACGGCATGAACGGGTGCAGCAGCCGCAGGCACGTGTCCAGGACATGCGCCAGCACCGGCAGGGATGACCGGTCGCCGCCCTTGAGGCGCACCTTCGCCATCTCGATGTACCAGTCTGCGTACTCGCTCCAGAGGAACTCGTGCAGTCGGTGTCCCGCCTCGCCGACCTGGAAGCGGTTGAGGAGCCGGTCCACCTCCGTGACGAGGCGCTGCAGCCGCGACATGACCCAGCGATCCTCGATGGGCATCTCGGCCCGCCGCGTCCGGTCTGGCGCCTGGAGCCGCTCGTCGCCGATGCTCTGGATCACGAAGCGGGAGGCGTTCCATATCTTGTTGGCGAAGTTGCGCCCGCCCTCCAGCCGTTCGTCGGACAGGCGGAAGTCATTGCCGGGGGCGCCGCCGGTGGCCAGCACGAATCGCAGGGCGTCGCAGCCGTACTTATCGATCGCCTCGATCGGATCCACCACATTCCCCAGGCTCTTGGTCATCTTGCGGCCCTCGTGGTCGCGGATGAGCCCGTGCAGGTAGACCTGGCGGAACGGCACCTCTCCCGTGTTGTAGAGGCCCGTCATAATCATGCGGGCAACCCAGAAGAAGAGGATATCGTACCCTGTCTCCAGCACAGATGTAGGGTAGAAGTAGCGCAGGTCCTCCGTCTCTTCAGGCCATCCCAACGTCGAGTGCGGCCATAGCGCCGACGAAAACCAGGTGTCCAGGACGTCGGCGTCCTGCTCCAGCTGGCCGGAGCCGCACTTCTCGCAGGCGCTGGGGTCGTCCACGGCCACGGTAAGCTCGCCGCAGTCGCCGCAGTACCAGACCGGGATACGATGCCCCCACCAGAGTTGCCTCGATATGCACCAGTCGCGGATATTCTCCATCCAGTTCATGTACACCCGCGCGAAGCGGCGGGGGGTGATCTCGATTCGTCCGTCCTTCACCGCCTCGATGGCGGGCCCGGCCAGCGGCTCCATGCGCACGAACCACTGCTCGCTGACGACCGGCTCCACGACGGTGTCGCAGCGGTCGCAGCGGCCAATTGAGTGATGATACTGCTCCGTCTTCTCCAGAAGCCCCAGCCGCTCCAGGTCAGCGACGATGACGTCCCGACACTGGAACCGGTCCATCCCCCTGTAGGGGCCGGCCTCCTCGTTCATCGTCCCGTCCGGGCCCACCGCGACGATGGCGGACAGACCGTGCCGCTCCCCGATCTCGAGGTCGAGGATGTCGTGGCCGGGGGTGATCTTGAGCGCACCCGTCCCGAACTCCGGGTCCACCGCTTCGTCGGCGATGATCGGAATCTGCCGCTCGATGATGGGGAGCAGCGCCTTGCGGCCGACGATCTTCTGCCAGCGCTCCGCCTTGGGGCTCACCGCCACCGCCACATCGGCCACGATCGTCTCTGGCCGCGTCGTAGCGATGACGATATACTCATCCGTCACGTTGCCGGAGTCGTCCAGCAGAGGATAGCGGACGTACCAGAGCTTGGCGGACTGCTCCC
>CAZYOV010000088.1:4790-9680 GCA_964649215.1 uncultured Dehalococcoidia bacterium
CCGGAGTCGTCCAGCAGAGGATAGCGGACGTACCAGAGCTTGGCGGACTGCTCCCTGTGCTCCACCTCCAGGTCGGACAGCGCCGTCTGACAACGGGGGCACCAGTTAATCATGCGCTCGCCGCGGTAGATGAGGCCGTCCCGGTACAGCTTCACGAAGGTGGTGCGCACCGCCAGTTGCGGCCCCTCATCCATCGTGAACACCTCTCGCTCCCAGTCGCAGGAAACGCCCAGACGCATGTGCTGGCGGGTGATGATACCGCGATACTTGTGTACCCACTGCCAGACCCGCTCCACGAACCGCTCGCGGCCGAGATCGTGGCGGCTCACGCCTTCCTTGGCCAGCTCTCGCTCCACCACGTTCTGGGTAGCGATGCCGGCGTGATCGACGCCCGGCAGCCAGAGGGTGGGATCGCCTCGCATGCGGTGCCAGCGTATGAGGCAGTCCTCCATGGTGGCTGTGAGGGCCTGACCCAGGTGTAGCTCCCCGGTCACGTTGGGCGGCGGCATGATAATGCAGAACGGCTGCTTCCCGGGCTCTATCTTGGGCGCGAAGTAGCCTCCGTCCAGCCAAAACTGGTACAGAGTACCCTCCACCGTGGAGGGGTCATAGGCCTTGGGGATCCCTTCAGCGCCGTTGGTCACCCGAATACGCCTCCTATGCAAGAAATCCGCCGGAGGCGGATTCCGTCAGGGCGCATTCTACCGCCGCCCGCTAGGAGCGGTCAACGAAACGACTCCGGTGCCGAGTGCGCGAACCTAGCAGGGAGTTCGTCTAATTAGCGGGAGCCGCGCAGGCGCGGGTCCAGTACGTCGCGCAGGGCGTCGCCAAGCATGTTGAAGCCGTAGACGGCGATGAAGATCGCCGCACCGGGGATAATCATCAGGTATTCGTGGCCTACGCCGTAGTGGCGGCCCTCGTCGGCCAGCATGCGCCCCCATGTGGGAAACGGGGCCTGGATGCCAAAGCCCAGGAAGCTGATAGTCGCCTCCGCCAGCACGGCGAGGCCCAGGTTCAGGGTCGCCAGGATGATGACCACGGGCATGATGTTCGGCAGGACGTAGCGCAGCATGATGCGCGTGTCCGTCGCCCCCAGAGCCCGCGCCGCCTCTATGTAGACGTTCTCCCTGATCGCCAGCACGGCGCCGCGGATGATGCGCGAGCCGAAGCCCGCGAAGATGATGCCCAGGGAGAAGATGACCACGGTGCTGCGGAAGAACGTATACCAGATCCAATCACCGTCCCTGGGTTGCAGCCCTACATCCGGCCCGCGGCCGATGCCCAGGAAGCCGTCACCACCGGTGCCCAGGACGGCGACGAAGGTGAGGAGAAGAAAGATGGCCGGCAGCGCCACCCAGATGTCCACGAACCGCTGCACGACCATGTCCACCCAGCCGCCCAGGTAGCCGCTCACTCCCCCGATAACCAGGGAGATGACGGCGGCCAGGAGGACCGTCCCCAACCCCACCAGGACGGTGACCTGCGTCCCAAGGACTACGCGGCTGAAGAAGTCCCGCCCCAGGTGGTCCGTGCCGAACCAGTAGGTGCTGTTCGGGTCGGTCAACGCGTCGGCGAAGTGCGGCTCGTCATAGGGGAAGCGGACGATCCAGGGGGAGAACACGGCGACGGCGACGGTGAGGATCAGGACCAACGCCCCGAACGCGCCCAGCGGCTTGCGCCGGATAAAGGTAGCAGTGGTGGCCAGCCACCGCCACCACAGCGTTCGCGGCGCCTCCTCCAGGGGGATGGTGAGTGCTTCTTCACGCGTTGCCATGGCTAGACCAATCTAAGCGTAACGGATCCGCGGATCCAGGAACGAGTAGGCGATATCCACCACGAAGTTAGTCACGACGATCAGGGCCGCGATGATCAGGTTGACCGCCAGCACCGCCAGATACTCCCGCTGTAGCAGCCCGGAGAGCAGCATGAGCCCCACGCCCGGCAGCCCGAAGATGCTCTCCAGTACGACGGAGCCGCTGATCAGAAGGGGAACCTGGACGCCGATGAGGCTGAGCACTGGGATGAAGGCGTTCTTGACGGCATGCCGCACTATCACCGTTCGCTCCTGGAGGCCCTTGGACCAGGCCGTCCTGATGTAGTCCTGGCGCAGCACCTCCAGCATCTGGCCGCGGGTGATGCGCATCACGCCTCCCGCCAGGGCGAAGGCCAGTATCGTCGCCGGCGCCCACATCTGCTTCAAGTTACCGCCCAAGCTCTCCCAGGGGTCCTGGTAGATCACGGGCGGTAACAGCCAGCCCGCCCACCGCCCCACCAGCACGAAGAAGATCACACCCAACCAGAAACCGGGCACGGCCAGCATGAAGATCGCTGAGCTGCGGGCAACGTAATCGATGGGCGTATCCTGCCTGATTGCCGACAGGACGCCGATGGGTATGGCGATGATGAGCGATAGCACCATGGCCATCCCCGCCAGCTGCAACGTCACCGGCAGCCTAGCCTCCAGCTCTCGCGAAATCGGCTTGCCGCCGCGGAAGTAGTCGCCGAAGTCGCCCTGGACCACGCCCCCCATCCACTCACCCCACTGGGTCAGGAACCCAAGCTGACTCACGCCCAGGAACTCCTTGTTCAGCCCCAGGTCGGATTCTATCTTCTCCTTGGTCAGGTTGGTGTTGAAGCCGCCGGACTCTGCCAGGATGATATCGGCCGCATTCCCCGGCAGCATCTGGAGAAGGCCGCTGATAAGCAGGCTCACGCCTAGTATCGTGGGTACGATAAGCAGCGCCCGACGAACGATATACTGACGCATATCAGCGCTCTAGGCCGCCGCCACCTCCTCCCGCTCTCCTCCTCTACGCCTGGTCCAGCCAGAGTCCGGGCGCCGTCTCCGAACCGTAGCCGTAGCCGCGGATGAGCTGGACGTTCTTTACGTTAGGCTGGAAGATGGAGGCGGTGGAGACTCCCGTCCAGGGGACCAGGTACATGCTCTCCGCCATCATCCGCTGGACGTCCCTGACCAGCTCGACCCGTGTATCTAAGTCCGTCTCCGCCGCCTGCTTGTTCCAGAGATCGAGCAGCGCGGCGTCGCCCGCGGGCGAGGGGCTGTCTGCGATAGGCAGGTCCCGGGGGTCAGTGGGATGCGAGCCCTCCACGTCGGCCGTTAGCCCCCAGTTGTGGCGGGCGCTGGAGGGGTGGAAGATGGTGAAGAAGATGTTGTGGGGGTCCATAGGGCTGCCCATGAGCGGCGCCAACCCCATCTCGTTATCCCCCAGCACGCCGAAGAAGGTAGTGCTGATGTAGCCCCCGTACTCTCCCTGGTTGATCTGTATTCGGAAACCGGCCTCTTTGGCGCTGGCCGCGAACGCCTCCATCTGGGCGCCGAAGCCAGGGCCGTAGATACTGGAGGACTGGGCTGTCAGGTCCACGCCGTTGGGGAAGCCGGCCTCCGCCAGCAACGCCTTCGCCCCCTCCACGTCGCGGGTGAAGTACTTGGCGTTGTCGCCGAAGGTGGCGGCGTCGTTGATCGGGTCGACGTAGAAATCGGCGAACTGGGCGACGTGGGTCAGCCCGCCGCCCGCTGCTCCCGGCTGGTCCAGGGCGGACAGGATGCCGGGACGGTCGACAGACATGGAGAGCGCCTGACGCACCCGCTTGTCGTTGAACGGCGGGCGGCCGAAGTTGAAGTAGGCCCCGCCCCACACCTGCTCTGGGCCGGTGAAGAACTGGCCGTTCGGCATCTCACTCAGACCCCGTTCCCATATCTCGGCCGACCAGAGGCTGTTAGTGAAGTTGCCCTGCACCAGGTTCTGAATGATCACCTCCGGGTCGCCGCTCAGCGTGGCCTCGAGCGCATCTACGTACGGCTTGGGCGCGTCGTAGTGCTCGGGGTTCTTCCGCCACTTGATCACCACATCCGGCTCCCAGCTCTCGAATATCCAGGGGCCGGACCCGATCGGCGCCGTGTTGGATGCCGCCTCGTCCTCCAGCACCTCGGTGGGAACGATCCAGGGCCCACCGTCGGTGTTGCCGAACAGCACCTGCATCGCGGGGCCGAAAGGCTGCCTGAGGGTGATGACCAGCGTCTTGTCGTCCGTCGCTTCCACGCTCTCCACTTGGGACAGCCAGTTACCACGGTTGGGCGACTCCGCTGCGAATACATCGATGGCCGCCTTTACGTCCTGGGCGGTCACGGGCCGGCTGAGTGGGGGGTGGAACATCAGGTTGTCACGGATCTTGAAGGTGAACACTGTCCCGTCATCCGTGATCTCCCAGCTCTCGGCGGCGTCGCCCTCGACGTTGCTGAAGTCGATGGGGATGCTTGGTACGCCGTTCACTTCCTGAGGCGTGGGCGGCACGAACTTGACGAGCCGGTTGTAGTGGTAGGCGGCGGGTATCTGGGCCAGGAAGGTCGTCTGCCTCGTGGCATCGAGGGAGGGCGGGTTGCCGGTGGAGAGACCGACCAGCGGCCCTGTAAGGGTGCCGCCCATCTTCGGCCCGGCCTCGGTGGGGGTCGCTGCCGGCGCCGTCGCGGTGGCCCCCGTCCCCCCGTCGTCATCGCAGCCGACGACTCCCGCGACCGCCAGCCCGGCGGCGCTGATTCCTGTCGCTTGCATCAAGCGTCGGCGGCTCAGTCGCCTCCTCCAGAACCGAGTCCAGTAACGGCTTTCGGAAGCCATGGTCTCCTCCTCTCAGGACGATAACCGTTTGGCCTTCGTCTCCAAGGACGCCCGTGGAGGCAACTGCGTTACGCGCTAAACTTGATACTTTTTATAGGCGAATACTCACTCAATGTCAAGCCCGCGGCACGTCAATTGACGTTAAGGTTTTCGCGCATTGCGCTTTGATACTAACGGCGTTCGCCCGATGGCGACCGGGAGAGCATCGCCAGACCCTTACGGGTGTCGCTGGCGACCCGCGCCGGGTCGGCGTTAC
>CAZYOV010000089.1:0-9645 GCA_964649215.1 uncultured Dehalococcoidia bacterium
CGAAAACGGAATGCGATACTATAGTGCGGAGTGGTGTAAAGGTAGCACACGGGACTTTGAATCCCATAGTCCAGGTTCGAATCCTGGCTCCGCAGCCAGGTCGGAATCGCGCTCCCCGGTAGCTCAATGGTAGAGCGGGCGGCTGTTAACCGCTAGGTTGTAGGTTCGAGTCCTGCCCGGGGAGCCAATCTAATTCGATCGCAGGGATCCGCAATGTCTTATATCGGCCGCCTGCGCACACTCACCACACTTATTGATGGATCGCCCAACGTGGATTGTACAACGGGAGCGACGGCCGAAACGGAGAGCCAAGATGACCGTGTCGCGAGACCTGAGGTGCGTAGGCTCAGGCCGACCGGATGTTCTGGTTCAGGCGGAACAGGTTCGACGGGTCGTACTTCGCCTTCAGCGACACCAGCCGCTCGTAGTTTCCCCGGTAGCTCGCCGCGATCCGCTCCTGGCCCTCGTCTGCGGTCATGAAGTTCACGTACGCCCCACCCGACGAGTGCGGGTGGAGCGCGTCGAAGTAGTCCCGGACCCACTTCGTGTTCTTCTCGTTGTCGGCGGGGTCTGGCCACATCCCGGCGATCACCACGTTGAAGGCAGCATCCCGGTAGCTGAACGCCGTCTCCTCCTGGCCCACCCGCTGCGGCGCGCCGTCGATCGCGTATACGTGCACCGTCGCCTGCACCGTCGGCACGTCCGGCCCGTGCTTCAAGTGAGCCTCGATGGCCTCGTCGCTCAGCTCGTCGAAGAAGTCCGCCTTCCAGTAGTGCTGCAGCCCCGGCGGCAGCAGCGCGTCGAACGCGCTGTTGAGCGCCGGCAGCGGCATCCTGTCGACGTGCAACGCCGCGGGCGGCCCCAGCTCCTCCAGCAGCGGCTTCACCACCTCCTCGCCCTTCTTCAGGTCCCCGCCCGCGTAGCACGCCACGATCGCGCACATAGTCACGTCGACGAGGTTGTCGGGCATGAACGGCACCGGGGGCCCCTTCTGGAAGGCGAAGAACGCCCCCATCTCCGGCGGCGCCCCCGCGATGTACTCCCGGAAGAAGCGCAGGACGTCCTTCGTCTTCTCGAGCGGATAGAAGATCGGACCTCCGTAGATATCGCTCACCGGGTGCGCCCCGAACTCGAACGACGTCACCACGCCGAAGTTGCCACCACCACCGCGGATCGCCCAAAACAGGTCCTCGTTCTCCTCCACGCTCGCCGTGACCAGGCTGCCGTCCGCTGTCACCACGTCCACGGAGATAAGGTTGTCCACCGTCAGCCCATACTTGCGGGTCAGGTAGCCGGTGCCGCCTCCCAGCGTCAGCCCCGCCACGCCCGTCGTCGAGATGATCCCGCACGGCACCGCCAGTCCGAACGCGTGCGCCGCGTGGTCGACATCGCCCCACGTGCACCCACCCTCGGCCCGCACGGTCCGATTTGCGGGGTCCACGCGCACGCTCCGCATCCCCGACAGGTCGATCACGATCCCGTCGTCCACGGTTCCGAAGCCCGCGACGTTGTGGCCGCCGCCTCTGATGGCCGCGACCAGACCGTTCTCCCGGGCGAAGTTCACCGCTGCGATGACGTCCGCTGCGTCGGCGCACCGTGCGATGAGGCGCGGCCGTCGGTCGATCATCCCGTTGTAGACACGGCGGGCCTCTTCGTACTCCGGGTCACTCGGCTGTATCAGCTGCCCTCGCAGGCTTCCGCTAAGCTGCTCAACATTGCTAGCTACAGTCACCGGTGTCCCTCCTTCAGTCACGACGCCGCTATTAACGTCTGATAGTCTACCGCTCCGACCGGGCCTTGACAACGGGATAGTCTGACGGCTTCGGACAACGAATGTTGTACGGCTCAGCCACACCCTATTGCAGATTTAGTGTGCACGCTCCGCACACATGGATTGGACAGCTCCCGCATTGACAACGAACCTACTTTCGCGCACGATTGGCATGCTCCCAGATACCGAGTCCGGAGGCGATCTTGCTCTGCCCATCATGTAGCCACGACAACCGAGAGGGCCGCAAGTTCTGTGTCAGCTGCGGATCGCGGCTGGCATCGTCATGCCCTACATGCGGCGCGCATTCAGCGCCTGACGAGCGGTTTTGTGGAGAGTGCGGCGCATCGCTTGTAGACACGGCTGAGCGGCCAACCCGCACGCCCACGCCGGCGCCCACTCCGGCGCCCTCGCCGGCGCTGCCCGCCTCCTTCGCCAGCGGCCGCTACCAGGTCCAGCGTTTCCTGGGCGAGGGCGGTCGCAAACGCGTCTACCTTGCCCACGACAGCAAGCTGGACAGCGACGTTGCCATCGCCGTCATCAAGACCGAGGGGCTGGACGCCGACAGCCTCACCCGCATCAGGCGCGAGGCCCAGGCCATGGGGCGTCTCCGCGACCATCCCCATATCGTCACCGTTCACGACATCGGGGAGGAGGATGGCCAGCCCTTCATCGTCTCCCAGTACATGGCCGGCGGCGACCTGGAGGGGCTGCTACAGGCCTCCGAGAACCACCGGCTACCGCTGGACCAGGCCATGCGCTTCGCCGTCGAGGTCCGTGACGCGCTGGAGCATGCCCACGGTCGAGGGATCATCCACCGCGACCTGAAGCCGGGGAACATCTGGCTCACAGAGGACGGCACCGCCAAGCTGGGCGACTTCGGCCTGGCGATGGCGGTGGACCGCTCTCGGGTCACGGTGGCGGGGATGATGCTCGGCACCGTCGCTTACATGCCGCCGGAGCAGGCGCTGGGGCGGCAGGCCGACGCCCGCTCGGACCTCTACTCGCTGGGCTGCGTCCTCTACGAGATGGTGACCGGCCGGCCGCCGTTCCTGGGTGACGACACCGTGGCTATCATCTCCCAGCACATCAACACGGCGCCGGTCGCCCCCTCCTGGCACAACCCGGAGGTGCCCAGATCCCTGGAGGCGCTGATCATGCGGCTGTTGGCCAAGGACCCAGACGAACGCCCCGAGAGCGCCGCCGCTGTGGAGCAGGCGCTGAACGCCGTCGTGGAGACAGCCGCAACCGTCGCCGAGCGAACGGTCCAGGAGGAGGCGAACCCGTTGGACCGGCTGGCGGGCGGCGTCTTCGTGGGCCGCGAGAAGGAGATGGACGAGCTGCGGGCCGGGTTAGAGGACGCCCTCTCCGGCCGCGGCCGCCTGCTCATGCTGGTGGGCGAGCCCGGAATCGGCAAGACGCGAACGTCGGAGGAGCTGGCGACCTACGCCAGCCTGCGCAGCGCCCAGGTGCTGTGGGGCCGCTGCTACGAGGGCGAGGGCGCCCCTGCCTACTGGCCCTGGGTGCAGCTCATCCGCTCCTACGTCCACGATCAGGATCCCAAAGAGCTGATGTCGGAGATGGGGCCGGGCGCCGCCGACATCGCCCAGGTGGTGTCGGAGGTACGTGATCGGCTGCCCGGCCTGCCGGCGCCGCCGACCCTGGAACCGGAGCAGGCCCGATTTCGACTGTTCGACTCGATCACGACGTTCCTGAAGAACGCATCGAAAGGCCAGCCCATCGTCATGGTGCTCGATGACCTTCACTGGGCGGACAAACCGTCGCTCCTACTGCTCCAGTTCCTGGCGCGGGAGCTGCGGGGTGCCCGGCTGCTGGTGCTGGGCACCTACCGGGACGTGGAGCTGCGGCGCGGGCACCCCCTCTCGCAGACGCTGGGCGAGCTGGCCCGCGAGCAGCTCAGCCAGCGCATTCTCCTCCGCGGACTGAGCGAGCGGGACGTGGCCCGCTTCATCGAAATCACGGCCGGGGTGACGCCGCCGAAAGCGCTCGTGACCGCCGTCTACAAGGAGACGGAGGGGAACCCGTTCTTCGTCAACGAGGTCGTGCGCCTGCTCGTCGCCGACGGACGCCTGGAGCGCCCGGAGGAGGTGAAGTCCTGGAGCGTGACTATCCCTCAGGGGGTGCGCGAGGTAGTGGGCCGGCGCTTGGACCACCTGTCGGAGGCGTGCAACCGCGCCCTCACCGTCGCCTCCGTCATCGGGCGCGAGTTCGGCCTGCGCACCCTGGAGCGGGTGTCGGACATCTCCGGCGACCGGCTGCTGGAGGCGCTGGAGGAGGCGGTCGCCGCCCGGGTCATCGCGGAGATGCCGCGCATGGTCGACCACTACAGCTTCTCCCACGCGCTCATCCGCGAGACGCTGTACGAGGAGCTGAGCACCGCCCGGCGGGTGCGGCTGCACCGCCGGATCGGCGAGGTGCTGGAGGAGTTGGAGAGCGCGAACCTGGAGGCCCACCTACCGCAGCTTGCCTACCACTTCTTCGAGGGCGCTCAAGGTGGGGACGTGGACAAGGCGATCGACTACGCCACACGGGCCGGTGAACGGGCGCTTGACCTTCTCGCCTACGAGGAGGCCGCTGGTCACTACGAGACGGCACTGCAGGCCTTGGAGCTCAAAGACAAGCCGGAGGAAGGGAGGCGCTGCGAGCTGCTGCTGGCGTTGGGCGAAGCTCAATTGAAGGCGGGCGATGCTCCCAAGTCGCGGGAGACTTTCCATGGGGCGGCCGACATCGCCAGGGGGATAGCGACACCGGAGCAGCTGGCCCGCGCCGCCCTTGGCTTCGGAGAAGTTGTCGAGGTAGGGGTGGTCGACGAAGGGTTGATCGGTCTGCTGGAGGAGTCCCTGGGCATCCTGGGAGAAGAAGACAGCGCCCTGCGGGCCAGGGTCCAGGCTCGCCTCGCGGGGGCGCTGCTCTACGCGGCCTCGCGGGAACGCAGAGCATCGATGAGCCTGGAGGCGGTTGAAATGGCGCGACGGGTCGGCGACCCGGCGGCGCTGGCCTACGTCCTGATCGGCAGGCATTTCGCCATGTGGGGCCCGGAGAACGTCGAGGACCGCCTCGCCACCGCGACCGAGATAGTGCGGCTGGCCGAGGAGGCCGGCGACCAGGCTCGAGCCATCAATGGCCATGCTTTCCGCCTCATCGATCTCCTAGAAATGGGAGATATCCCTGGGGTGGACGCGGAAAGCGGAGTGCTAGATCGCCTGGCGAAGGATCTGCGGCAGCCCCTCTATCTGTGGTGGACGGCGCAGTTCAGAGCCATGCGGGGGTTGCTTGACGGTCGCTTCGAGGAGGGAGAACAGTTCGCCCAGCAGGCTCTCGTCATCGGCCAGCGAGTGCAGCCTGAGACCGCGGTCCAACAGTTCGGGTTACATATGTTGGCCCTGCGCAGGGAGCAGGGGAGACTGCAGGAGATCGAGGGACAGCTGAAGAGCTTCGTCGAGCGGTACCCTGCGGTCCCTGGCTGGCGATGCGCCCTGGCCTATGTCTACAGCGAGCTCGGGCGCGAGTCGGAGGCGCGGGCCGAGTTAGAGCGCCTCGCTGTCAACGACTTCGCGGACGTGCCCCGGGACATAGTCTGGCTACCCGCCATGGCCGTCGTCTCCGAGTCCTGCGCCTTCCTCCGCGATGCCGATCGCGCCGCCACCCTGTACAGCCTGCTCCTGCCCTACGCGGGGCGCACCGTGACCGCCGGATCCCTGCTCTGTATCGGCTCTGCATCACGCCACCTGGGCCTCCTGGCCGCCACCATGTCCCGCTGGGAGGAGGCGGAACGACACTTCGAAGAGGCCCTGGAGATGAACGCAAAGATGGGGGCGAAGCCCTGGCTGGCCCACACCCAGCACGAGTACGCCGGCATGCTTGTCGGTAGGGACCAGCCCGGGGACCGCGAGAAGGCGCTGAAGCTACTGGCCCAGGCGTTGGACACCGCCCAGGAGCTGGGGATGAAGGCGCTGGTGGAGCGGGCTCTTGCCCTCAAGCTGCAGGCGCAAGGCATCGATCCCACGGCTCCTCAGACCTCCATCGACGCCGTCGCGGCCTCCGTCTACGTGGACAAGCCGGACTTGCGCACGCACGCGGCGCCCGACGGCACGGTGACGATTCTGTTCAGCGACATTGAGGGCTCTACAGAGACGACGGAGCGGCTGGGCGACCAGCGCTGGCTGGAGCTACTGCGGGAGCACAACGCCATCGTCCGCGAGCAGGTGGCGGCGCACGAGGGGTTCGAGGTGAAGTCGGAGGGGGACGGGTTCATGCTGGCGTTCCAGAGCGCGCGTCGGGGGATAGAGTGCGCGGTCGATATCCAGAAGGCCTTCGCCGACCGCAACGAGCCCGCTGCGGAGCCGATCCACGTCCGCATCGGTCTGCACACCGGGGAGGCGATCAAGGAGGCGGATGACTTCTTCGGCAAGAACGTGATCCTGGCCGCTCGCATCGCGTCCCAGGCCCAGGGCGGCGAGATCCTGGTCTCGTCGCTGCTGAAGGAGCTGACGGAGAGCGGCGGCGACATCGCCTTCGGCGAGGGGCGAGAGGTGGAGCTGAAGGGGCTGTCTGGCCGGCACCGGGTGTTCGACGTCGTCTGGTAGCAAGGGAGGAGAATCGCCAATGTCGTGTCGGGTCGTCTGCGTCTCGCGGTCTCTCGGGTCCGGAGGCGAGGAGATCGGCCGTATTGTCGCCGATAAGCTAGGATTCCGGTACACAGACGAGGAGATCATCGTCAAGGCGGCGGAGAAGGCTGGGGTGTCGCCGAAGACTGTGGCCGAGGCGGAGCATACGCCGCGGCTCATCGAGCGGATCCTGGAATCGATAGCGCGGACTCCCCCGGACCCGGAGGGATGGGCCGGCGCTGCCCTCATCGCGTCGACGGATAGGTCGAGCTACGAGGGGTTGATTGAGCGGGTCGTCCGCGAGACGGCGAACGAGGGCGACGTCGTGATCGTCGCTCACGGGGCGAGTGTGCCGCTGGCCAAGATGGAGGGAGTGCTGCGCGTGCTGGTCACGGCGTCGCCGGAAGTACGGGTGGGGCGCTACGCCAGCGACGCGGGTCTCGAGGAGTCGGCCGCTAAGAAGGCTATCGAAGAGTCGGACCGCCAGCGCACAGAGTATCTGCGGCGGTTCTACCAGGTGGGGCGTGAGCTGCCGACCCACTATGACCTCGTGGTCAACACAGACAGCCTCGCGTCGCCGCTGGCCGCGCGACTAATCGTCGGTGCCGCGAAGGGCTGGCGGGCGGACAGTCTCCCCAGCGCTCGGCGATTCAAGTAAACTAGTGGAGCCATGGAGCCGCGCATTCAGTACGCCCAGAGCAAGGACGGGGTTAGCATAGCCTTCTCCACGATGGGGGAAGGCATCCCCTTTTTGCAGATACCAGCCGCTTTCAGCCACCTCCAACTGGAGTGGCAGCTCCCAGAGTTCCGGACCTGGTATGAGGGGCTGGCGGAAAAGAGAAAGCTCGTCCGCTACGACTCCAGGGGGGCCGGACTGTCGGAGCGGGAGGTGACCAACTTCTCGCTTGACGCCCAGGTGCTCGACCTAGAAGCGGTTGTAGACCGCCTGGGCCTGGAGAGGTTCGTCCTGTTGGGGGGCTTCATCGAAGGGCCGGTGGCCATCACCTACGCAGCCCGTCACCCGGAGCGGGTATCGCACCTTCTCCTGTGGTGCTCCTGGGCGCGAGCCGCGGACGCCTACCGTTCGCCACAGGCTCAGTCAATGGCTGCCCTTAGGGATAAGGACTGGAAGACCTACACTGAGACGGTAGCACACGTATTGGTGGGATGGTCGGCGGGTGAGCCAGCGCGCAGGTTCGCTGAGTTAATCCGGGAGAGCATCACCCAGGAGGCGGCACGGGCGGCCTTAGGCGCGGCTATGCAGTTTGATGTTACTGCCTTACTACCGGAGCTGAAGGCGGCGACGCTGGTGGTGCAGCGTCGCCAGGTGGCTTTCCCCAACGTAGACGTCGCCAGCGGTCTCGCCTCCCGCATACCGGACGCCCGTCTGGCTGTTATCGAGGGAGAATCGATACTGCCAGGGGTCGGGGATGTGGACGGGGTGCTCACAGCCATCGACGAGTTTCTCGGCGAGGACGAGGATAAAACTGCGGCGCGCGAGCGGGTCGAGGCGGGCGCTTTCCGCACCGTGCTGTTCACCGACGTCGAAGGCTCCACGGCGCTCACCCAGCGGCTTGGCGATGCGAAGGCGCGGGAGCTGCTGCGCGAACACGAGCGCATGGTGCGAGAGGCGCTGAAGTCCCACGGTGGCTCCGAGGTCAAGACGCTGGGCGACGGCTTCATGACCTCGTTCTCTTCGGCCACCAAGGCCCTGGAGTGCGCCATTGCGATGCAGCGGGCGTTCGCGGAGCACAACGAAGCCGCCCGCCCTTCGACAGGCTCAGGACGCGCGGAGGTTATCCAGGTGCGCATCGGTCTGAACGCTGGCGAGCCGATAGCGGAGGAAGATGACCTGTTCGGGACGGCGGTGAACGAGGCGGCCAGGATAACCGCGACGGCCCAGGGCGGCGAGATACTGGTGTCCGACGTCGTCAGGCAGCTGGTCAAGGGCAAGGACTTCCTGTTCTCCGACATTGGGGAAAGGCAGTTGAAGGGGTTCGATGAGTCCGTGCGGCTGTTCGAGGTGAGGTGGCGGGAAGAGGCGACCTAAGAGCCGAGTGTCGGTATGGCGCTCACACGCACGAGGAGGGCATCTCATGTCAACAGGAGGCGGCACGGCCTCCGGAGCTGAATCGAGGCTGCAGCAGCTGGGCCTCACGCTCCCGGAGCCAATGAAACTCCCGCCGGGGGTGACGCTGCCCTTCCCCTGGGTGCGGGTGTGCGGCGATCGTGCCTACGTCTCGGGCCACGGCCCTCAGAACGCGGACGGCTCCCTCGCGGCTCCCCTGGGCAAAGTGGACGCGGACGTCTCGCTGGAGGAGGGCTACCAGGCGGCACGGTTGACGGCGCTATCCATCCTGGGGAGCCTCAAGCGCGAGCTGGGCGACCTAGATCGGGTAGTCGCCTGGTTGAGGGTCTTCGGAATGGTTAACTCGGCGCCCGGATTCAACCGGCAGCCACAGGTCATCAACGGCTTTTCGGACCTGATACTCGAGGTGTACGGGCCGGAGAGGGGGCTCCATGCCCGCTCCGCCGTGGGCATGGCGGAGTTACCGTTCGGCATCCCGGTGGAGGTTGAAGCAGAGGTCGAGGTCATCGCATAGCGCCCCGGATCACGGTCCGGCGCGCCTTCGAAGACCCGGTGCGGCTGTTCAAGGTCAGGTGGAGCGCGAGTGCGACACGCCGGGGTTCCACTTATAGATGCCGCCCAGATCCGCCAGTACCTCCCAGACCTTCTCCTTGGGCGCGTCTATCCGGATTTCTGTTCTAAAGGCTCCCATCTTCCTCCTATGCTCCTTTCCAGCGAGCGAGAAAGCCCAACGTGTCGGCGACATCAGTGGTCGCCAGGCTGTACGGAATTAACCTATGCGCCAAAGAGATCGTTCAATCGCCTCAGCGTTCGGAATAAAGGCTTCTGAAGCTCATCGTAGATCGCCTCTGCGGCGAGCTGAGAATAGCTCGTCGAGAACGTCGGATAAACTTGGAGCAGGTTGACGATTTCGCGCGTGAGCCGGGCTCTGCGATCTATGGCGAGTGTAAGCTGACCGATCATCTCACCGGCGCTGGGAGCAAGTACGTGCCCCCCTATGACTCGGAACTTGGAGTCCGTAACGATGACCGCCTTGCCCTCCGTGGCGCTGTCGGTGCGGGCGCGGTCCGAGTGGTCGAAGTCCCATTCGAAAACGCGCACCCCCCGTTCTCCGAACCTCTCACGCGCCTCTGTCGAGGTCATGCCGACATGCGCAAGTT
>CAZYOV010000090.1:0-1288 GCA_964649215.1 uncultured Dehalococcoidia bacterium
GGACACGGTGGAGGAGTTCCCCTTCGCACCCGAGCAGCTGGCGGCGGCCTAGCGCATCCACCTCGGCCCACCCAGGGCGAGCCAGAGCAGAACCGTCGCAGGCGCGAGAACTATCAACGGTATAACAGACCGGAATAAGAAGCTGCCGGTGAACGGGAGCACCAGCGAGGCTATAAGGGTGCCGCGCAGGATCGCCTGGCGTTTTTCTGTGTGCGTCAGGGAGGCCCAAACCGCCGGCAGATAGAGCGCAGCCATCAGAAGGGGAACGGCGGCGAAGGGCCGCCCGATCTCTGGTGGCTCCAACAGTATCTCCACACCCAGCGCGGCCATGGGCACGAAGCCCATCAGGCCGCCGATCAGGCCCAGCCAGGAGACGCCCTGGGCCGCCTCTGCTCGCTTGACGGGCGGCGGTGGCAGAGCGGCCGTCCCTTCGCCGGAGCCGGATCGGGTCCGCCTCTCCCTGCGGCGCTGTTGAGCGCGGCGCCGCCTAGCCGTCTTTCGGCTCCCCGTGCCGCTTGCGCAGCTCCGTCTTCAGCACCTTGCCCAGATAGTTCTGCGGCAGCTCCTTCGCAAAGGCGTAGTACTTGGGCGCCTTGTAGCTGGCCAGCCGCTGTTTGACGAACGTGGTGAGCTCCTCCGTGGACGGCTTCTCGCCGCCCTTGGTGACGAGCACCGCCTTCACCTCTTCCCCCCACTCCGCGTCCGGCACGCCGATGACCGCGGCCTCGTCCACCGCCGGGTGCTGCTCCAGCACCGCCTCGATCTCCCCCGGCGCGATGTTCTCGCCGCCGCGTATGATCAGGTCTTTGGTGCGGCCGGTGATGTAGACGTAGCCGTCCTCGTCCATCCAGCCGACGTCGCCGGTGTGGAGCCAGCCGCCTCGCATCGCCTCCTCCGTCTCATCGTGCAGCCCGAGGTAGCCGGACATCATGCGGGCGCCCTGGGCCACGATCTCCCCCTCCCGGCCCGGCGGCAGCATCTCCCCCTGGGGATCGAGGACGGCGACGACCACGTCTTCCATGGCGCGGCCGACGGAGCGGAGGCGCTGGAGCTTCTTCTCCCGCTCCTCCCCCGACGCGCCGGGGATCTGATGGTCCTCGGGGCCCAAGAAGGTGAGGGTGGAGGTGCTCTCCGTCTGGCCGTAGGCGTTCATCAGGCCGCAGTTGAAGACCTCGACGGCCTTGGTCACCACCTCGTAAGGCATGGGGGCGGCGCCGTAGGCGATGAGCTTCAGCGAGCTGAGGTCGTACTTGTCGAACTCCGGCTGCTCCATCGTCCGCTTGAGCAT
>CAZYOV010000090.1:1388-9448 GCA_964649215.1 uncultured Dehalococcoidia bacterium
CGGCGCCCAGCTTGGCGCAGGCGTAGTAGGTCTCGACGTAGGGGATGGAGTTGAGGGCGATCACCGCCACCTTATCGCCCTTGCCGATGCCCAGTCCGCCACTGGCGGAGAGGGCGTTGGCCAGGCGGTTCACCCTCTCCTGGAGTTGGCCGAAGGTGCGGCTTTCGCCGTCGCAGATCATAGCGATACGATCGGGCACCATCGAGGCGGCGATCATCAGGAACTCGGACGTGTTCATCCTCTACCTCCGAATGGACCTATGGCGGGCTCACCGGCCAGCGCCCGCGCGGCCAGGCGTCGCTCCAACGCCAGCCCTTCCGCCAGGGTTAGGTCCAGCCCTTCCAGAACCGCCCGCTTGGCCAGGCGCAGCGCCAGCGGCCGCCGCGACATGAGAGTCCGCGCCAGGGCCTCCGCCTCCGGGTAGAGCCGCTGTCGGGGGACGACCCGCTGGACGAGGCCATGGCGCAGGGCGGTCGCGGCGTCGATCGGGTCGCCGGTCAGGATCATGTGCATCGCCACGCCGGGCGGGATGTGGCGGGGCAGCGTCTGGGTGCCGCCGGCGGAGGGGATGTAGCCCAGGCTCACTTCCGGCAGCCCCAGCCACGCGTCCTCGCTGGCGATGCGGAGGTCGCAGCACATCGGCAGCTCGATGCCGGCGCCGAGGGCGTAGCCGTGGATAGCGGCGATGAGCGGCTTCTCCAGCGAGAGGATGAGCCCCCACAGGTCCCGCTCTCGGCGCGCCCGCCGCGACTCCACGTACGAGGGCGCCGTCCCGAACTCGCTGACGTCCGCCCCGGCCGAGAACGCCCGCTCGCCCGCGCCACGGAAGATGATGACCAGGACTTCGGGGTCGTCTCGCACGGCCTGGACGACGTCCCACAGCTCATCCCGCATCCGCATGTTGATGGCGTTGAGCACCTGCGGACGGTTGAGGGTGATCCAGGCGATGCCGTCCTGCTTGTCGTAGAGGAGGGTGTCAAACATCGTGTCTTGTGTCGTCCCGACTCACTCCTCACCGCTGTATTGCGGATAGCGCGCTCGATAACCCAGTAGCCTACCGATGGGTGCGAGTATGCCAAACAGAACCTTCTGCACGGCTAGCGGTGGCGCCGCCAGGTGGACCTCGTCAGAGTATTCCTGCATTATCACTGCGGCCTGTAACAGGTTCGGCATCCCGTGGGCGTTGGTCTTGCCGTCCCGGGCGAGGCCGAAGGCGGTTTCCAGAAATGTTTCCAGCCGCAGTGCAGGACGGATTTCCCCTTCGAAGCGCACCTCCTCCTCGCTGTCGTTCCAGAATCTGTGCGGAGTGCCGCGTGGCACGATCACTTCTTCGCCTTCGGTCACCGTGCGCTCCTCCCCACCGACGCTGACGTTAAGCGTGCCGGAAACGACTTTGAAGCGCTCCTCGAGAATGGGATGGACGTGCTCCGGAGGGCCGACGGCGTGCGCCGCAAAGTACATTTCACCTAGTACGTACTCGCCGCCGGTCTCACCGGCTGACTTGTGGACGACGAATCTCTCCCCAGTCAGAGGGTTCTCGATCACGTCGCCTGATTTCGCCATGGCTTAACTCCTGGGGCCTACCGCCAGTCTGCTTTCTGCACCGCGCTCTTCTCTTTCGTCCTCAGGGCTCGGTCCAGGTCTGCGTTTATCTTGTTGGTCAGCTCTCTCATCCCTTCCGATCCGGCCTTCATCTGCTCGCTGCGCCAGCGCTTCACGGCGGCCCGGTCCTTGGTGGCGATTCCGGCCTCCTGGGTGATGCGGTCGACGATGAGGGAGAGGAGCTGGACGCTCTCCTCCTGTTCAAGCTCCAGCCTCATCGGGTCGCCTCACGGCTGGAGACGTAGCGGCCGCGACGGCGGACCGTGCGCGTCGTCTTCTCGTCGAGGTACGTGTCCAGCGCCTGGTTGACGGCCACCGCCAGGTCGTCCATCTCCACCGTGCCTGCAGCGCGGTCGCTGCGCCAGCGCCTGATTTTCGACTTTCCATCCTGCGATACGCCGCTGTGGTCGATCACATATGACGTGATGACCGACATCAGCGACCACGTTTCATCCATCTCCAGGACGATCTGCATCTGATCGATACCTCCTTCGCTATCGTCCCTTGAACTTCGGCTTCCGTTTCTTCAGGAAGGCGCGGACGCCCTCCGCTCTGTCTTCCGTGGTCTGGAGGATGATCGTCAGGTCGGTCTCGTAGCGGAGGGCCTGCTCCAGGGGCATCTCCAGGCCGCGGGTTATCGCCTCCTTGGCGTAACGCACGGCGATGGGGCCGCGCTCCGCTATGCGGCCGGCGATCGCCTCCGCTTCGGCCGCCAGCTTTTCGGTAGACGCCACGGCGCTCACGAGGCCGATGCGCAGCGCCTCCCGCGCCTCTACCGGCTCGCCGGTGAGGATCATCTCCAACGCCCTGCCCCTGCCGATCAGGCGGGCCAGGCGCTGGGTGCCGCCGCCCATTGGGATATGGCCGAGCCTGGTCTCCGGCAGGCCGAGGTGTGCGTCCTCCGCGGCGAGGCGGATGTCGCAGGCAAGGGCCAGCTCCAGGCCGGCGCTGAGGGTATCGCCCTGGACGGCGCAGACAACCGGCCGCGGCAGCTCCGCCAGGCAGCCGAAGGGGTCCGCGGGAGGGCCGCCGCTCTCTCCGTGCAGGAGGGTTGGGTCCCAGCCGAGGCAGAAGTGCTCGCCCTCTGCGGCCAACACCACCGCCCGGACGTCGCTGTCCGCCTCAATCGCTTCGCAGGCGCGGGACAGTTCGCCCAGGAGGGCGCCGTCGATCGCGTTCTGGGTTTCCGGCCGCCGCAGGGTCAGGTGGGCGATGGGGCCGCGCTTCTCCATTGAAAGGGATGGCACAGGCATTGGCATTCCAGCGACCCGCATTGTAGCAAAAGGAACGGGGAACAGGGAACACGGAGGCCCCTATGTTTTCTTGTTCCCTGTTCCAATGTTGTAGTATCATCCGCTCCGAGCCTCCGCGTAGCACACGAAGGAGCGCCCTTGCCTGTCCTGAGCCGTGCCGAAGGGCCCGACCTCGCCCTCGACGACCTGCGCGTTATCGACCTCTCCCAGGGGATCGCCGGGCCCTATTGCGCCAAGCTGCTGGCCGATTGCGGTGCCGAGGTGATCAAGGTGGAGCCGCCCCAGGGTGACTACGCCCGTACTCTGGGGCCGTTCCCGGACGACGTCCCGCACCACGACAAAGGTGGGCTGTTCATCCACCTGAACGGAAACAAGAAGAGCGTCACCCTGGACATCGAGACCGAGAGCGGCCGTACCGTGCTGCGCAAGCTGCTGGCCAAGGCGGACGCGCTGGTGGAGAGCCAGGCGCCGGGCCACCTCGCTTCGCTTGGCCTGGGCTACGACGACCTGAAACAGGAGTTTCCGGATCTGGTCTACTGCTCCATTACGCCGTTCGGGCAGACGGGGCCCTACAGCGGCTATCGGGGCAACTCCCTGACCTGCATGGCGCTCTCCGGCCTGATGTACGTCACCGGCGATCCCGACAAGGAGCCGCTGTGCACCGGCGGCGAGCCGGCTGAGTACTTTGCCGGGCTCAACGCCTTCGTCGGCGTTCTCGCCGCAGTGGAGCACCGCGCATCAAACGGCGGGGGCCAGCAGATCGACGTTTCTATGCTGGAGGCGCTGGGCGCCGCCGACGAGTACAACACGGCGATGTACGCTTCCCTGGGGGCGATCCGAAAGCGCTTCTACTCTAGACACCACATTCCCGCTTACCCAAGTGAGATCTTCCCCTGCAAAGACGGCCACATCGTGGTGATCGGCGGGGCGGGAGGCTTTCCCTTGGGGATGGCTATCCTCCTGGAGCAGCCGGAGCTGGAGTCCAACCCGTTGTTCACCAACTTCTGGATGCGCACCCTCCAATGGCAGCAATTTGAGGCTGTCCTGCGTCCCTACCTGCTGGAGCATGACTGGCGGGACCTGCTGACGCGCGCCCAGGAGCTGCGCATGCCGTTCGGGCCGGTGATGAGTCCAGGGCTCCTGCTGGAAGACGAGCATATGAAGGAGCGGCGTTTCTTCCAGGAGGTGGAGCAGCCGGAGGTAGGTAGGACGCGGGTGGCCGGGGCGCCCTTCAGGATGTCGGAGACGCCTCTCCGCCAGGGGGTCGCCCCGATCCTCGGGGAGCACACGCACGACGCGCTCCTGGAGTTGGGCTACGATGCGGAGGAGGCACGCATCCTGCGCGAGCGGGGGGTCACGTAGTGTCCGACCTCCCCCTGGCCGGCGTCCGCGTGCTCGACCTGGCCCAGGTGTACGCCGGGCCGACCTGCACCCGCATCCTCAGCGATCTCGGCGCCGAGGTGATCAAGGTGGAGGGGCTCCACCGCATGGACATCACCCGAAACTTTGTCATCTACGAAAACAAGACGCAGGACGATTACTGGAACCGCTCTCACTACTTTCTGTTCCGCAACGCGGGCAAGAAGTCTCTAACGCTGGATTTCCAAGAGCCGCGTTCCATCGAGCTGTTGAAGCGTCTCGTGCCAGAGGCGGATGTCTTGGTTGACAGCTTCACACCTCGAGTGATGGCGCAGCACGGCCTGGACTACGAGTCGCTGCGCACGATTAAGCCGGACCTGATCGTGATCTCCCTATCCGGCTACGGCCAGAACGGGCCCTGGCGCGACTACTCAGCCTATGGGATGGGGCTGGAGCCGGCCTCCGGTATCTCATCCTTCACCGGCTATCGCGGTGGCGAGCCGCTGCGCACCGGTATATCGTTCACGGACCCCTACTCCGGCATCATGGGGGCGGGTGCGGTCCTGGCCGCCCTTCACTACAGGCGCCGCACCGGCAAGGGGCAGTATATTGATCTGTCTGAGCAGGAGGCGGCGATCCCCGTCGGCGGCTACGCGCTGATGGACTACACGCTCAACGGCCGCGAGCCGGAGCGTATCGGCAACCGCAGCCCCTGGTTTGCGCCTCAGGGCTGCTACCCCTGTCGCGGCGAGGACGACTGGCTGGTGCTCACGGTGCGCGACGATGCGGAGTGGCAGGCGTTCTGCGACGCCGTGGGGCAGCCCAAGTGGGCGCAGGACGAGCGGTTCGCCGACGTGCTGGGCCGCCACCGCCACCACGACGAGCTGGATGAGCTGATCGCCTCATGGACGCGGGAGCAGGGTCACATGGAGGCGATGCACCTGCTCCAGGCCGCTGGCGTCACCGCGGCCGCCGTGCTCAACCCGAAGGAGGTGCTCCTGGACCCGCACCTGCGGGAGCGCGGCTACTTCGAGATGGTGGAGCACGCCGGAGGCGTGCGCCCCGTACCCAAGCAGTTGGGCGCTCGCTTCTCGGCTTTCGATACCGACGTTCGGGGAACGGCGCCGAAGCTAGGCGAGCACAACCGGGAGGTGCTCCAGGGCATGCTGGGCCTCTCCGACGAAGAGCTGAACGAGCTCCAAGAGGCGAAAGTCATCGGCGAGACGCCGGAGCTCGCCGTTCCCCTGCAGTTGATGCAGATGATGGTGCAGTGGCCCCTCACCAGCCTACTCCAGATGGGCGCCTTGGGCGGCCTGGAGCCGGACTTCAAGCAGCAATTGGGGCTGGAGCAGAAGGCCGGCGAATAGACGCTGGCCGACCTCTTGACCGAGGGTGTCTGGTCAGCCTATTCTTACGTTCGCGTAAAAGTGAAGGCATTCTAGAAAGGGAGCGCACCTTGAAGTTCGGTGTACAGGCCACTCAGGCAGGGGTTTCCTGGGACGAGCTGCTGTCGCTCTGGCAGGAGTTGGACGGCGACTCCAACTTCGATCATCTGTGGCTGATGGACCACTTTGTGACCGGCATGGGCGTCGCCACGGGCTCTGAGGGCCCGTGCATGGAGGGATGGACCGCCCTCGCCGCGCTGGCCCAGGCCACATCACGCGTTAGGTTGGGGATCATGGTCACGGGCAACACCTATCGTCACCCGGCTGTGCTGGCCAAGATGGCGACGACGGTGGACCAGATATCGGGCGGGCGGCTTGAGTTCGGCCTCGGCGGCGCCTGGCATACCTATGAGCACGAGGCGTTCGCCATCCCCTTCCACACCACGAAGGAGCGGTTGGAGCGGCTGGACGAGGCGGTGCAGGTGATCAAGCTGCTGTGGACGGAGATGCGGCCCACTTTCCAGGGGCGCTACTACCAGTTGGACCAGCCGCCGTACAACCCGCCCAACGTACAGCAGCCACACCCGCCGATCCTAATCGGCGGCGGCGGCGAGAAGCACACCCTGCGCACTGTGGCCAAGTACGCCGACGCCACCAACGTTATCGGCACGCCGGAGGAGGTTCGGCACAAGTACGAGGTGCTGGAGCAGCATTGCAAGGACGTGGGCCGCGACTTCAGCGAGATCCGGCGGACCACACAGGTGATGCTGTTCCTGAACGAGGACCCGGCGTTCCAGCAGCGCGTGGTCCAGGGCACCATGGCGTTCCGCGGCGGCACGGAGGAGGAGGCGCGCCGCTCCGTCCTCATGGGCTCCGTGGACGACGTGAAGAACGGCGTTCAGGCGTTCGTCGATGCGGGCGTGGAGGAGATCATGCTGGCCCAGTTCCCCCGCAGCCACCGCAATAGCCTCCTCCGCTTCTCGCAAGAGGTGATTCCGGCGTTCAGGTAGCGTGATGCCGCGCGTCCTGATCACAGGCGGCACCGGCATCCTTGGCCGCGCGTTGGTGCCCAGGTTCGCGGGCGCGGTATATACGGTGCGAGTCATGAGCCGCCGTGGCCCTCCGTCGGGCAGGGGCCCCGAGGTCGAGTGGGCGCAGGCGCAGTTGGCGTCCGGCGAGGGCGTATCGCATGCCGTTTCGGGCGTCGACCTGATCGTCCACGCCGCCTCCAGCCCCTTCCGCCGCAGCGAGGAGGTCGATGTAGGCGGCACCGAGGGCCTGCTCAAACACGCGCGCGAAGCAGGCGTGTCACACTTCTTCTACATCTCGATCGTCGGCATCGACCGAATACCGCTCGGCTACTACAAGCGAAAGCTCGCCGCCGAGTCGCTCGTGGAGCAGGGCGGCGTGCCCTGGTCAGTACTGAGGGCGACGCAGTTTCACACTCTCATCGATATGCAGCTCCGGGCTCTGCTGCGCTTCCCCATCGCCCTGGTACCGACCGACTTCCGGTTTCAGCCGATAGACCCTGGCGAGGTGGCGGACCGGATGGTGGAGCACGCCGCGAAGGGGCCGTCGGGACGGCTGCCGGACCTGGGTGGCCCAGAGGTGCATACCCTGGGCGAGCTGGCCCGGACCTGGGCGCAGGTACGGGGACTGCGGCGTCGCATCATACGGCTGCCGCTGCCGGGGAAGATCGCGGCGGGGTTTCGACAGGCGCTCAACACGACGCCAGAGGGTAAGTACGGTCAGGTCACCTGGGCGGACTGGGTTCGCCTCAGGTACAATCAAGATCGGCGGCCGAAGAGCCAGCAATAGGGAGGTCTCACCGCCATGACGCAACAAGGAGTGCTAACTAAAGCCGAGCTGCTGGAGGAGCTGAGGTCCAGCCAGCAGGACCTCCTCGACAGGCTGGGCGCGCTACCCGAAGAACAGTTCGAGCAAGGCCGCTACGAAGGCGGCTGGAACGCCCGCCAGATCCTCGCCCACGTCGCGTCTATCGAGTGGACGTATCCCCGGCTCATCGATGTCGCCCGGCAGGGAGCGCCGGACCAAGCGAGCGGGGGGTCTGGAGGAGCGCCGGAAGGAAGCCCAAAGCCGATGCAGGCGCGAACCGCGCGGGGTGGTATAGGCTCTTACAACGAGCGCCAGGTCGAAAAGCGGGCGCGGGCGTCCGTCGCGGAGCTGATGGCGGAGTTTCAGAAGAACCGCGACGCCACCATTGAAGCCGTGGAGCAGGTGGACGACGCCCTCCTCCAGGTGCATATCCGCTCGGCGGGTGGTATCCCCGGCCCGCTGGCCAGGGTGATCTACTTCGTCGCCGTGGTGCACGTAGCGGGCCATGTGAACGATATCGTCGGTCCCTGAGCCGCCCCCGCCGCCGGAAGGAGGCATCGCCATGCCCACAGTCCTCACCGAGACCCGCGACCGCGCCTTCGTGGTCACGATCAACCGGCCCGAC
>CAZYOV010000091.1:0-9304 GCA_964649215.1 uncultured Dehalococcoidia bacterium
CCAACGCCGGGGGCCGGCCGGGCGGGACAGATAACGTGGGGGTGGAGTGGGGGGGGCCTGACACCGCCGAACAGCTTGCCGCGTCGGCAAGCACCGCTTCCTCCGAATCGTAGACGCTGACAGGTAGAGGGGTGCGGGCCACGCCCCGAAAGCCAGCGCCACCGCCGGGGGCCGGCCGGGCGGGACAGACCAACTTGGGGGTGGGGTGGTGAGGTGCATCCTGCGTGTACGCAACAAGAGTGCGCGCTGTTACCGTTGACAGCTCCTCCTCACCTCCGTATATTCGCAGTCGAATCCACCGCCTGCCGGCCGGCCGGCAGGCCCGCGCAAGGAGGAGCCATGACCCAGGACTCGGCCGTTGAAGATATCGTTCACCGCCACGCCAAAGCCATCGTCACCATGGACATCGGCCAGATCATGAACGACCTGATGCCGGACGCCATGATGAAGCTCCAGCAGGAGGCCGGCGGCGGCACCGCCATGCAGATCAACAGCTATGAGCTGCTGGGCAACAGCCGGGACGGCGACGACTACCTGTTCGACGTCAAGTACATCGGACCCCAGTCCTTCACCGTCCGCGCCCGCTGGTCACGCGTCGGCCCCGAGTGGAAGATCATCGACGCCGACATCATCGCCCGCGAGTAACGGCCGCAATGTGGGACAGCCGTCGTAGCTGCAGAGCTTCAGCTCTGCTCCGTGGGACAGGCTTCATCTTACGCTCCCCCTACGCCTTCGCCGCCTCCCGCTGCTTCTCGGCCGCCTCGATTACCTTCTGCGCCGCGTGCGCCGGCACCTCCTCGTAGTGCGAGAACGACATCATGAAGTGGCCGCGGCCCTGCGTCATGGATCGCATATCGGCTGAGTAGTGTTGCACCTCAGCCATCGGCGCCTGCGCTTCCACCGTCGTCATCGAACCGGTAGGCGTCATCCCCTGCACCCGTGCCCGCTTGCCGTTGAGATCGCTGATGATCTCGCCCATGTTCGCTTCCGGAACCGTAATCTTCATGTTCATGATCGGCTCTAGCAGCGCCGGGTGGGCATCCTGAGCGCCTTGCTTCACCGCCTGCACGGTCGCGATCTTGAACGCTATGTCTGAGGAGTCCACCGGGTGCTCCTTGCCATCAACTAGCACGACCTTCATGTCGATCATCGGGTAGCGGGCCAGCACCCCCTCCTGCATCGCCTCCAGGACGCCCTTCTCAACCGAGCTCACGTACTGCTTCGGCACTGCTCCGCCCACCGTCTTGTTCTCGAACTCGTGTCCCGCCCCACGCGGCAGCGGCTCCACCTTCACCTCTACCCGCGCAAACTGGCCGTGACCGCCGGTCTGCTTCTTGTGCGTGTACTCCGCCTGCGCCGTCCCCTGTATCGTCTCCCTGTAGGGCACTCGCGGCGTGGCCATCGCCAGCTCCACGCCGAACTTGTGGCGTATCTTCTCCAGCGCCACCTCCACGTGAGAGTCGCCCAGCCCCGAGAGGACCGTCTCCCCTGTGTCGGCGCTACGCCCCAGGCGCAGGCTTGGGTCCTCCTCCACGATGCGCTGCAGGGCGCTGCCCATCTTATCCAGGTCCGCTTTCGTCTTGGGGCTGACGGCGGCGCTGAACGCCGGCTCTGGGAACGATATCGGCGGCAGGGTGACCGGCTTCTCTTTCGTGCACAGCGTATCGCCGGTCTGGGTCTCGGTCAGCTTCGCCACCGCGCCGATGTCGCCCACGGTCACCTGCGACACCTGCTGCTGGGTCTTGCCGCTCATGTGGTAAACGGGGCCGATGCGCTCCGCCGCCTGGCGATTGGCGTTCCAGGCCTGTGAATCGGCCTTGAACGCGCCTGAGAGCACGCGGAAGTAGGTGAGACGGCCCACGTAGGGGTCGGCGGCGGTCTTGAACACGAGCGCTATCAGCGACGCCGAAGCATCGGCCTCAATGGTGTCCCCGTTCGTCTTGACCGGCAGGTCCAGCGGCGAAGGGAACATCTCGCTGATCGCACCCATGAGCGCATGTACGCCGATCATCTTGGTCGCGGAGCCCGCAAGCACAGGCACGATGCTCCCCGATCTGATGCCAGACCTGATCCCGTTGGTCAGCTCCTCCTGCGTCAGCTCTTCCCCGCCTAGGTACTTCTCGATGAGGGCGTCGTCCGTCTCCGCCGCCGCCTCGATGAGCTTCTCCCGCTGAGCGTTCGCCTCATCGGCCAGCTCCGGCGGCACCTCCTGCCGCTCGCCTTTATCGCCCACGTACGCTTTCATCGTCAGCAGGTCCACGACTCCCTTCAGCTCCTGCTGAGAGCCGATCGGTATCTGGAGCGGGACGCACTTCTGGCCCCAGATGGACCGTAACTGCTCCAGCGTGCCGTTGAAATCTGCGTTCTCCCGGTCCATACGGTTGATGAACACCGCCCGCGGCAGCGATAGCTCATCGGCGAACTGCCACGCGAACTCGGTGCCCACCTGCACCCCGGAAGCGCCGCACACCACGATGAGCGCCAGATCGGCGGCGCGGAGGGCGCACTTCACCTCGCCCATGAAATCCGCGTAGCCGGGGGCGTCCACCACGTTCAGCTTGTGCCCGTTCCACTCGCTGGGGATGACCGAAAGGTTGACGCTGAATCCCCGCTTCTGCTCGTCCGGGTCCCAGTCGGAGACGGTCGTCCCGTCCTCCACCCGTCCCAGCCGCGTCGTCGCCCCACTCGCGAACAGCATCGCCTCGGCCAGCGAGGTCTTGCCCGTGCTACCGTGGCCGATGATGGTGACGTTACGAATCTTCTCCGGCGGGTACTCTTTCATTTAGGGCTACCTCACTCTAGATATGGGGTTAATTGCGATTCTATCCTACGGCCTAAGAGCCCGCAAGGAAGTCCGTCCAATCCCTCTCAGACCCCCGCGTTGGTGTATCCTTTTCGCCGTGCCGCGGTACTAATAGACTGTGAGGCCATGCTTGAGCGAACCAGCCACCGACGACGCCGCTCTCATCGCCGCCTATCGCCAAGGCGACGATGCGGCGTTGGGCGCCCTCATTCAGCGCTACCAGCCCCAGACCTACCGGCTGGCGCTCGGTATCCTCGCCTCCCGCGAGGAGGCGGAGGACGCCACCCAGGAGGCGCTGATCGCGATGCTTAGCTCATTGCCCCGGTTCCGCGGCGATAGCCGATTCTCCACCTGGCTCTACCGCCTCACCCTCAACACCTGCCTCAAGCGAAAGCAACGCCGCACTCGCACGAGAGAGGAGCCGTTGCCATCGAACCCCCGCACCCTCGCGGACAGTCCGGGGTTGCGGCCGGACGTCCAGGCCGGCCGGCGCTGGCTGCGGAACCAGGTGACCCGGTTCCTGGCGGCCCTGCCGGAGACCCACCGCCTGCCCGTCCTGCTCAGCGATTCCCTGGACCTGCCGGCGCCCGAGATCGCTGGCATACTGGGCCTCTCCCTGCCCGCCGTCAAGGCACGCCTTCTCCGAGGTCGCCGGCAGTTGCGGGCCGAGATCGAACGGTACTGTCAGGATGCCGGCCTCAGCGGCTGGCGAGAGCTGGTGAAAGACTGATGCCTGCTTTGACCTGCGAACAAACCCTATCCTTGGTAGTAGACGAAGCGCCCCCCAGCGGCCTGCCGTCGGAAACGGCGGGAGCCCTCATCGTTCACCTAGTGCGCTGTGAGAACTGCCGCATCGGTGTATTGAGCTGTAGCCAAGCCCTATCACTGTTTGACAACGTCCGCGCTGGCGACTTGGCTCCGGACGCGGCACTACCGCTCGCCAGCCATCTCGTCAAGTGTGACGATTGCTCCGCTCAGGCCAGCTCGATGCAACAGGCTCAGGCGCTCTTAGGGGGTATCGAAATGCCAGTCGCTCTCACGGAACGCTTGACCACCGTCGCGAACGAGCACCTTACCCGTCAGCTCCGCGCCCGCTCCTTCGAGACGCCGCTCGGCTGGAGCGCCCTCGCCTACACGGACGGCGGCATCGTTCTGATACGGCGGAGCGAGGGCAGCGTGGCGGACGCCTACGAGCGGCTGCGCCAGAAGCTGGGTGAGTTCGTCACTCAGGATAAGCCGCGAGACGACATCGGCGATAGCGCCGTCCGCAAGCTGCTCGCCTATCACGACGGGCGACGCGTGCGGTTCGATGAGCCGCTGGACCTCTACCTCGTTCCCTCGTTCACGCGGCAGGTGCTACAGGCTACCGCCCGCATCCCCTACGGCGAAGTGCGCCCGTACGCCTGGGTGGCCCGCCAGGTAGCACGCCCCAAGGCGACCCGCGCCGTCGGTCAGGCCCTCCACATCAACCCCGTGGCGCCGATTATCCCCTGTCACCGCGTCATCGCCTCCGACAACACCCTCGGCGGCTACGGCGGTGGGCCTGAGATGAAGCGCTGGCTGCTGCGCCTGGAGGGCTACCTCCACGAGGGCCAACCGACAACCGGGAATGGCGATTAGACAATGCCTGGCTATATACCGGACCTGATTGTACGCGCCATCATGGCTGACCGGGAGCGCGAGGTGAGAGCAATTGCGCGTCTCCGCGCCGCCAAGGCCGCGGGTCGCCCTCGCGGCTTGAGGGCCGGCTTCGCCTCTCGCCTGGCGCGCATCGCCCTCACCCTTCACCGCGAGGCAGCCACCGCTGCCGGCTTGCATCCGCGGACAGAGAGCCAGCGAATTGATGGAGATCCCCAACGTCCTTGAGGTACATCACAGCGCCTGGCAAGGAGGAGGAGTTCCGCTACCTTGAGCGCGCTCTGGCCCTCAGTGACTGGCTCGACCGGCTGATAGAGGCGACGGAGCCGCCGGGCCAGTCGGAGCCAATACATGTCCTCACCGCCGGCCCCAACCTTGTGTCGGTGAGCTCACGGCAGCGCGATAGTGGGAGGGACATCATGTCGGACCGGATTTACGCAGACGATAAACTTCGGAAATTGGAGCGGGAACGGCTGGCCAGGCGCGCCTTCGTGGCCGAGCGTCAGCGGGAGGCCGGCGCCATCGTCCGCGCCGCCAAGGCTGCGGGCCGCCCTCGCGGCTTGAGGGCCGGCTTCGCCTCCCGCCTGGCCCACGTGGCTCTGGCCTTACATAGGGATGCAGCTGCTGCGACTATGCTTCAGCCTGAGGCCGAGGCCAGGCGCTAACTGAATCAGATACACTACAGACTTGGCGTTCCCTAGTCGCTGTCCCCCTCAGCCTTTCCGGACCCTTCGGCCTCGCCCGACTCCTTGCTCGGTGCTTCGGGCTCTTCGCCCTTGACCACCCACAACGTCTGGTGCGTACTCTTGGTGTTGCCGACGACCAATTCCACTCTGTATGGCCTTCGGTCCTCACCCTCCGGCAGTGTGCCTGTGAACTTCAAAGAGATGATGGAATCACTCCACTCCTCGATCTTTTTCCTATCATCACCATCCTTGAACACCTGATCACCGATCCACAGTACGCCGTCTTCCCAGATTCCAAGCGACCGACCAGTCAGCATGATTGGCGTCTCCTTGTCCGCAACCACCTCCGGAGGCACTATCGATGTGATTTCGGGTTCGGGCTTCATTACTACCTTCAAATACTTAGCCTCGCTCGTGATATCGCCTGCGGTCACCTTTACTGGATGGTCGCCCGGCTCAACGTCCTTAGCATCGAACTCCAGCGAGATCGCGGAGCCGCTCCACTCCATCCGCTTCTTGTCCTCCGGCTCCTTGTACTCCATTGGCCCTATCGTCAACACGCCATTAATCTTGGAACCCAGGGAGCGGCCGGTGAGGATGAGGGCCGTCTTCTTGCGTGTGGTCACCTGCGGAGGCACCACCGAGGTGATGATGGGGCGCTCCCGGGTGATGAACTTCTTACCGAGGTAGCCCGCCGAGCTGAGCCCCATCAGGGCCATTAGCGACCGGTTGACGTCCGGCAACGCGATCTTGCCCTCATCGCCGATATGGATCGCGTCGGCCGTTGTTACGAGGAAGATCATTACAGCTACCAGCGTAAAAAGGAGCATCTGGATCTTCGCGAGCTCGGGGAACCCGGCGTCGTCGGCCACCAGCTCCCGTGCACGCGCAACGACGCCATTACCGTTCGAATCCGGCTCTCCTTGTGCCCGCGCCCCCGCTCCCGCCGCTGCGCCCCCTGAACTCGCCGCCTGCTTATTCTTCGGCTTCTTGCTCATCTTCCTAGCCTCGCCGCGGCCGACGAGTAGCGTCGTCATCCCCTTAGCGCTTCCCATCGTGATCACGCTGATGCCGAGGATGATGAGCACGTTCTCCGGAATATCGTCGATCGGCGCGACTGCATTCTTAGACTCAATCACTCGAGCGATCCAGATGGAGACAAGGGCGAAAACAACAACGAAGGTCCACAGCCAGAACTGGAACTTCGAAAAGCTTGCCCGGCCGTCGGCTCCCTCCCAGACGCGGGTCATAACGAAGTCACTCTTCAAGAACCTCTTCCGCCACCTCTTCCACCACTCATCCGTCTTTGCCTTTGGCTTTGCCTTTGCCTTTGCCTTTGCATCCTCCTCCTCCTCGTCGTCCGGAATTGGGAACAGCCATAAGTAGGCAATCCAGGCGAGAAAGACGAACCCCGCCCCGGCGGCCCAGCCCCAGTTCGCGTCCATGTCGGCCCCCTTTCCGCTTATGCTATCGACTCGGACGAAAGCTATTCTATCATCACTATCCGGAACACCGGGTGCCTGCCCGCGATCGCCTTGAACTCCTCGATCTCCGCCTTCGGGTCCACCCCGAAGTGCTGGCGCGTCGCCATCTTCGTCTTGGCCAGGTACGCCTTGATGATCGGCGCCCTCTCCTCTGTGGCCATCTCCTCAAGCCGCACCCTCTGCCGTCCTCGGTGACGTATCACCGCCTCGCCGTCGGCCGCCCGCACGTTGCGCACCCACTCCGAGTCACCCCGGGGCGACACTAGGTATCGCTCCCCGTCCCGCTTCACCCAGGTGACTACGTTCGAGCGGACCATGCCGGAGCGGCGGCCCTTCACCTCCAGCGTAATCGTGTCCGAGGGCATCAGCCCCAGCGAGGCCAGCCATGACATGGTTCGGTTGAACGTCTGCGTCACCTTCGTCGGCCTACGGTAGAACGTCACCTTAAGCCTCCTTTTAGGTTCTAAGTTCTCGGTTCTGGGTTCTGCCCCGCCGGCGCCACGTCCTTCACCCGCAACTCCAGCGCGTTGTCCCTGCGATCCGCCGCCAGCGAGTAGACCACGTCCAGCCGCTGCTCCTCCCGCACCCCCGCCTCTCCCAGACCAAACGCGATCGCCGGCCAGGTGACGCCTCCGCCCGCACCGTATTGATCGCGCAGCTTCAGCCGCAGGTGCTGGCCGTCGCTCCCGATGATGCGACACTCGGCCACCTCCACGCCGCGGCTGAGGAACGTCGGCTCCGGGTTGCCCTGGCCGAACGGGCCCATCTGGGAGAGCAATCGGACCTCCTTCCCCCTCAGGGCGCCCAGCGGCAGCGCCGCGTCGATGTCAATGACCGGTACCAGCTCCACACCTGCCAGCGCCTCCTCCGCGGCGCGCAGGAGCCCCTCCTTCAGCGGTGCCAGCTTCTCGTTGCGGGCCGTGAACCCCGCCGCCGCGCGATGGCCTCCGAACCGCTCCAGTAGCTCCGCGCAGCCCCGCAGCGCCCCCGTGATGTCGAACTCAGGGATGCTCCGACAGCTCGCGCGGCTCGTCTCCGACTGACGCTCGTACACCACCGCCGGCCGGTGCCGCTCCTCAGCCAGCCGGCCCGCCACCAGCCCCACTATCCCCGATGGTATATCCTCGTGCCCCAGGAAGAGCAACGGCGCGGCGGCATCCTCCTCCGCCAGCAGCTCGGCCGCCAGCTCCAGCGCCGCCGCCGTCCGATCCTGGCGCTCCCGGTTGAGCGCAGTCAGCTCTTCCGCTCTGCGGAGCGCCTCTCCGTCATCCCGCTCCAGCAGCAGCTCCAGCGCCAGCCGCGCGTGCTTGAGCCGGCCCGCCGCGTTCAGGCGCGGTGCCAGCCCGTACCCGATCGACTCCGCGTCCACCCGCGCCGCATCGATGCCGGACGCCTCCATCAGCGCCCGCAGCCCTGGCCGCTCGCTGCGGCTCAGCACCGCTAGGCCGCGCTTCAGCAGCCAGCGGTTTTCGTTCAGCAGGGGCGCTACGTCCGCCACCGTCCCCAGCGCCACCAGGTCCAGCTGGCGATCACCGTCCCAGCTCCGCCCCATCGACTCGTGCAGCGCCCCCATCAGCTTGTAGGCGAGCCCAACCGACGCCAGCTCCGATTCCGGATAGCGCGAATCGGGCCGCTTGGGGTTCACCAGGGCCGTCGCCGCCGGCAGCTCCGACGGCACCGAGTGGTGGTCCAGGATCAGCACGTCCATCCCCAGCTCCCGCGCGTGAGCCACCTCGGCGATGGAGCTGGTGCCGCAGTCCGCGGTCACCAGGAGGGTGGCGCCGTCATTACGCAGCTTGTCCAGCGCGCCGCAGTTGAGGCCGTACCCCTCGCTGAACCGGTCTGGGATGTAGGCGAAGGCGTCTGCCCCCAAGGCGGACAGCCCCTCCACCAGCAGCGCCGAGGCCGTCACCCCGTCCACGTCGAAGTCGCCGTACACGGCGATCCTCTCGCCGGAGTGCACAGCCTCCTCCAGCCGCGACAGCGCCACCTCGATATCCGGCAGCAGCATCGGGTCGTACTCTGCGGGTGGCCCTTCCATGAACCGCTGCGCCTCCGCCGCCGTCCGCAGCCCCCGATGCCACAGCAGGTGCCGCATCAGCGTGGGGTAGGGCGCGCCCTCCAGCGCCCCCTCTGGGAACCGCCCCCGCAGCCGCCAGCGCCTACCGCTAGCCGTCATTCCTTCGACTTTCAACATTCGCTGCTGGAGGATCCCTCAACCTCTCTAACATGCTGAACCATTCCGCGCTGGTCTGCGGATTCTGGCGGAGGAGGGGGTAAGGTCCTCTGCCTAGCCGATAGAAATACTCCCTTCCTTCAGATCGTATTCGCAAGTGGAACGAATTCAGCCCCCACTGCTCTCGCCGCAGCGTCTCAACCCTGGGCAGCCGCACTTTGATCAATTCCGGGATGCTCATCAGAGGCAGCAACCAGCTGAACGGAGGGGGAGTTGACCTCCGAATCCAGATAAGGCGTGCATCAGTCAAGAAAGCTCGCCCCGGCCCAAGGTCTGGAAAGGGGAAGCTCCTTCGATACACGCTGCATTCTGTGTCCAACAGTATCTCCTCATCGGCGGCGAGCATCTCCTCGCAACGTTGTCTCAGTTTGTCGACTGGTTCGCTCATTCTAGGTTTCCGATCTGTCAAGGAATGGGAGAGTGCAGAGAGGGCGAAGCCCTCTCTGAGGGACGTTTG
>CAZYOV010000092.1:0-9276 GCA_964649215.1 uncultured Dehalococcoidia bacterium
ATGCCGATCTACGAGTACAAGTGCCGGAAGTGCGGACGGCTGACCAGCGTCTTCCAGAAGACGCTGAGCTCCTCCCTGAACACCCGTTGCAAGGCGTGCGGCTCCAAGCAGTTGGAGCGGGTCATCTCCGGCTTCGCCTACCACCGCTCTGAGTCAGCCATCCTCGCGGACTACGGCTCGGAGCCGAAGCGGCTGGAGGACTACAAGGACCCGCGCCAGATAGGCCGCTGGACGGAGCGCAAGTTCAAGGACGCCGGTATCGAGATGCCGGAGGAGGCGAGGAAGATGATCGACGCCGCCCGTGAGGGCGAGTTCCCGGAGCCGGTCAAAGACCTGTGAGAGCGGCCGCGCTCCTCTCCGGCGCCGCCCTGTCCGCCGCCGTGCTGACCGCCTGCGACGGCGGCGCTACCGAGCCGCCCTTCCTGCCGGAGGAGTCGCCCAATCCCACCGCCGCGGCGACCGAGTCGGGTGGTATGGACGGCTTCCGTGCCTTCGCGACGCTGATCCAGACGGCGCTGACTGACAAGCAAGCGCAGTTCTTCACCGATCGAGCGGCACCTACGAAGGTTCTCTGCACCGGTCAGGAACAGCTTGGCCCGTGCGCTGGGCAACAAGCAGACACCGTAGAGAGCGGTGTCTGGTACGGCCTCTGGGGCACGGACGCGGTAGGCTTGGTGGCACCGGAGAAGGTCGGCAGCAACTTCGATTCGTTTGTCTCCATGGCAGCAGAGGCGGAGTCGGACAGCTTTGGTACGGGTGAGGTCGCCTTGTACGCTCTGGCTAGCAGTCCGGCTGGTGCCTTTGGCGAGGGAGAGTCCTACTACGCTATCCTGACCGGCATCTTTGACGGCAGCGAGGGCCCTGAGAGGCGCATTGTGGCGTACGAGTTCTCGTTCAATAAGGGCAGGTGGGGCTTGCCTGGCGTCCTCGAGGCGGGGGTCCTCTTCGAGGAGTGGCTCACCGGCGACTGCACCGGCTGCTATGACCACTGGGAGCGATGGGAGGGTGCGCCATGAACACCGACGGACTGGACGAGATCGCGGAGAGCGCCCGCGAGCACTTTACAGCCAAGCACGGCGCTCGTGAGAGGGCGCTTCCCCTCTGCCGCGAGACGGTCCGACTCTCCGCCAACGCCATCCGCTGCGTCCACCGCCGCGACTTCGCCGCTGCCGAGGAGCTGATCGCCAAGGCGGCGGCGAACCTCAAGCAGGCGGACGCCGGCCTCGCCGAGTACAGGGACATCTTTCACGCGGGCTTCGTCCACGACGCCCAGAAGGAGTATGTCGAGGCCGCTACAACCCTGGCCCTCATCGCCGGGCGGCCGCTGCCCTCGCCTGACGATTTGGGCGTGCTCGCCGCGGCCTACATGAACGGCATCGCCGAGACGATAGGCGAGCTGCGCCGGCATCTCCTGGACTCCCTCCGTGAGGGCGATGTCCCGCACTGCGAGGATACTCTGGGCGCAATGGGCGACATCTACGATGTGCTCGTCACGATGGACTACCCGGAGGCGGTTACCAGCGGGCTGCGCCGCAGCACCGACGCCATGCGCGGCATCCTGGAGCGCACCCGCGGCGACTTCACGATGGCCGCCGTCCAGCGCGAGTTGGAGGAGAAGCTGAACGAGTTCGGGAAGCGGCTTAGCTCGTGATGGCTGGCGGGGCCGCGAACAGCTCTACGCCTGAATCCCGTACAGCCGCTTCGCCTCCGCTTTCAGCTCGCTCCGGAAGTCCGGGTGGGCCACGGCTATCAGCTCGCCGATCCGCTCTCGCACCGTCTTACCGCGCAGCGTCGCGATCCCGTGCTCTGTTACGACGTGGTCCACGAACGTCCGCGGCACGGTCACAACGGACCCTTCTGGCAGCACCGCCACGATGCGCGTCACCCTCTCGCCGTTCAGGATGTGGCTTGACGGGAGGACGGTAATGTAGCGTCCGCCCCTTGAGTACTGGGCCGCCATCATAAAGGCCGTCTGACCGCCCACGCCCGTCCACACCCGCGGTCCTATCGTCGGCGGCAGGCGCTCTCGGCGCTAAGGCCAAAACGCGCGTCGGTCAGGCGCTGACCCTAGCGGATCTCCAGCAACTCCACGTCGAAGATGAGCGTCGCGTTGGGAGGGATAGCTCCTCCGCCGGCGCCCGTCTCGCCGTAGGCTAGATCAGGCGGAATGATCAGACGCCGCTTGCCGCCGGCCTGCATCGTCGCCAGCCCTTCGTCCCAGCCCCCGATCACCCGGCCCTCGCCGATCGTGAAGCTGAACGGCGTGCCCCGGTCCACGGAGCTGTCGAACTTCGTCCCATCGGCCTCCAGCCAGCCCGTGTAGTGGACGACGATGGTCTGGCCCGCTTTTGGCGCGTCTCCTCGGCCCTGCTCTATATCGCAGAACTGAAGGCCGCTGCCCGTGGTTATCGGCTTACCCTCTACCTGTGGTGGTCCGTCTGTCATGTCGCCTCCATTCGTTGCGGGCGAGGCGGGGTTACACGTGAGCGCTGGTGTTTGACCGCCGCCACCGCAGGCGGCCAACACTATGGCGGTGGCCCCCAGGACCCCCGACAACGCCGTCGCGAGGCGCAATCTCATGCGTTCGTGCCGTACCTCACGTCTCGATAATCATGGATCGCGTACCATTCTAGCGACAGGCAAGGCGGGATGCCATCTAAAACCCTTGTTCTAATCTTGCTGGGGCGCTAAAATAGCTCGTTAGGTTCATCACAGCCAGGAGGCCACTTGCATGCCCCTCAACTCGATAATCGTGCGCGGCGCCCGCGAGCACAACCTGAAGAATATCGACGTGGAGATACCTCGCGATAAGCTGGTCGTCATAACCGGCGTGTCCGGCTCCGGCAAGTCCTCCCTGGCTTTCGACACGATCTACGCCGAGGGGCAGCGGCGCTACGTGGAGTCGCTCTCCGCCTACGCCCGCCAGTTCCTGGGGTTGATGGAGAAGCCGGACGTAGACTACATTGAGGGGCTCTCTCCGGCCATCTCCATCGACCAGAAGGGCGCCTCCCGTAACCCCCGCTCCACCGTGGCCACCCAGACCGAGATATACGACTACCTGCGTCTTCTGTTCGCCCGCGTCGGCCATCCCCACTGTCCCCAGTGCGGCCGCCCCATCGAGCGTCAGACCGTCCAGCAGATCGTGGACTCCATCCTCGCCCTGCCGCCCGGAAAGAGGCTGATGATCCTCGCACCGGTGGTGCGCGACCGCAAGGGGGAGTACCAGAAGACGTTCGAGGACGCCCGCAAGGCGGGGTTCGTCCGCGTCCGCGTGGACGGCGCCGTGCGTGACCTGGGTGAGGAGATAGCGCTGGACAAGAACAAGCGCCACTCCATCGATATCGTCGTCGATCGGGTGGTGACCGAGGAGCCCGGCGAGGACGCCTCGGACAAGACTCGCCTGTCGGACTCCGTGGAGACTGCGTTGCGTCTAGGCGGCGGCCTGCTCGTCGTCTGGATCGACGGCGAGGACGAGCGGCTGTACTCGGAGCACTACGCCTGCCTACACTGCGGCGTCTCCTTCGGCGAGCTCGAGCCCCGTAACTTCAGCTTCAACAGCCCCCACGGCGCTTGCAAGGAGTGCACCGGCCTGGGCGTCAAGATGGAGCTAGACCCGGAGCTGGTGATCGCCAACAAGAACCTCACTTTGGCCGAGGGCGCGGTCCAGCCGTGGTCCCGTTCCAGCGCTGTCGCCGCCTGGTATATGCGCATCCTGGAGGCGGTGGCGCGCAAGCACGGCTTCTCCGTTGACGTGCCCGTCAAGGAGCTGTCCCGGAAGCAGGTGGATACGATCCTCTATGGCGACGACGGCACTATCACCCTCCACTACGAGGGCGCCGAGGGCCAGGGCGAGAAGTGGGAAACCGCGTTCGAGGGCGTCATTCCCAACCTGGAGCGTCGTTACCGCGAGACCGACTCCGACTACGTCCGTCAGGAGATAGAGAGGCACATGGCGGCCAACCCCTGCCCGGCCTGCGGTGGCGCCCGGCTCAAGCCCGAGTCCCTGGCCGTCACCATAGACGGCACGAACATCCACCGCGTCTCCCAGATGAGCATCGTTGAGGCGCTGGACTGGATCGAACGTCTGATGGTCGAGGACGCGCCCCTGAGCGTGCGTGAGCGCACGATCGGCCAGCAGATACTTAAGGAGATACGCTCTCGTTTAGCCTTCCTGCGCGACGTGGGGGTGGACTACCTGACGCTGGACCGGCGCACCGGCACCCTGGCCGGTGGCGAGGCCCAACGCATCCGCCTGGCGACCCAGATCGGCTCCGCCCTCATGGGCGTCCTCTATGTCTGCGACGAGCCATCTATCGGCTTGCATCCCGTGGACGACGCCAGGCTCATCGAGACGCTCAAGCGGCTGCGCGACCTGGGGAACACCGTGCTTGTGGTGGAGCACGACGAGGCGATGATCCGCGCCGCCGACCACATCATCGATCTCGGCCCGGGCGCCGGCGAAGCGGGTGGGCATGTGGTCGTCGTCGGCTCCGAGGAGGAGGTGGAGGCCTGCGAAGAGTCCATCAGCGGCCAGTACCTCAGCGGCCGCCGTGAGATACCGGTGCCCGCTGAGCGCCGCCCCGGCAACGGCAAGGAGATCATCGTCCAAGGCGCCCGCGAGAACAACCTGAAGAACATTGACGTGCGGATACCGCTGGGCGAGTTCGTCTGCGTCACCGGCGTGTCCGGGTCCGGCAAATCGACTCTCGTCGACGAGATCCTGTCGAAAAAGGCGGCGCAGCTCCTGTACGACGCCCGCGACCGCCCCGGGGAGTGCGATGCGATCGTCGGCCTGGAGCTGCTGGACAAGGTAGTGACCATCGACCAGTCGCCCATCGGCCGCACCCCGCGCTCCAACCCCGCCACCTACACCGGCATGTTCACCCCCATCCGCGAGCTGTTCGCCTCCGTCCCCGAGGCACGACTGCGCGGCTATAAGCCGGGCCGCTTCTCCTTCAACATCAAGGGGGGCCGCTGCGAGGCCTGCCAGGGCCAGGGCTACATCCAGATCGAGATGCAGTTCCTGCCCGATGTGGAGGTGCCGTGCGAGGTCTGCCACGGCGCCCGCTACAACCGCGAGGCGCTGGAGATCACGTTCCGCGGCAAGAACATCGCCGAGGTGTTGGACATGACGGTGGAGGAGGCGCTGGGCTTCTTCGAGGCGTTCCCCAAGGTGCGCTCAAAGCTTCAGACGCTGCACGACGTGGGGCTGGGCTACATCAAGCTGGGCCAGCCGGCGACGACGCTTTCCGGCGGCGAGGCGCAGCGGGTCAAGCTGTCGACGGAGCTCTCCCGTCGCGCCACCGGCCGCACCCTATACATCCTGGACGAGCCCACCACCGGCCTCTCCTTCGAGGACGTGAACGCGCTGATGCGGGTGCTGCACCGGCTGGTGGACGCGGGCAACACGGTGCTGGTGATCGAGCACCACCTGGACGTGATCAAGCAGGCGGACCACATCATCGACCTGGGGCCGCTGGGCGGCGACCGCGGCGGCGAGATCGTCGCCGCCGGCACGCCGGAGGAGGTGGCGCGGGCGAAGGCGAGCGCCACCGGCCGCTACCTGCGCAAGAAGCTCGCCCGCCGCGCGAAACGGGTGAAGGTGGCAGCGGGAGAGTAGGGTATGCGGGACGAGATCCTCACCTATTGGGAGATGTGTGCCCGAGAGAAGGGTTCCCTACAGAGGGGGATGTACTATAGAGAGGCACCGGCAATATCAGTCGTCTTGATGTCCCGGCGGCCTGGAGCCCCTTACGAGGATTCGTTATCGGATGACGGGATCGAGCTGATCTACGAAGGGCATGATGCCAAGCGAGAGCGCGGAGTGGATCCGAAGTCTGCGGACCAGCCCGGGGCGCTGCCATCGGGAGAACCGACGGAGAATTCGAAGTTTGCTAGGGCGGCGGAACAGCCAAAAGAGGCCTTAGTGCGCGTTTACGAGAAGCTTCGTCCTGGAATTTGGTCCGACAAGGGCCTCTTCGAATTGACTGGCTACGAGTACAAGGACGCGGGCACTCGTAGGGTCTTCAAGTTTCATATGCGGCTCTCTGATGAGCCAGATGACATTGTGCAGCGGCGCGATGTGGATGAGTTCAGAAGAGCAATCCCAGCCTGGGTTAAGCAAGCCGTCTACAAGCGTGATAAAGGTCGCTGCGTCATATGTGCCGCTCAAGACCAGCTTCACTTTGATCATGAGTTCCCATTCTCTAAGGGTGGTACTGGCCTGTCTCCAAGCAATGTTCGAATTCTTTGCGCTCGCCACAACCTTCAGAAGGGCGCGAAGATCGAGTAAGCATGACCCATTTCGCCCTCCGGCTGCCCCAGCGTCAGGCGCGGATGGTAGCGCTGGCGGTGGCCTACCACCTGGCCCGCCCGGGCTCGGAGCTGGACCGCGAGACGATGGAGGAGTACGAGCACGGGCTGGCCGAGCTGCCGGCGGCGCTGGAGCCGCAGCTCGACGCCGAGGCGGCGACGCTGGAGCTGTCGCCCCTCCAGACCAGCCTCCTCGCCACGGCGCTGTCGTCCGTCGTCAACGAGCTGAAGATGTACTCCGTATTCGACACGATGGCCGGAGAGAGCGCCCGCCCCCGCTCCACCTCACCAGGCTTCGACGAGAAGCTGCGGGATCTGTTCCCGGAGGTCGCGGAGGACCCCGCGGTCGCCTCCGACCTGGCGGGGGAGATGACGATGCTCCGTCGCGAGCTGCCGCTGGGACGGGCCCGCGAGTCGATGGAGGAGGAGCGTCGCGCTGCGGAGGAGAGGGCGCGTGCCGGCAAGAAGCGCTGGCAGTTCTGGAAGCGCTAGAAACCCCCTTGACTTGTCCCTATCGGGGACGATAGCATAATTAAGGATAGCGAATTGCTCAACATTTCGCTTCTTATAATGAGGAAACATCTGGGCCACCACCAACTCCAAGAGGAGAAGCGATGACCTACGTGATCACTGACCCCTGCATCGACTTATTGGACATCTCTTGCGTGGAAGTGTGCCCCGTGGACTGCATCCACTACGACGAAGGTACAGACCGCAAGCTGTACATCGACCCGGACGAGTGTATCGATTGCGGCGCCTGCGAGCCCGTATGCCCGGTGACGGCGATCTTCGCCGAGGACGACGTCCCCGACGACCAGAAGGAGTACACCGAGCTGGACGCCCAGTGGTTCAAGGACCCTGACGCCGTGCGGGCACGTGTGAACGAACTCAAGCCCGTCGCCTCATAGCGGCGAGAACCGGCCCAGAGCCAGGCGGCCCGATGCAGGGTCGCCTTCGCATTTACCCGAAGATCAGCGACCCCCCGTACTCACATATCGCCACCTCCACGTCCGTGTTCCGCAGGTGCTCCAGGAAGTAGCCGGGGTTCTCCGTGTGGATGGGCACGACCGTCCGCGGCCCGATCTCCCGCACGAAGTCCATGATGTCGTCGGCGCTGGCGTGGCCGGAGGAGTGCAGCCCCTGCTCCTCCTCCGGCAGCTCCGAAATGCTCTGTCTCCATTCGTGGGGTAGACCGACGAAGCCGATCCCGAAGTGGCCGAGCCACTCCCGCAACCGGCGGAAGTCCTGCTCCTGCTCCTCGCTGTACGCCTCGCTGGAGGAGTAGACGTAGGTGCCGCCGTGGACGTCGATGTCGATGAGGTTCTTGGCGTCCCAGAAGCTGAAGCAGAGGATGTAATCGCCCGGTGAGTCGTGAGCGTCACGGGCGGACACCAGCCGGTTCCCGAACTGGTTGCGCAGGTTCTGATCCCAGGGCTCGACCTGGTAACGGAGGTCCTGGTACAGAAGCATCTCTCGGCTGCTGGACAGCGCGGGCACGGAGGGCGACACGAGGCGCATCGCCTCCAGCAGGTAAGCGTCCTTGGCCAGGATCACCAGCTTCCGCCGTGTCTGCTCGGCGATCTGCAGGAACGTCTCCAAGCGCTCGATGTTTCGGGGCCCGAAGTCGGCGATGACGAGGCCCTGTTCGGCCTGGACTTTGCGCAGGGCGCGGTCGTACACTTCGCGCTCGGTGTAGTTCGTGAGCTCCAGCTCGCTCGCCTCGGCGTCTTTGGGGATGCGGGTGCCCTCGCAGAGGAGCAGCCGCGGTCGCAGGGAGGCGACCTCGTGGATGAAGCGCTTCGTCTCCTCGGCTGCCGACCCGTGCCAGCGCAGGTCGCCGCTGTACACGACCCAGCCGGCGGAGGTCTCCACCGCCCATGCTCCCGCCCCGTGCACGGAGTGGTCGACCGGGAAGAAGCGCACCGGCAGGCCGCCTGCTTTGGCGCTATTCGTCGTGAAGGGCGCCGCCTCCAGCCCCTTGCGCCGCTTGTTGTCGCCACCCAGGATGTGGTTTGGCGAGCGGGTCCAGAACTCCTGCGCCTCGGGGCTCAGGTCAGGCGTATCCGCGAAACAGAACGGCCGCTGCCGGTAGTTCTCACGCTGGGGCTTCAGGTAGCCGCGGTCCAGCGCACGGCGGGTGACATAACAGACCTCCTTCTCGAAGTCCGCCATGCTGGAGTCCTGCATCGCCTTGGCGATGAAGGCCGTGGTGGCGCTGGCGTAGATGGGAACGTCCTCGCGCAGGAAGGAGATGTAGCCGGTGTGGTCGACATGGGCGTGGGAGACGAGGACGCCGTCCACCCGCTCCAGTTCCCTGTAGCCGGGCCGCTCGCGGCAGCGGGCCCAGATATCGCCGGAGGGGACGAAGTCGGGTCGGTAGAGCCCCTCCAGGGGCGGCAGCAGGTCCATCTCCAGCAGGTCCAGCAGGCCTGCGCCGGGCCGGGGCTTGAGGTACTCCTCGAAGTAGAGGTCGCGGGTCTTGAACGTCGTCCCAAAGTCGAAGAACAGGCGGGAGTCGCCGTCCTCCAGGAGGATCTTGTTGCCGCCTATCATGTTGGCGCCGCCGTAGACGGTGATGCTGGGCATGTCAGCCACCCTCCTCCAGCTTCTCCCGCAGCGCCTCCACCAGGCCCGCGATGGGCACCCGCACCTGCTCCATGCTGTCCCGCTCACGGATGGTCGCCGCCTCGTCGTCCAGGGTGTCGAAGTCCACGGTCACGCACAGCGGCGTGCCGATCTCGTCCTGGCGACGGTAGCGCCGGCCGATGCTCTGGGCGTCGTCGTACTGGGTCATGAAGCGCGGGCGCAGCAGGTCCCACACCCGCCGCGCCGTGGGCACCAGCTTCTCGTTGCGGGAGAGGGGCAGCACAGCCACCTTGATGGGCGCCAGGTCCTTGTGCAGCCGCAGTAGCGTCCGCTTCTCGCCCCGCACCTCCTCCTCCGCGTAGGAGTCGATCAGCACCG
>CAZYOV010000093.1:0-8887 GCA_964649215.1 uncultured Dehalococcoidia bacterium
GCTGCTTCTGCTCATCGTTGCCGGCCTCCATGATCGGGACGGCCCCGAGCACGACTGTGGAGATGTACGGGCCCGGCACCAGCGCGCGACCGAACTCCTCCAGCAGCACCACTAGCTCGCACAGGTTCATTCCCGTGCCGCCGTGCTCCTCCGGGATGATAAGGCCCATCCAGCCCTGTTGCGCCATCTTGCGCCACAGGTCCGGCGAGTACCCCTTCTCGTCCTCCTCCATCTCGCGGACGACGGACTCAGGACACTCCTTCTCCAGAAAGTCGCGCGCGAAGCTCTTCAGCAGCTCTTGCTGTTCGTCAAGGCCTAGGTCCATGGGGGCGGTCCCTCCTTCTGATCTCGTTGTCTCTGGCGGCAGCCTCCGCTACCCGCCTGCGCTATCTGTTTTCCCGTTGTCTGTCGCCTCTTTCCCAAACCTCATTGCCGCGGCAGCCCCAGCCCCCGCATGGCGATGATGTTGCGCTGGATCTCCGGTGTGCCGCCGCCCACGATCATCCCTGTCTGCCACAGATACTGGCGCTCGAACTTGCCGCGCAGCGGCGCGTACTTGGACTGCGGCTCCAGCTGCCCGTACAGCCCCATGATCTCCAGCCCGGCCTTCGCCAGCCGGAACTGCATGTCCGTATTGAACAGCTTGGCGATTGACGACTCGTAGTTCGGCACCAGACCCCGCTGCTGCATCGAGGCGACGCGGTACGACAGCATCCGCCCGATCTCCACCTCCAGCGCCGCGTCCGCCAGACGCACCCGCACCGTCACCTCCTCCGCCAGGCGCTTTCCGTTGCGCTTCGTATCGCGGGCGTAGGCCACCAGCTCCTCCACCATCCGGCGACCGCCTACCGCCCCGCCGATGGACGACCGCTCGAAGTCCAGCGTCGTCGCCGCCATATACCAGCCCCGGTTCTCCTCCCCCAGCAGGCAGTCCTTGGGCACACGCACGTTATCGAAGAACATCTCGTTGAAGGCGTGGTTGTCCATCATATCGATCAGCGGCCGGACGGTGACGCCCGGCGTCTTCATATCCAGCAGGAAGTAGGAGATCCCCTTATGCTTGGTCGCCTCGGGGTCCGTGCGCGCCAGCAGGATGCACCAGTCGGACAGATGCGCACCGGAGGTCCATATCTTCTGGCCGTTGATCACATAGTCGTCGCCGTCACGCACCGCCCGCGTCTGCAGCGAGGCCAGGTCCGAACCGGCGTTGGGCTCGCTGAACCCCTGGCACCACATCGTCTCCGCGTTCGTGATCGCGCCCAGGTGCTTCTGCTTCTGCTCCTCCGTCCCGTAGACGATGATCGTGGGGCCGGCCCAGCCGACGCCTATCACGCTGTATCCCAGCGGCGCCTGATGGGACGCCATCTCCTCGTTGAAGATAAGCTGCTGGATCACGCTCAGCCCCAGCCCGCCGTACTCCACCGGCCAGGCGGGCGCCACCCACTTCTTCGTCGCCAGCTTCCCGGCGAATTCGCGATAGATGTTCCACGTCTCCGGGTCGCGGTCGCGGGTGAAACGGTCGCCGCTCCAGTCCTTAGGTAGATTCTCCTTCAGCCAGTCGCGCACCTCCTGGCGGAAGGCCTCCTCCTCGGGCGAAAGACGGAAGTCCATGAGCGCCGTCACGATACCATGACGCGTACGTTAGGTGCAAGGCTGAGTTCGACCGACCAATTTGACATTCTTACCTCCTCTGTGTAACTTAGGGCACCACGATTGGGCCACCGTACGTACCTCGTAGCGCGAATTTACTCCGCAGCACCGCTTGCAGCGAATTGTCTGGAATTGCCCGAGTATCCGTACCGCGTCATTGGGCATTGAGGGAGGTTCCGCCACATGGCTGGTCACGACATGTCCAAGATGGCGCCGATGCCGGGGCAGAGCCGAAATCAGCGCGCGCTTGTCATCTCAGCGATCCTCACCGGCGTCTACTTCGTCGTGGAGCTGGTGGCGGGACTGCTCATCGGCTCCGTGGCGGTGCTGTCGGACGCATTTCACACCTTCTCCGCCGTCGCGGGCGTCGGCGTCGCCATCGTCGCCGGCTTGTACGCCCTCCGCCCTTCGACCCCGCAGCGGACCTTCGGCTTCATCCGCGCTGAAATCTTCGGCGCCTTCGTAAACGGCTTCTTCCTGCTCGCGATGGCCCTGATCGTGATCGTGTTTGGCGCCCTGCGGCTCGATAACCCGAAAGACCTGGCGACGACGCCGATGCTGCTCGTCGCTGCGGGGGGCCTCGTGACCGAGGTCATCGCGCTCTCTCTGCTGTTCCAAGGGCAGAAGGAGAACCTGAACCTGAAGGGCGCCTACTGGCACGTCGTGCAGACGTTCGTCGGCAGCCTCATCATCGTCGTCGCGGCGCTGGTCATCCGCTTCACCGGCTTCCTGGAGATCGACCCGATCCTCGGCATCGCCTTCGGCCTCTTCCTGCTGTGGGCGTCATTCGGCATTATCAAGGAGTCGATCGACATCTTCTTTGAGGCGGTGCCGCGAGGCACGGATATGCTCGCCATCAAGCGCGACATCGACCAGCTTCCGGGCGTCATCTCTGCCCATCACCTGCACGCCTGGAGCCTCGCCTCCGGCCGGAGTATTTTCTCGGCCCACGTACTGCGGAGTGAGGAGGCCGACCCGGCTCTGATCGACCGGATCACGCAGCTCCTCAAGGAGAAATATGGCTTCTATTTCTCGACGGTGCAGATCGAATCGTCGCAGGAGGGAGAGGAAGGAGCCGAGCAGATCGAGTTCCTGCGGCACGAGAAGTTCATCCCGTGAGATAAGAAGACCAGCCGCTCGTGAGATCGCCCGGAAGGAGTCACAGCTATGGCCACCCCAGAAAATTACGATGCCATCGTCATCGGCGCCAGCAAATCCTCCGTGTTCTTGGGCCCCGCCCTAGCCCAAGCCGGCTGGCGGACCGCGCTGATTGAACGAGAGTACTTGGGTGGAGTCTGCGTGAACGTGGGTTGCACACCGACCAAGATCATGATCGCCAGCGCCCGCGTGGCGCAGTTCGCCCGGGGAGCGGCCGAGTACGGCGTCCACACCGGCCCGGTGACTGTCGACCTGGCTGCCGTGCGGCAGCGCAAGCGCGATCTCGTAAGCTTGATCAGCGCCTTCCCTGCGCCCATGATCCAACAGACCGAAGGTCTGGACCTTGTAATGGGCGAGGCGAGCTTCATCGATTCCAAGTCGGTCGAGGTGCGCCTGAACGATGGCGGCGTGCGCCAGCTCGCCGCCGACAGGATCTTCATAAACACCGGCGCCAGGCCAAGCAAGCCTCCCATACCGGGGCTGGACAGCGTGCCAACCCTGGATTCGACTTCGATTATGGAGCTCGACATCCTTCCCCAGCACCTGCTGGTGCTTGGTGGTGGCTATGTCGGCCTGGAATTCGGCCAGATGTTCCGTCGCTTTGGCAGCCGGGTGACCATTGTCCAGCGCCGCAAGCAGCTTCTGACGCGGGAGGACCCCGACGTAGCCGAGGAAGTGGCCAACATCCTCCGGGAAGACGGCGTCGAGGTGCTGCTGGATGCCGAATGCGTCAAAGTAGAGCAAACCGCCGATGGTGATGTGCAACTGACCCTCAAGACCCCGCAAGGTGAGCAGCTACTTGTCGGCTCCCAGCTCCTCGTGGCGACTGGTCGGGTGCCGAATACTGAGGGGCTCAACCTGGAAGCCGCCGGGATACGGACAAACGACCGCGGCCTCATCGAGGTGAACGAGCGATTGGAGACCAACGTGTCGGGCATCCATGCGTTCGGCGACGTTACGCCCGGCCCAGCCCACACCCATAAGGCTTTTGACGACATCCGCCTCTTGCGCACTAACCTCATCATGGGCGGAGACCGCACCACAGCAGGGCGTATTGTGCCCTACACCGTCTTCATCGATCCGCAATTGGGCCGCATCGGGCTAACCGAGACCGAGGCCCGCGCCCAAGGACGGAACATTCGGGTGGCGAAGGCTCCCATGAGCTATCCACTCCCGACCCGGGCCCTTGAACTAGGCGAGACTCGCGGCTTCATGAAGGCGATTGTGGATGCTGATACCGGTCAGATACTGGGCGCTGCCATCTTGGCCGTCGAAGGGGGTGAGATGATGTCGGTCCTACAGGTGGCGATGATGGGCAAGCTTCCGTACACCGCTATTCGTGATAGCATCTTTGCTCACCCGACGCTGGCCGAGATGCTTAGCGATCTGTTCTTCTTCCTGGATACGCCCCTGCCTATGCCTGCGCCCGCCTAACCCGCCCTAACGCCGAATACCGCCGCGACGCCGACGGCGATGGGCGCCTCGATTGGGGTCCTGGGCTGGGCGGGTGTCAACGGGGGCTCACCGTCGCGGCCCGCGGGGTTGTCGTAAGAGAAACCATAGGAATACGGGGAGCGGCAGCGCCATGACAAGCGGGAGTACGACATCAACCAGCATCCTAGCTATTCCTCGGCCGCTCACTTGCCGAAAACGCGGCTGGCCTCCTTAAAACGAGGTTCCCCCCGCGATTGTGCGCCCGCCTAAACCGTTCACTTGGTTTGTCTTTTACTCACCTCCAGTCTCTGACGGTGTCAGCAGCGTTGTTGGGTCGATAATTACCCCTTCTCCCGCTGGGAGTATGGCGATGTCGAGATCGTCCGCCAGCTTCTGGATCGCCTGGAAGAGGATAACGTTAGGCGTCAACGACGCATCCAGCAGCCTGTTGGCCTCCGCCTGGCCCTCGGCGACGGTGATCGTTGCCTGCTTCGTACCCTCGGCCTCGGCAATTAGTTGAAGCGCCTCGTTCTCCCTCTGCGTGATGCGCTCAGCCTCTTCCTGAGCGTTCTGAGTCGCCACCTGCTTCGCCTCGATCGCGTCCTTGAACGGCTGGTTGAAGTCGATGTTGTCGATCAACAGGGCGACGACGTCGATGCTGAAATTGCTCAGTTCCTGGCGTAGATTTTCCTCCACCGCCGTGCGGATCTGCTCACGGTTAGGGGCGATGTCGACAGCCTTGAACTTCACCGTCTCATTCTTAAACAGCTGTCGCACCCGTGTAGGCACCAGCTTGTCGAAGTAGTCAGCTCCCACGTTGCGGTACAGCTCCTGGATATCGCCCGGAGAGACTTCGATGTTCAGCGTTATGCTGATGAATACATCTTGGGTCTCCTCACTGAAGCTGCCTAGTCCTTCGCCCGCCAGCTTCGCTCCTGCCGGAATGTTGCTGGGGTCATTAGTGAACGCCCACGTCTGCACCCGCGTGTCGGCGTCCTCTAGGGTTCTCCACGGTGGGATGAACTGGAAGCCGTCGTCTGTCTGGTCGACGATGGCGCCAAACTCGCGGATGACTCCTGCATGACCGGCGGGCACCTGATGGACACTAGAGATGAGGGTGTGCAACCCGACCCAGAGGAAGAAGAGGACTACGGCACCAATTGTTAGCAGTGTACCGCCGGTATCCATGGTTTTGGCGTCACCTATGGAGCTGTAACCGTAGTCTCTCGCCTCGGCCACGCTGCGCCTCTCTTTGCCGCTTCTGTGTACTGCTCGCCCTACGAAGAAGAGGATCGTACAGACGACGACGGCAAAGATCATGCTGATTATCCAACCCAAATGCTTTCTCCTCCCGATTAAGCAGTCGTTACCTTTTCCTTCTGGAACGTTTCTGGCCCCACTAAGTTAGGAATCTACATACGGAATAGGGGCCGATACTCCACAGTTATCCGCTCACCCTGAGCTTGTCGAAGGGCCCGCCCCCCCTCCGCTCGTCCTGAGGCTCTCGTAGGACGAGCGGCTTCCCGCGCCCGCGTCTACCATAGCCGGAGGGCCTCTGGCCCCCGCCCCCCTACCCGCGCGGCAGACCCAGCCGTTGCAATTTTCTCCACCACGTCGTAAAATCTTCCCGCGTGTCGCGCACCTGCCGTTAACCGCTCGACGCTCGGCTTAGCGACTAGCCTGAAAGGGGGCCTCAATGGCCAAGTTCCAGATCTTCACAGACCGCGCCGGTGAGTTCCGTTGGCGGCTTCGCGCCGACAACAACGAGATCATCGCTGACTCCGCCGAAGGCTACAAAAGGAAGTCGGACTGTGAATACGGCGCCGAGCTCGTAAAGCAGCTGGCGCCAACCGCCGAGGTCCAGGACCAGACCTAGCTCACATTTCGGCTAACGAACCTGAGCGCCCGCGCCGCCTCCCCCTTCCACCTCCGGCCCGCCTCGCGCTACCCTGAAGGCGCAACCCGTACCTTAACACGTGTCCGCCTTAGGAGGACGTGTCCGCCTCAGGAGGACCCGACCGTCTCTGGCGAGGTGGCACGGCCCAAGCCTGTCGTCTACCCCTTGACCCTCCGCCCTCACCCTCGCGCCTTCCTGAGCCTGCACCACAGGCCGGCAAAACAACCAAACGTAAACAGCGGGCCCCAATACGGCCCGCCCCTAAAAAGCAACCTTTCGCGAAAAATCAACCAGACAACAGATACGCTCCGCCCAAAACGACCAACCTGCCGAAGCGCTCTCTGGTTCTCTGGTTCTCCGGTCCCGCCGCCCCCTACCCCCGCGGCATCCCCCGCATGATCTCCGACGTCCCCGCCGCTATCGTCGCCCCCGCCGAGGTCACATCCGTCCGCGCGAACCGGCCCCGCAGCCGCGAGTACTTGGAGCCCTCTCGCAGCTGCCCGTACAGCCCCATCACCTGCAGCCCCGTACGCGCCAGCCTCTGCCCCAGCTCCGAGTGGTACACCTTCGCCGCCGACGACTCGTAGTTCGGGATCTGCTCCCTCGCCTGCATCGACGCCACCCGGTACGACAGGTACCGCCCCGTCTCAATCTCGATCGCGATCTCTGCCAGCCGCGGCCGTACTCCGTCGCCATCGCCGTCCAGGGCGGGGCGAGCCCTCTGTCCCCCGTCCCCCGTCCCCTGTTCCCTCACATACCCCAGGAGCTGATCGAAGCTGCGCCGGTGCGTCGCCGCCGAGGAGACGTTTGACCGCTCGAAGTCCAGCGTCGTCATCCCCACGTACCAGCCGCGGTTCTCCTCCCCCACAAGCCCCTTCGCGGGCACCCGCACGTTTTCGAACACGATCTCGTTGAAGTTGTGCTCGTCCGCCATGTTCACCAGCGGGTTCACTTTGATGCCGGGGGCGTCCATGGGCGTAATGAGGTAGGAGATGCCCTTATGCTTGGGCGCCTCCGTGTCCGTGCGGGCCAGCAAGAAGCACCAGTTCGCCTTGTGGGCATTGGACGACCATATCTTCGTGCCGTTCAGCACGTAGTCGTCGCCGTCCTTGACCGCCGTCATCTGCAGCGAGGCGAGGTCCGAACCGGCGTCGGGCTCCGAGTAGCCCTGGCACCAGACGATCTCGCCCGAGGTGATTCCGGGCAGGAACTGCTTCTTCTGCTCGTCGGTGCCGTAGACGATTACGGTAGGCCCGGCGTACGTCACGCCGATGAGGCTGGTGTTGGGCGCGCGGTGGTACGCCATCTCCTCCGCCATCACCACCTGCTTCATGAAGTCCAGCCCCAGGCCGCCGTACTCCTCCGGCCAGGCCGGCGCCAGCCACCTCTTTGCCCCCAGCTTCCTGGTGAAGTCGCGGGCGACCTCCCACTGCTCGTCGTGCAGCTCGAACGGGTCGTAGTCCCAGCTCTCCGGCAGCTCAGCGCGAAGGAACGTCCGCACCTCCTGCCGGAACGCCTCCTCCTCTGGCGTGAAGCGATAGTCCATAGCGACTCTCCTATCGGCTGGCCCGCAATCGCCCCCAGTATAGCAGCGAGGGCAAGCCTCCACTCCGGGTGAGGTAGCCGAAGGACGAGCCGGTTCCTACGGCAGGTCCGTCAGCCCCTCCCGCGGGGCGCTCACCAGCGCCACCATGTTCCCCTCGGGGTGCTTGTTCTCATGCATGAGCTGGTGCGCCACCGATATCTCCTCGAAGGCGAAGACGCGGCTCAGACAGGGGTCGACCTTGCCGTCCACAACCAGCTGGTTGAAGGCGGCGGCATTATCATCGTTAGCGAAGTGAGAGCCCTGCAAGCGCTTCTGTCGCATCCACAGATAGCGCAGGTCCACCACGGCGCTGAATCCCGTCGTGCCGGCGCAGATCACCACCATACCCCCGTTATCGCACACGAAGATGGATGTCGGGATCGTGTCCTCCCCCGGATGCTCGAGCACGATGGCGGGGTTCCTGCGCTCGCCCAGGACGTCCCAGACTGCCTTACCGAAGGCGCGGGCGCCCTCCGCCCAGCGGCCGAACGCCTCTGTGTCGTCCCAGTGCGGCGGTATGCCCCAGTGATCGAACTTCTTGCGGTTGATGCAGCCCTTGGCCCCCAGGTTCTGACAGAACTCGAACTTGCTCTCGCTGGAGACCACGGCCACCGGCACGGCGCCCGCCTCCCGCGCGATCTGGATCGCCATTGAGCCCAGGCCGCCGGAGCCGCCCCAGACCAGGACAACGTCCCCATCCTTGACCGTGTTGGGCGGCCAGCCGTGGAGCATCCGATAGGCCGTGGCGCCGACAAGCGTGGGCGCGGCGGCCGCCTCCCAGGTGAGCTGCGGCGCCTTGGGCAGGCACTGGTGCGCCTGCACCTTGGCGAACTGGGCGAAGGAGCCCCAGTTCGTCTCGTAGCCCCAGATGCGGGCGCTGGGCGCTATCATCGGGTCGCCACCCGCCTTGATATACGGGTCCTCCCGGTCCCACCAACCGCAATGGACGACCACGCGGTCGCCAATCTTGACGTTGGTCACCTCGTCGCCCACGGCGTAGACGATGCCGGAGGCGTCGCTGCCGCCGATGTGGAAGCCGGAGGGGTCGCCCTCGCGCTCGTGCACCTTGATCACGTCAACGGGGACACCCAGGCTGGCCCACACGTTGTTGTAGTTGATCCCCGCCGCCATTACGAACACCAGCGCCTCGTCCGGCTTCAGGT